>CAYZCZ010000070.1:0-1704 GCA_964477125.1 uncultured Candidatus Saccharibacteria bacterium | reverse complement strand
TCTTACTAATGGTTGTAGCATACCTTTCATGGGCTATGTTAAGACCATTACCAGCCCTAGAACCATATATTGTCTTTACCCCTAAGCTAGCTTTCACACCTCAGCAACAAGTATATCTAAGCGGTGTAGGCTCCCAAGCGTTAGCTGTTGGTGATAATGGTAAAATAATTACTAACAATGCAAATATAGTTCGCCCAACTGCAAGTACAGCAAAAATTATGCTGGCCTTACTAATACTCAATAAACACCCACTTACAGCCGGACAAACAGGTCCAACAATCCCAATAACGGCCAACGATGAGAAACTCCAACAAGAAATGGCTAGTAATGGGCAATCAACCATGTTAGTTCAAACCGGATCAAATCTAAATGAATACCAGGCATTGCAGGCATTGCTAATTGTTTCAGCTAATAATATTGCAAATAAGTTAGCAATATGGGGTTTTGGGTCAGAAGCTGAATACGTAAAACAAGCAAATGAATACGCAAAAAATATTGGTATGGCCCAAACAAACTTTGCCGACTCAAGTGGATTTTCACCCAATACAAAAGGCACAGCTAGCGATATGTTAACTCTAAGCCAAAAAGCCATGGAAAATGATGTAGTTGCACAAATAGTTAGCCAAAAATATGCAGATTTACCCATTGCCGGTAGAGTACAAAATACTAACACTAGCCTAGGAATAGTTGGAATAGATGGAATAAAAACGGGTTATACAATCGAAGCAGGAGGATGTTTACTATACTCGGCAAAAAATATAATACCTATTATCGGAACTATAATGGGTGCACCTAATAAAGAGCTTGCACTTGAGGAAGCGCCTGCAAATATAGAAATCATTACAAGCAAAATAACTCATGTTAATACTATCTATAAAGGCCAGCCCATTGGGTACTATAAGCTACCTTGGGGTAATAATATTAATGTTATCGCAAGTGATACGCTGAGTATATCTGCTTGGAAAGGTGAATCACCAAAAACAGATATAAAATTAGACAAATTTACGCTAAATAGCCAGTTTAATGGTCAAGCAATAAGTACTTCGTCTATCCAAAAAAAGGCTGAAATACAATTAAAGCTATCCGGAAAAATAAGTAACCCAAGTATTTTTTGGCGCATTACGCATCCTGTTTAACTTGCATTTAACATAAATGTAATCTATAATCACCCCTGTTATAAACATGGCGAGTTTAGCTCAGTTGGTTAGAGCGTCGGGTTGTGGTTCCGAAGGTCGTGGGTTCGATCCCCATAACTCGCCCCAATTTAAAAATCCCAGACAATCTGGGATTTTTAAATTGGGATTTTCCATAAATATAGTTTATATATTTACCTAAAACTATTAAAGTAAAAATATATAATAAGCTAAAATAATGTAGGCAAAGTAACTAGCAACCCAGCCATTACGGGTACGATAATATTATCACTACCTTTTGGGGATAGTAATTCAGCTAAACCAAGTATTGACGCGGCCCCAAAAGAAAGCATAGAAATAAAGACTATATTATCTAGACTAGGCGGTAAGTTCCCGCTAGCATGTATAAGCCAATATATAAAATTGATAAAAAATGAAATTACTATAAAAGTTAGAGTGCCGGCAAAACTTTTCTGATGACCATTTATTTTAAATTTACCTGCGTTTTTCTTCATTGATACACCAACTACGGCGGCAAAACCATCTGCCAATGCCATAGTTAGTACTGCTA
>CAYZCZ010000069.1:0-1712 GCA_964477125.1 uncultured Candidatus Saccharibacteria bacterium | reverse complement strand
TCTTCTGCATGGCTAGAAGCAAATGCAGCAAGCGAAAATCCGGGCACCTATACTATGTCTACAAACAGTGATGGTGTTGCATTTACAATTGCTATTAGGCCTGTTGCATTCGGGCTTACAGGTGCAAACAGGGTGGTTCAAACAGCTGTATATTCCCAGCCTCAAGTAGCTAAATATTCACGAATGATAGACACAGATACTGACGTGTTCCCCACCAAGTGGCTCATGAATGGGCTTGATAATTCTATTGGAGCACGATGGCAGGCAAAGTATCAGTCTATGCATGATCTTGACGCTTTGGTGAACCCAAATGAAGACTGTGGGACATCAGCAACTATGTCAGCTATGACTACATGGGGACAAGAGACTAACTTTGGCAATGTAACTTTGGGTCAGCCAGAAACTTATACACCAAAAGAGGGTGGCGGGGGCAATATTAACTGCGCACGCTACTATTACTTTAATGTCAGCATTGATGCAACCAAGACATTTGGATATCCAGAGGACGTAACTAGGGGCCCAACAATTTCGGACTTAAGCCTATTCTTTACTGCGGACCCATCTAAGCGTTTACGTCACGGAAAAACATTTACCGGTGGTGAACAGCAACCGCTAGATACGCCATTCTAAATGTCTCATTGGAAGATGTTAAAATAGATGTAGATGAGTAATAAGAGGAAACAGTCTAAGAAGATTGATTTAAGGTCTATTGGTACCGCTAGGGTTAATAGTGCCCCAAGTTACCAACAACGTCCAATTACACCTAAAGCTCAAGCTAACCCTAAGCCAGTTACGGAAATTTCCACTCCAAAACAAGCAAACAGTATTCCAAAGAAACAGCCAACCCCCGAAAAAATATCTAAACCATCAATATCGGCTCCAAAACATCCAGTTCCACAGGCTGGGACAAGTGTTACGAAAAAAGAAGTTGTGGCTCCAACTGTTAATGGCGCCAGTAACTCAAGAGTAAATATCTTAAACGACAGTAACCTTGACTGGCTAGATGAAATGACCAATGAGCTGAAGGGTAAAGCACCTAACAAACCAAAAATGCCTAAGCCTACTCCAAAAAAAGAATATAAACCAAAAACAAATGGCGAAACAACCCAAATAAATATTAATATTAGCGTACCAAAATTACCCAACCTTAAAAAAGTTAAACTTCCAAAAAAATCAGCAATAAGCAGTCGTATACCGAAAGATAAATTCAAAATAGCAGGCAGTAAGGTCAAATCTATAGCCAGAAAGCCTAAAAGGAAGCAAGTTATATATATTATTTCGGCATTTGCTTGTTTGGCTGTAGTGGCGGTAGGTATAACCCAATATCTGGGTAAAAATAATGCAAATACACCACAAGTTAGTGGCGAAGCCGAGCAGAAAAAACCCGATTTTACGTTAATTATGCCCGGTGGCAAAATAAATGGAAAAATAGCTTACAATTCTGAAAAAAAGGTTGCTAGTATTCAAAGTCAAATAGGCGATAGCCCTGTTATCATTAGCCAACAACCTATACCCTCTGGCTTTAAGCCCGACCCCGCAGGCGAAACTGCACAGTTAGCCAAGGAACTAAATGCCAACGATAAGCTAGAAGGTAACGGCTTTACCGCCCACCTAGGCCAATCAATAAAAGGTCCTCAAACGGTATTGTTTACCAAAAGTGGCACACTTGTTTTTATAAAGTCCACAGAAACAATTCCTAAGGAACAGTGGAC
>CAYZCZ010000068.1:0-1891 GCA_964477125.1 uncultured Candidatus Saccharibacteria bacterium | reverse complement strand
TTAATAGGTATAGCGTTAAATGTTTTTCCGTCTGGGAAAGTTATACTAGCTGCACCATTATTTACGGTTATGTTTGAACCATTTGGCGAAGTAAAGGTTGTGTTACCTATGGTAGAGGTTGAGCTACCGCTAGGAGGTGGGGTATTACCAATAGCTGAAGCGGTTGCATTTGGTCTAAATAGTGCCATACCCAAAGCTAACGGGCTTTGCGGACCATTACCAGTTGCAATACTAGCAACTTCAGCCACACCAAAGGCAACAGTAGCACCAAATACTGGTGCCAATATTGCTGCCCTTCGGCCATCAGCACGCGCACTGGCTTTGTTTTTCATATCCTTACTTGTTACTTCATTAATTACTTCACTTACTTGTTGGGTAAATTCAATATCTACAAGTTCAGCTACACTCATTTCTTGGCCGTTTATAGTGACTTTGGCTGCTTCATATTTATCACTTAGACCAGATTCAATAGTACTTAAGTATTTTACTAGTTTATTTGAACCCGCCTTAATTGATTGCCCGGAAACTGTTGAGAATAAGTTTACTCCATGTACCTCTTGTTGAACCTTAAGCCGACCATTAATACGACTATATAGTTCAGAGAGCTGAATTAGTTCATCTGCTTTCAATCCATCCCTAATTTTTACTTCACCCGTTTCTGGGTTAGTTTCTGTAAATATCGATAGTACTTCTACTGCGTCATCGTAAGCGATGGTATTATATTGTCTTTTTTGCAATGATTCATCTGCCAAAATATCATATTGTCCATCTTCGCCAAGTTTTGCACCTGTAGCCCCCAACCGGTTTGCTAACTGAGTGTCAGTTTCCGACCTAGTGATAGCCTGCTTTCTTGCCAGATATGCCGAAAGTCCCAAACCAATACCCAAAGAGCCAATTCCAATTACCCTAGCAGCAGTATTTAGTGAAGATCGTGATGCTACAATACCCACGAAAAAGGCTGCCGCACAGCCACCTGCAAAACCACGGTGCTTTCTAAGTAAACTGCCAAGACGTGTGTCTTTAGATCTTAGTCGCTCCATAGTATCGTTAAACTTGGTATGGGCAAGCTCGCCGTTTGCCCCGGCTTGCATTTCACCAAAAACTAGCTCTAGCTGGTCCAGTGAAGCGTTAACCCTGTCCATGGCATCATCATGATCCATAGTTTTTTCAAGTTGATTTTTGAGTTTTTCAACCTGCTCTAGTAGTTCAGCCCCGTTTATACCCATAAAATTATTACCAAGCTCGCTTCCAACCAAATCAGGGTGGGATTCGGATACTTCCTGCATATAGGTTGCAATTTGTTCATCGAACCTTGCTTTGTCATCAGGGCTAGGGCTAGCAATAGACAGGTATTCAGAAGTAATTTCTTTAATTTTATTTCTTATTTCAGTATCAAGAGCTTCATCACCGGTCCCAACTTTCCGTGCTTCATTTTCATCAGAATTTCTTGCTTTGCTAGATTCATCAAGCAAGGCAAGAATTAACTCTTTAGTAGCACCATCTTTAGCTTCACTATCTAAGCTACTTAAAACATCGTAAAGTTCTTCTATGGACTTGCCAGCTATCTGTGATTCAAGTTGAGCCTGCCTTTTTTGTAGCCAGGCTTCACGGACCATTGGGTTTAGCTTGAACATTTTTCGTCCAAAACGCCTTAATTTACTACCACTATTAACGTTTACCATAAGGTCGCGTTCGGCCGCTTCCCTAATAAGTAGAGCTGTGTCAGCAAGTCGCAAGGTAGCCAACTGGAGCTTGTCGGCCAATTCTTGGTCTGTTAACTCAGCTTCTACGGACTCTATATCGTTACTATTGGATTGCTCGGCATTTTGGTCTACGGGCGTTTCTTTATCAGCCTGTCTTGTTCTTAAAAATTCAAGATGTTGCAAAAGTT
>CAYZCZ010000067.1:0-1891 GCA_964477125.1 uncultured Candidatus Saccharibacteria bacterium | reverse complement strand
TTAATAGGTATAGCGTTAAATGTTTTTCCGTCTGGGAAAGTTATACTAGCTGCACTGTTATTGACAGTTATGTTCGATCCATTTGGTGAGGTAAAGGTTGTATTGCCTATGGTAGAAGTAGTATTTCCGCTTGTTGGTGGAATATTACCAATAGCTGAAGCAGTTGCATTTGGTCTAAATAGTGCCGTAGCCAAAGCTAACGGGCTTTGCGGACCATTACCAGTTGCTAGACTAGCAAATTCAGCTACACCAAAGGCAATAGTAGCACCAAACATTGGTGCCAATATTGCTGCCCGTCTGCCATCAACACGTGCAATGGCTTTGTTTTTCGTATCTTTACTTGTTACTTCATTAATCACCCCACTAACTTGTTGTGTAAATTCAATGTCTACAAGTTCACTGACACTAATTTCTTGGCCGTTTATAGTGACTTTGGCTGCTTCATATTTATCACTTAGACCAGATTCAATAGTACTTAAGTATTCTACTAGTTTATTTGAACCCGCCTTAATTGATTGACCGGGAACTGTTGAGAATAAGTTTACTCCATGTAACTCTTGTTGAACCTTAAACCGACCATTAATACGAGTATAAATTCCAGAAAGTTGAACTAGTTCATCTGCTTTCAGCCCATCCCTAATTTTTACTTCACCTGTTTCTGGGTTGGTTTCTGTAAATATCGATAGTAATTCTACTGCGTCATCGTAGGCGATGGTATTATATTGTCTTTTTTGCAATGATTCGTCTGCCAAAATATCATATTGTCCATCTTCGCCAAGTTTTGCACCTGTGGCCCCCAACCGGTTTGCTAACTGAGTGTCAGTTTCCGACCTTGCTATTGCTTGTTTACGAGCCAGATATGCCGAGGCAGTCAGCCCAATACCTAGAGACCCAACTCCAATAAACCGAGCAGCAGTATTTAGTGAGAATCCTGAGGCTGCAACACTTAAGCCAAAGGCCGCCGCACAACCAACGGTAAAGCCACTGTGCTTTCTAAGTAAACTGCCAAGACGTGTGTCTTTAGATCTTAGTCGCTCCATAGTATCGTTAAACTTGGTATGGGCAAGCTCGCCGTTTGCCCCGGCTTGCATTTCACCAAAAACTAGCTCTAGCTGGTCCAGTGAAGCGTTAACCCTGTCCATGGCATCATCATGATCCATAGTTTTTTCAAGTTGATTTTTGAGTTTTTCAACCTGCTCTAGTAGTTCAGCCCCGTTTATACCCATAAAATTATTACCAAGCTCGCTTCCAACCAAATCAGGGTGGGATTCGGATACTTCCTGCATATAGGTTGCAATTTGTTCATCGAACCTTGCTTTGTCATCAGGGCTAGGGCTAGCAATAGACAGGTATTCAGAAGTAATTTCTTTAATTTTATTTCTTATTTCAGTATCAAGAGCTTCATCACCGGTCCCAACTTTCCGTGCTTCATTTTCATCAGAATTTCTTGCTTTGCTAGATTCATCAAGCAGGGCAAGAATTAACTCTTTAGTAGCACCGTCTTTAGCATCACTGTCTAAGCTACTTAAAACATCGTAAAGTTCTTCTATGGACTTACCAGCTATCTGTGATTCAAGTAGAGCCTGCCTTTTTTGAAGTAGTGCCTCACGGAACATTGGATTTAGTTTAAACACTTTTCGACCAAAACTCTTTAGCTTACTCCCACTATTAATGTTTACCATAAGGTCGCGTTCGGCCGCCTCCCTAATAAGTAGGGCTACGTCTGCAAGTCGTAAAGTAGCCAGCTGGAGCTTGTCAGCCAATTCTTGGTCTGTTGGCTCAGCTTCTACGGGCTCTATATCGTTAATATTGGATTGCTCGGCATCTTGGTCTACAGGCGTTTCTTTATCAGCCTGTCTTGTTCTTAAAAATTCAAGATGTTGCAAAAGTT
>CAYZCZ010000066.1:0-1916 GCA_964477125.1 uncultured Candidatus Saccharibacteria bacterium | reverse complement strand
CATGATAAGTTTTACATTGCCATTAGCCAGGAAGTATTTGATGCCCAGACCCGTTGAGCGGAATGTTACATTTTGTATTTTCAGTAATGAAAATAGATGCATCGATGTATTTGAGCCCTGTTCGGGCATCATATTGTTCGATATTTAAGACCCGTAAAAATTACATAGCCAAGACAAAAAGCTGTTCGAGACACCTCTTCCTATACAGATAAAGAGGGGTGTAAGTTCTTTTTGTGCTATGTGGGTTTTACAAGGTGATTAAGTACCCGAACAATATGCGTCCGAGAGTTTTGATCTACTTTAGCGGAAAAAGTAGAATTAAATAAAATAAGATTATCTAAGTTTTACAATAAACGGTTTCGACTTGAGAAAGAGACACTATTTACTAGTATCTGAATATGGTCCAGAATTATGGATTTGGTGGTTATTCTTCTTCGTCGGAGGCTGTATCGGCTTCTGTATCGGTGTCTTTTGGTAGGCTAAGAACAACATGCCTATCACGGCCTTCGCCCTGTGATTCGGTGTTTAAACCATGCTCATCGGCTACTTTATGGACAATGCGCCTATCGGCTGGGTTCATTGGGCGTATTTCTTTTGGTTTACCAGTTTTTTTAACTTCGGCTACCCATTCTTCAGCCCTAATGGCTAATTGTTCGTGGCGTGCCTTTTTATAGTCGGCAACATCAACATTTACCCGGCAATGATCGTAGTTATTGTTCTTTAGTGCAGTACTAACCATGTACTGTAGCGAACGTATTGTTTCGCCATGTTGGCCTATTAAAAAGCCATTCATATGTGTAGATGGTACAGAAAGCTCAATTACTTCGTCATCTGCTGTAGCATGCACATCGGTGTTTAGCCCAAAAAACGATAGCAAATCTTCTAAATATTTCTTTGCATAGCTTATTGAATCTTCCATAGTGTTTACCTACCTCCTCTTTTTAGTTTTTTTAGCCTTCTTTTTGGTGTTGGTTTTTTTAGGAGTTTTTTTAGATTCACTTATAATTTCTGCTTCAACTGGTAGGTTATCGACAGTAGCTTCCATTTCATCTACGTCTTGGTTTAATATTCTACGCTGTTGGACTATAGCTATTGCACCGCCTGCTAGCCAGTACAACGAAAGCGCAGCGGGTAGCTTAATGGCAACAATAAACAAAAAGAATGGAATTATATATAAGGTAAACTTGTTTGTTGCACCCTGAACTTCGGTTTGGTCGACTTCTTTGCCGGCACTTGTATCTTTAAGGATCTGAATAAGGCTTTTAGAATTTTTATCGGTCATCATTAACTGTTTGCTTTGGTAGTACTGCACAACAACACTAGCAACAACCAATATCATGGCTGGCCAATATATACCGGTTGTTTCCACCGCAGTTCGTGTTAGGTCTACAAAACCAAGTAGTGTTTCATCGAACTTAGAAATATCTTTAGATAACTGTTCTATATAAGGTAGATTTTGAACCCAGCCGTAGGCATTACTAATTAAAGTCTCTGGATTCTTAATTAGTTTAGTAATAGATAGGTATAGGCCAATAAGTATTGGTAGCTGGGCTAATATAATGCCAATTGACCCAAATGGGTTAACCTCTTTTTCTTTGTATAGCTCCATCATTAGCTTAGATTCGAGCTGTTTATCGCCTTTAGCCTGTTTTTTTAACTTTTTTATCTCTGGCTGAAGTTTTTTCATGGCCATGGCATGATGTAACTGCTTTTTTAGTAGTGGGTAAAGTGCCATTCTTACCAAAAAGGTAAATATAATGATGGCAACACCTAGGTTGTGGCCTGGAAGTATGGCAATAATAATGACCAAAAAATTAAAAATTGGCTGAGCAATAAGCGTATTAAATACTTGACCTATAAAGCTGAACATAATTCCCTTAATTTTAGCACGACTTAACTGGCATTACACGCTGTTA
>CAYZCZ010000065.1:0-2239 GCA_964477125.1 uncultured Candidatus Saccharibacteria bacterium | reverse complement strand
GAACTCAAAGTGCCACAGGCACTTCTCGGGTTCAAGTCCTCTCTCGCGCACCAAACTGAATATTTTCACACCATTATCAACAATAACGATATCTTACATTAACTGAACCTTAGCACCATATTTATCTGCAAATTATTACAATTTAAACTTGTTTGGGAAAACATATGCTTGGTGAGGGTGAACTCAAAGTGCCACAGGCACTTCTCGGGTTCAAGTCCTCTCTCGCGCACCAAAATAAAGTATAGTGCTCATCTAGGTTCTTGGCATATAGCTGTACAAATGGTTCATATTGTAATCGGTTCGAACTATCTTTTGAATATCAGAAAGCTGAGAACCCATTTTTACACCAGGATTCATGGAGTCGTATGGGTCAAACACCTGTTTAACTTGCCTAAATAAATCGTATATTTGGTGCCCATACATTAGCTGAACATATGGAGCGCGTAACCTTCCGTCATTATACTGACCGGCAATAGATCCACCTAAACTAGTAACCAACTTATAATAAGCATTCATAATTTTAAATACTTTTTGACGGTCACCTAGCTGGCCTAAGTCAATCAATGGCATCATTTGCAAATTTGCATCTCCTGCATGCCCCCAAACAGCTTTATCAATATCAAATTCATCACATAGGCGGTAAAAATGTACCAAATATTCGTTTAGTCTTTCAGGTGGGACAATTCCGTCACCAATTATTGGCACTGGTTTTTTATTGCTAGCTGATTGCCAAAGCACTGCAGATGCAGAATCACGTATTTTCCAGTAATCTTCTTGTTCAAATGGATCATTTGTGACTGCAATTCGATAGGCAAGTATCTCTAATTGTTTCATTATTTTTTTAGTTTTGCGTTTTTGGACTCGCCTACTCAAATCGTCAAACTCTGCAATTAAAACAATTTTTGGGAAAGGTTTTTGAATTACCTTTTTTAGATGATTAGGACTAGTTACTTCTAAGAATTCTATCAAATTGGAATCTATTAATTCTAAAGCACTTGGCCCCAATTTAGAAATTCTGGCGACAGCATCTGTAGCCTTATCTAAACTATCGAAATAGCTTACAATAAGTGTCGTTTCCGGTGTATAAGCATCTGCTTCAAAACTTGCCTCACTAATAATACCCAACGTTCCCTGCGAACCAACAATGAGTTTAGTTAAGTCAAAATTACCTTTTCCATCTTTTATAGACCATAAATCATAGCCTGAATTATTCATATTGGCTACAGGAATTGTTTTGCTTAATAAGTCTGCATTATCTGTAATTATTCCGTCAATAGTTCTGTAAATTTCACCCTCTAGTGTTGGCAGACCTTTTTTCTTATTAAGCTCTTTTTTACTTATTAAACCCGTTGTTATAACTTCACCATTAGCAAGCACTACCCTTAAGTTAGTAACATAGTCTTTTGTACTGCCATATTTTATTGATCTTTTCCCGCCTGCATTATTTGCTATGGCACCACCTGCTGTTGAATACTCTAACGACGATGGTACTGCTGGTAAATGATGGCCATGGGTCATCAATACCTGTTGTAAGGCTCCCAAATTAATTCCAGGCTGGACGGTAACAAGGCCCTTATTTGGGTCTAACGTTAGCAACTTATTATAATGTGCTGGAAAATTTATAAGTATACCACTACCAATCGCACCGCCGCCAAAATCAGTGCCTGCCCCCCGACAGGTAACTGGAATATTACGGCCTCGTTCGGCTAACTGCCAAGAAAATTTGGCGAGTTTTCTAATGTCACTCTCACTTCTTGGGTAAACAATGACTTGTGGAACTAATTTAAAAATACTACTATCCGTAGAGAAAAAATCACGAGCATCAGCCGATGTCATGACTTCGCCATCTAAATGTTCCTGTAAGTATTGTGCCACCCTATTCATTTTTGTAATTTCCCTGACTTCTATCTATACATAAATCATAACATAACGCTTATGCTATATGTTTATTGTTTTTGCACTTTTGCAGTGTTAATCATCCATTCATGAACATTATTAAACCTATCTTCTGGCGAATTAACGTTTCGTTCTGTATGTAAGTTATAAACAGGTTGATTTGTTAAATATAAATACCTTGGTTGGTATAATCCTATGGCTGGCGCATCCTTCTTCCAAGCCTCTAAAAATGGCTTGTATTTGGCAGCCCTTAGAGCTGGATCGGACCTTGAGCGGGCTGATTCAAGTGCAATATTGGCTGTAGTAGATTTATATTCTGATAGGTTTAACCTAGCTGTACCAG
>CAYZCZ010000064.1:0-2323 GCA_964477125.1 uncultured Candidatus Saccharibacteria bacterium | reverse complement strand
GTCAACTGCAGTTTTTTGGTGGTTACGCTAAGGGACGTTATGGCAGTTGGACTAATGCCTACAACTTTTGGCAAGCTAACCATTGGTGGTAATGTTCTGTGACTCAAACCAATAAATCATTAGGCCAACATTGGCTATACGATGAAGATATATTAAGAGAAATAGCTGGATGTGCTGGTGTGGTAGCCGGTGATGCTGTTATAGAAGTTGGACCCGGGCTAGGCACTCTAACAGATGAGTTATTGGATATAGGCGCCAAGGTTACGGCTGTTGAATTTGATAAAAATCTATTTAATGAGCTCGGTAAAAAATATAAGAATACTTCTATTAACTTAGTTAATGAAGATATATTAAAATTTGATTTTAGCTCTATAAAAGGCGCTTATAAAGTAGTTGCTAATATTCCATATTATTTAACAAGTAATTTAATTAGGATTCTTAGTGAATTACCAAACCCGCCTGAGTGCGCCAGTTTGCTTGTTCAAAAAGAAGTTGCCGAAAGGATTGCTTCAAAGCCAGGAAATATGTCAAAACTTAGTGTATTTGCTCAAAATACTTTTGAAGCTAGTTTAGGGCCAATTGTTTTAGCTAGATATTTTACGCCTCCTCCAAAGGTTGACTCCCAAGTTATTATTTTAAATTTACGTAATAGTAAAATTGTCCCAGCAGAACTTGAGAATAATTTTAACAAAGTAGTTAAGGCCGGTTTTGGTGAAAAACGTAAAAAACTACGAAGTAGCCTGGGTGGTGGACTAAAAATTTCAAAACAACAAGCTGATCAATTATTGCACCAGGCAAATATCAATTCAAACGAGCGTGCTCAAAGTTTATCGATTAACGATTGGCTTACTTTGGCAAAAATTTATAAATAAAATAAATCAGTTATATTTTTATAGTTAATACTATATACTTCCTTTATGTCCGAGGCTAATAACATATTACCTGCTAAGAAAAACTGGCGTCGTCATCCTTTACTAGCAGTTTTATTTACGATTTTTCTTGATTCTCTTGGAGTAGGTATTTTAATTCCTGTATTCCCTCAGCTTGTAACACCTGGCTCACCTGACTCTATTTTGCCGGCAGGCTGGACAGTGTCACAGGGTTTTATATTATTAGGTTGGTTAAGCGCTGCATATCCTTTAGCACAGTTCCTGGCAGCGCCAATTATGGGTCAATTCGCTGATAGATATGGTCGTAAACCAGTATTGGCCTTATCAATACTAGGAACATCGCTTGGCTATGTATTATTTGCTATTGGGTTAGTGACAAAAAATATTCCTCTACTCTTTGTATCTCGAATATTTGACGGAATAACAGGAGGTAATATATCTGTTGCTCAAGCCGTTATTGCAGACGTTAGTACACCAAAAAATAGAGCTAAAAACTTTGGTTTTATAGGCATGGCATTTGGACTTGGCTTCATTTTAGGACCTTACATTGGTGGTAAATTAGCTGACCCAACAGTTGTTAGTTGGTTTAATGCAGCCACGCCTTTTTGGTTTGCGGCAGGTTTATCTTTAATAAATGTAATACTTGTATTTCTATTTTTACCAGAGACACTAAAGACTAAAATAAAAGATAAACTTAACTTTACTAAACCGTTCCATAATATTGCTATGGCTTTTTCTCGACCAGGCATAAGAAGCGTTATGCCTACCAGCTTTTTATTTACAGCTGGCTTTACATTTTTTACGACCTTTTTTGGGTTAGTACTACTAGATAAATTTGGTTTTAAACCAAGTAGTATTGGAGACTATTTTGCATATGTTGGATTATGGATAGCAATAATACAGGGTGGATTAGTTGGTATTATTTCTAAGAAATTTAAAGATTACCAGGTTATTCGGGTGAGCATATTTATTACGTCAATATCATTAATGGCTTACGCATTTATTCCTGCCGGTGAATATAAGTGGCTATTTCTTATTCCGCCTTTCCTAGCAATGGGTAATGGGCTAACTATGGCATTTAATTCTTCCTTGATTAGCCGTGTAACTCCAAGAGAGTTGCAAGGTGAAGCTCTGGGGATTAATGCTAGCGTAATGGCCCTGGCCCAAAGCATACCTGCAATTATTAGTGGCTATGTTGCTGCAATAAACGATAATTTACCAATTTTTGTCGCCAGCATTATAGTTGGTTTTGCTGGTGTTGCATTTTGGATATTTTTTAAACCTGGTAGAGATGATCGTTATGGTCAGCCCAGCGGAGCTAGAGCGGTTTCAAGCTAAAAATATTGGCGGTTATATAAAACTTATGCTATAATAAGTCTTGAGGTGTATTTAATGCACCCTTACGGGGCTGAATTTTAAGCTCGACAGAGGAC
>CAYZCZ010000063.1:0-2351 GCA_964477125.1 uncultured Candidatus Saccharibacteria bacterium | reverse complement strand
TTTTAGTAGGGTAGTGTTGATTGGTGAAATTCGCATTAGGGTTATCTGTTAGAGGACGGGCCTCTTTAGCCAAGCAATTCTCACCCCGATTTTCGGGGGTTCGAACCACTCATAGCCATGCAAAAACACCGTCTTACAACGGTGTCATTTCATGGCTGGGGATGAGGGATTCGAACCCCCGATGCATGGACCAGAACCATGTGCCTTACCACTTGGCCAATCCCCATTGCATGGATAGAACAGATAAAATATTAGCATTTATGATGAAATTTATCTAGGAATATGTAGGTTTGCTAACCCTATTACCGTTGACATAAATAGCATTAGGTGTTAGTATTGTACGGCTAAGCCCCATTTTACATGAGCGGCATACGCACATTTACAGGTGTTGTTAATATATAATTCGATTCAATATCACCCAAGGCTAACTTAATTTTTAGTGTTACTGTATATGCTCATTAGTTTTTGTGAGCAAATATAGTAACACTTAATAAAATAGGTGTAACTTACGGGTGGTAGCTCAGAGGAAAACTGTCTTGCTAACAAAGCATATGGTTAACCGTGGTAGAGCGCTCGCTTAGGAAGCGAGAGGTCGGAGGTTCAAATCCTTCCCACCCGACTTAGCTGAAATATGCTAAAGGGGGATTGGGGTAGAGGTCCCCAAAAGTAATAGCTAGTAGGTGTCCCCAGGGGCATGTGCTTGCAGTGACTTACTTTTGGAGGTTCGATCCCTCCATTCCCCGCTAGGAGAGGTCTTTGTGAAACGGGTCTCATTTGCCCTAGAAGCCACGAGCGTATGCTCGGCACAGCAGTAAAAACCAAAGTTTGTCATAAAGACTGCGGTTTTTGCATGATGTGGAGACCTCTCCCCTGAGCGGTACACACGCTGGGGAAGGTAGTGTGTACCAATGAGACGTAAGGTGGCGCGATGTAAGTCGAGCTGGCATTAGTAATATTCGATTGCTTATTGTTGGCTACTTTTCCGCGCCACCTTACGGTCTTTATTTGAAGAATCGAACTACATAAGGAAGTGATAAAATGCCGGAAGGCAAGAAAAAGGGCGAAGGCACTTGGTTTGTAAACCCTGCCACCGTTCAGTGCTCGCGCTGTAAGAAGGTTTACAACATAGACCCGCGCTGGCAAACACACACATGCCCCCACTGTAAAAAGTAGTGGGCACAATGAAACGACAGGCTCGTCACTCCTGCCAAACAACAACACCTGTTCGTTTCCATAGCACATAATTTTGTTTGTGTTCTACGGAAACGAACTTTTTAGAAAAGGACGCTTCCTATATACTTATTTTTGAATGAAAGATATTTGGAAGATAATTACATTTAGTAAAAGCTTGTGGCGTTATTACTTGGCCATAAGTATTTTTACAGTATTTCTTAGCTTAATTACACTACTTTTGCCACTGATTTCTGGTTGGGCTATAGACGAAATGCAGAAAGGTACCAGCGCAAATATAAAGTATATGGTTATGCTGGCTGGGGCAATTTTGGTTATAGAGGTACTATCTACTATTGGCAATAATATTAGCGGTTATTGGGGTGATCAACTGGCTATTAAGCTAAACAAACTACTAAGTTCAAAATATTACCAGCATTTGCTACAGTTGCCTCAATCTTATTTTGATAAAGAACTTTCAGGCAAAATAATCAACCGGCTTAATAGGTCGATTAACCAAATTACTAATTTTATGCAAATGATGAGTAATAGTTTTTTGCAGTTTATTTTTAGCACAGTTTTTGCGCTTGCTATAGTTGCCTATTACAGTTGGCAGGTTGCCCTGTTACTAGGAACACTTTACCCAATTTATATATTCTTAACTTTAAAAACCAGTAATAAATGGCAAAATTATCAAAAACAAAAAAACCTTAATGCCGATATAGCTAGTGGCCGTTTTGCCGAAGCAATATCGCAAATAAAGGTTGTAAAAAGCTTTATACAAGAAAAGTATGAACTTAGTTTATTTAATAAATACATGGGTAAAGCTGTTGCTATAAATAAACCACAATCAAAATACTGGCATAAAAAAGATGTTGAACGCCGGTTGGTGCTAAATGTTATTTTCTTTTTAGTATATTTATTCATATTTGTGCAGGGTGCCAAGGGTGTCTTTAGCCCTGGGCAAGCTGTGGCTTTGATTTTATTTTCTATGCAAATACGCATACCAATATTTACGATTAGCTTTTTAGTAGATAATACCCAAAAGGCAATTGCCGATAGCAAAGATTACTTTGAAGTAATGAATACCAAGCCAGATATTAGCGATAGTATAGGTGCGGAAATACTAAGATGTGATAATGGCGCAATACAATTCAAAGATGTTTCGTTTGGATATGGCA
>CAYZCZ010000062.1:0-2360 GCA_964477125.1 uncultured Candidatus Saccharibacteria bacterium | reverse complement strand
TAAAAAAATGAGAAGTAGCTAAAAATACCCAGTATTAACAGGGATAGTAGGATAGTAAGCAATACTATAATATACGCCTTTTAATTAAAATAAAGCTAATGATTAGGCCAAGTGCAATTGCCCACTGAGCAATAATTAGAGGTAAATGTTGCATGCGTGAATCATTTCTAATGGCTGGGTGACCACCTATACTACTTGTGCCAGTTTTTTTAGTCTGCCATACGTTAAAGGCATAATAATAACCTACAGTAACAAATATACTATGTAGAAATCCTTGGTTAACTCGCCTGCTGGATGTTAAAACCGGATTTGCCAAGGTAGTATAAACTTTTCCATATTTAGAAACCTCAATTACCACCCCTCTTTCATCGGCACCCTGAAAGTAGTTAGTCTCATAACCACTGCTAAATGCGCTTTTTTTAAAACTCAAATTTGCTGCCGATGCATATATGGTTCTACCAAATATTTTGTTAATCATCCAAACGTAAAATGCTCCCATTGTGGGGAATATTAGAGCCCAGGCAGGCCCTTTATGAAAATAATAGTGCCCTGCTAATCCACTGGCGTCTGGGTGGGTACTAAAAAAATCATTTATTTTACGTAACCAATCTTCTTTAAAAATACAGTCGGCATCCGTAGAAACAATGATCTCTCCCCTGGCGATAGATAGTCCTTTTTGCCTTGCCATAACAACTCCCTGTTTAGGCTCTTTGGCTATCACCACATTATATTTTTTTGCAATTTTTACAGTATTATCATTACTGTTATTATCTACTAAAATAACCTCGAATTCGGGGCAATTTTTTTGCTTAACTACACTAGCAAGACAACTATCCAAGTAGTTTTCTTCGTTATAGGCAGGTATAATAACGCTAATCTTGGGCTTGGTAGTATTTTTTGATTTACCCATATATTAAAAGATACCACGTTGATATAATAAATTGATAGTAGAAAGAGTATCAATTGAATAAAGATTTTTTAAACGAATTAGTCAGTAACCAAAAACAAATAGAAGAAGAAATTTCTTATATTTTTAATAATCATAATATTGATATAGCCGACACTTATGGGTGCTATTCTTCCGAGAGTATTAGGGCTTTTCAGCAGATCACCGAAAGGGGCGGGAAACGTCTTAGGGGTGTTTTGCTAATGCAAGCCTACGGCATGTTCGGTGGCACTGATCAGAAGCTTGCCCTTAGGGCTGCATCAGCTGTTGAGCTAATTCATGCCTATCTGTTAATAATAGATGATTTCTGTGATCAATCTATGCAAAGGCGCGGTGGTCCTTCGGCACACATTTATTTAGGCGATTTTCATAAAAATAGTAAGCTTAGCGGAGACAACAAGCATTTCGGGGAAAGCATTGCTATTAACTCAGCAATTTATGGAATGCATTATGCTAGTAACCTAATACTTTCTTTAAATACTGACCCCAATACGGTTATTAAAGCCCATAAAAATATTAATGATAATTTACTTATTACAGCACATGGTCAAATTAACGATATTTTTAATGAATCATTGCCAGATGTAGACGAAAAAATGATACGAAATGTTCTCGTCTGGAAAACCGGTTACTATACGTTCCTAAACCCCTTAGAGCTAGGTGCCATTCTTGCTGGAGCGAGTGATAATTTAACATCTGAGCTTAAGCCAATAGCCCTAAACCTTGGCATTGCTTTCCAAATACAAGATGACATTATTGGTATGTTTGGAGATGATAAAAAATCAGGTAAATCTAGCATGGACGATTTAAGAGAAGGTAAAATGACACTGCTAATAGAAAAATCTCTGCAAAATTCTAACCCAGATAATAAAAATATTATTAACGATGCCCTAGGGAACCATTCACTTACCACCCAACAACATAAAATAGTCCAAGACATTATTGTCAAATCAGGAGCCTTAGATATTTTAAAATCTGAAGCTAATGACAATATAAACAGTGCCATTACATCCCTAAACAAACTTACAGGTATATCAGATAAAAACAGGGACTTCATTATTAACATAGCCTTATATATAAAAAACAGGGCTAGCTAAACATGAAAATAGTGGTAATTGGTGGTGGTTTTTCTGGCTTAGCAACCGCCAGTATATTAGCCAAGGAAGGCCACGCAGTGACTCTGCTTGAAAAAAACAGTACTTTGGGCGGCCGGGCAATATACTTCCAAGACAAAGGCTTTACGTTCGATATGGGGCCATCTTGGTATATGATGCCCGACCTTTTTGACAGATTTTTTGCACACTTTGACAAAAAAACAAGCGATTATTACATAATCAAAAAGCTAGACCCAAGCTATCATGTTTACGATGACACAAGACAGATGACAATTTCGTCTAAACTAAAAAATAACTAT
>CAYZCZ010000061.1:0-2544 GCA_964477125.1 uncultured Candidatus Saccharibacteria bacterium | reverse complement strand
AATCTTTTCCACTGCGCACTGGTTTTATCTGCCAGTAAAAAATCACGAGTTGTTGCTGAAGCTATGAGTAAAGCTATCCAAACGGCCAAATCTACTCCCAATGCCCAAGTTCCCAGCCATTTAAAAAACGCCCCTACCAAACTAATGAAAGAATTAGGTTATGGCAAAGGCTATAAGTGGCAAGCCGACTTTAAGCACGAAAAAGGGTTTTTACCGGAAGAATTATCTGATTTAGACTTATTTACAGATTAACTATTTTTTGGCAAAGACCTTATCAGTTCCGTAATACTCGTAGAAACTATTGCTCCCGCCTTAGACAATTCATTGGTTTTATGCAAAGCAGACTCTTGCTGGCTGCCAAGTATAGCTCCGGCATGGCCCAGCTGAACACCAGTAGGGGCATGATGGCCAGCAATATAAGCAAAAACGGGTTTTGACACCTGGCTTTTTATATATTTTGCCGCGTCAATCTCATCGGTGCCACCTATTTCTCCTATTAAAACTATTTTGCTAACTTCAGGGTCATGTTCAAACATTTCTAGGCACTCAACAAAACCAGTTCCACGAATAGGGTCACCGCCAATACCAATTACATATTTTTGACCAATGCTCCGTTCGCTAAGCCCAGCCATTGCTTCATAAGTGAGCGTCCCAGAACGGCTAACAATTCCAACGTTTCCCTTCAGACCCATATCTGCTGGTATAATTCCCAATTTTTGAATACCCGGCAATAATACACCTGGGCAATTTGGGCCAATAAGTATAGATTTTTTACCTTGTAAATACTTTTTTACCAAAAGCATATCGTGCAATGGGATACCTTCTGTTATGCATACAATGAGTGGAATTTTGGCATCTACTGCTTCCATAATTGCATTCTTAGCAAATGGTGCCGGTACAAATATTACGCTTGCGCCTACCTCAAAGTCATTTTGCAAATTACTAATAGTGCTATAAATTGGTATGCCATTTATATTTTGGCCAGCTTTATTTGGTGATGTACCAGCCACAATATTTGTGCCATAGCTTAGCATAGCCTTAGTATGAAAAATCCCTTGAGAACCTGTAATGCCTTGGACAATTATGTTTGTTTTGGCAAATAATGAGTTATCCACGCTCAACCTCTTTTTTTGCAGATATTAAACAGGCTTCAAGCGTAGGTAATAGTTCAATACTATTTTTATGTAGCAATGCTTCAGCTTCCGACAAGTTATTACCAGAAAGTCTTATGTAAAGAGGTGGTAAATTTTTTATGTGTTTTTTGGCTTCAATTATTGCTTTTGCGACTTCATCGCATTTAGTTATGCCAGCGAAAATATTTATTATAATTGCATCAATTTTTTTAAATTCCATTATTTTACTAAATGCTTTTAATATTGATTCGCTATTGGCGCCACCACCAATATCTAAAAAGTTTGCTGGTTCCATACCATAATCTGCTACGGCGTCTACTGTGGCCATTGCAAGGCCGGCTCCATTAGCAATTGTTGCTATTTGCCCATTTTCATTTAGTATTACAAAGTTATTAGCTGTTTGCGCTTGCTCGAACTTCCATTCAACATGTCTAAAACTAGCAGAATCATCTAGTTCTATTTTGGCATCCGCGGCTACTAATGAATTGTTATCTGTAATCACTAATGGGTTAATTTCCACTAATACGGCATCGTTATCTATTAAACAGCTTGCCAAATTTTCTGTTAATTCTTGTAAATTTTGGGCCATATCTGGTAAGCCATATAGTTCAGATAGCTCTTTTCCAGCTTTAGGTAAATTATCTTCGTCTAAGTTTAGCCGCAAAAAACTATCTTGTTTATTGTTTTCTACTTCAATGCCACCATTTTTATTAGCTACTAATTGAATATTAGCCGACTTCTTATCTATTAATACAGATATGTAGTATTCATGCTTTATATTTAGTATCTCTTCTGCCAATAATGTTTTAGGTAAATATCCTTTAATTTTTAGTTTTAATAATGTATTTATACTAAATTCTAGCTGGCTAGATTCTTTGACTATAACAATGCCTCCGACTTTTCCTCTGCCACCAGTAGGAACTTGTGATTTTAATACGGTTGGCAAGTTAGCTTCAGCATTTTCCTTATTACTAATAATTTGACTAGTAGGTACGTTTATACCACTTTTTTTCAGTAGATTTTTAGCCTCGTATTCAAGCAGTTTCATATACCCTACTTTGCAATAATTGTTTGTAACTGATTAACTAGGCTACTCAGTTTTTCAGTTAAATGTTGCGATACATTACGTTCTTTAAGTACCTCTAAAATACTACTATACCACCACAGCTGGTGTTCTTTGCCAGTGCTAAATCGTTTCCATACATTGTCGCCCACAACTTCGTAATCGGCCAGTGTAGACATTAAATTATGAATTTTATCGGCACCGCAAACAATCACCGATTCATCGCTAGCAGTAATAATATGATCCAAATAGGCCTGCGAACGCAAATGCCAGTCTTTAATATTAGGGTTGTTAGTTACACCTTTTACAATATCTACTACCCTTTGGCCAAAATCTTTCGCCATTTCA
>CAYZCZ010000060.1:0-2613 GCA_964477125.1 uncultured Candidatus Saccharibacteria bacterium | reverse complement strand
CGGCTCAGGAAATAAACACTAGTGGTGGTACAGCTGAACTAATAAACTTCCCAGCCTACTTATACTTTGCAAAGCCTTATTTGCGAGATGATAGCTCCGATAAGTACAATTCTATCTACAATTCAGCCCCGAGACTTTAGTTCTTAATTTACTGCATACTATTACTTGCTCAATATATGTTTTATATGGTTAAATAAAGCTTAAGCAGTAAAAAAATGAATAAAGAACAAGACAAGCGACAAAACTTAGCTAATAAAGCCGATGAACAGACTAAAAAGGGTCTAATAACTGGCGATATGAGCAAAGAGCCAGTAAGTAAAGAAGCACTCCAAACACCTAAAATGCAGCCTAAAATTAGTAAAGAAATTAATGTTAGCATAAATAGTAGTACTAAAAATACACCCCAATATTTTTCTAGATTTAACAAAAAGAAAATATTTATATCATTTTCTCTTGTTTTAGTATTATTAATTGTTTGCTCATTTGGCTATATCTATTTAACCAGGCAAAACCAGGAGAAAAAGCTTGTTCAAGAAATCACAAGTTATAACAGTACTGACATTGCTAATATTGATCAAGCAATGGCAATAAAACTAACAAAAAATAAAATTAATGTACAAAAATATCCAGAGTCTGCCTATAAACAGTCCCAGGCTTTTGTATATATAAAAGATAATAAAAGTGCATTACAAATTTTATCTGAAATTCCAAACGGTGCGTATAAAAATACTGACTACTATCTTTTCTATGCACAAACCGCATATTTGGCTAATGACATAAATTTAGCAAAACAAAATTTGCAAAAATATAAAGACCTTATAAATAGCGATAGTTCACTAAACGATAGAGCAAAACATGTTTTAATGGCCAAATATAATAGCCTAATTATAGAAATGGAAAAAGGTCAAAATGAAAACTAAACTATTGTTCATCCTTTTTGGTATTTTTGGCGCTGTATTGTTTTTTAATAATGCAGCGCAAGCTGGTTCTCCTCATATATCTGATTCTTTTCCGAATGGCAGTGTGAGTGCGCAAGCTGATGCTGTTTTGCAGATGTCAAGCCAAAATACTAAATACGTAAACAGTGGCAATTCCAGAGTGCGAGTTTGGTTTAAAAATAATCATGGCAGAGTTAACTTAAACAATATTTATTTCTGCCTAAGCACGAATGATTATATTGAAGATCCTACAGACATTAATGATAATGATGTCATTACTACTATCAACCCACTAGGTTATGGCCCAGCTTATACAAAGTATGGTATATATTCATGTGATAAAAGTGATGAACGCGATAAATCTATAAGTTTTGAAAATATTTCTAATAAAGAACCGGGTACTGGCTATTACTATGTTGATTTAAACATTGTTGCATCAAAATCGAAAGTCGTTAATTACTATTCTTTAAGTAGCGATACGCCAGGGGCATTTATTGGCTTGCCAGGTTCGAATCAATTTAATGCCACCATGGAACAAACTAATCAAGATCCTACGTATGTTGATTATAATATTCCTTTTGGCCTGCCGTGTACTCAACAGGGCAATGCAGACTTATATTTTTATTTATATGATATGGATAATAAAAATACAGATAATAGTGGTGCCCAGGTTGGTAAAAATGTAGTGATACAAGTTGCCGAATATAAAAAAGGCAACAACAACAACTTAGGTAATTTTATACAGTATGTCGATTTAAGCCAGCACGACAAAGACAATAATAAACAATGGACACCACCATCTGGAAGTAATAATTCCATATCGAATAAATTTAATGCCAACCCAAACAATGCCTATGTTCTAGAAATAAAACACGTGTACTGGAATAATACAATTCAGTTCGGCTTAGGAGCATCCCAAATATATTATATGCAATGCCCATCTACAGCAACATTAGATGCTAATGCAGGGGCAAGTGGCGGTGCCGTTGTTGGCCAGCCTGTACGGTTTACGAATTCTGTAAATCTAAGTGACCTTAATAAGGTAAATAATGACCAATATACTTACAAAATAACCAGTTCTGGCTTGCCACCAGGAGCAAATTTAGGTCGTACTAATAAAAAACTTAGCAATGGCGATGTTGTATCTAACTATAACTTTACACCAACCGTTCCAGGCAAGTATTGCCGAACAATCACCCTAGAACCTACACCAAGGCCAAACTATGCAACTTATATAGATAAGTCTGCCACCCAATGTGTATATGTTTCTAGGCCAAATGGAGCTGGCAATATACCAATAAATACGACTACTGAAAAGAATAAACCATTAAGATTTCAAGTTGGGTTCAATATAGATTATGGTGTAGGAGGGTGCCCCCCATCAGGAATAACTATTCGCTTATCTGGTCGTTATCAAATAGGCTCACCAGTTAATAAAACTATTCCTATTGATAAAACTATTGGTAACGGTTATTGCCCAGGCTCAATTACGGAATCTGTCAGCCTAGATGCCACTCAGAGTGATGCACTTAATAGCAAGAACCCTGGAGAGTCTGTGCTTTACAATACGGTTATAAACGGCTTCACTAGTACCAATGCCAGTATTGCTATCTTTGAAGCCCCATACGCCCGCTTCTATGGCAATGATGTCTATGCTAAAACAGGTGATATTAAA
>CAYZCZ010000059.1:0-2678 GCA_964477125.1 uncultured Candidatus Saccharibacteria bacterium | reverse complement strand
AAAGAAGTATTTGCGCCCAGTAGGTTTCTCCACTTTGCCTAGACAAAGTGGGATTTAAAAGTAAGATAAATTATTTAGTGAAATGAGGAGTATCGACTGGAAATTAGCTTAATTGCTACTGCTTTTCCGGGCATTTCCCCGATGAAAACAATTATTTATTAAGCTTGCTTAAAGCTATCGACGCTTTTTCTTTTTGCCTTTTTTACTCTTCTTTTTAGTCGTAGCTCTAGTAGGTGCTACTGGTTTTTCTGCGGGTTCTTCCATTTCTTCAGACTCTTTTTCGTCTGCTGCTTCTTCTTCGACGACTTCTACTTCTTCTTCTGTGTCTTCCGTGGTTTCTTCCTCGGTAGCAATTATTTCTTCTTCTATCTCATTAGAATCATTTTCAAATCCCTCAGTTGCTGGGGTTTGGCTCCGTAGGTCTTTTATCATGTTAAAAATAATTACTAATGGTGCAACTATTATTAATGCGAAAATGAATAAGCCAACCCATGGAATATTTTTTTGGTTTGTACCAGCGTTATCTTCGGTTGGTATTGGCCCTGTAACAACCACTACTTTGTTGCCATCGGTGTTTTTAAGTAAGTTACTTGTGCCGCCACCCTCCGACACATTACCGGCACCTTGTTTTAGGGAGTTATCTTGGAAGTAAGAGCTTCCAACTTGGCCCTGAATATCATTCAACGTAGCTGCATCAGCTGGCTTAGTAGGATATTGGTTATTATTTGTTGTTTGGGCAAAAGTTGTACCCGACAGGGCAACTGCAAACAGTAAAACACCCCCAATAAGTAAAAAATATTTCTTCATTACTATATTTTACAATTTTTGTCCGTTCTTCCCTAATTATGTTCAAATATTTATATTGTAAAAATTTCTTTTAGCTTAGATTCGCTTAAATCCGAAAATGGGAACAAAATGGTAACTTCACTACCGGCTACAGTTTTTTCCACGCCTCATCTTCTTCTTTGTTAAGCCAATCTTTGGTAAGGGCCGGTTCACTAAGGGCTGTGTTCACACTATTGTCATTTGTTGGGGCAGGAGATGGAGTAATGTATATTCCTTTAGAGTCATCGATTTTAATAATTTTACTGTTCATTGTGATTACATTGTAGCTACATTTTATATAAAAATCAGCCCCAAAGAACCATTCTAATACCCAACCTCAACGGTCCAAGGTCCACCGTCTAACTACTTAGCGGATTATGTAACTTCAAGCCTTCAATATTTTTAAAATCGTCTGTATTTGCTGTCCATAAATCAAGGTCATTAACTAGCGCAGTAGATGCAATTATTGCATCACCCAGGCTCAATTTACGGGCTTGCTTTAGTTTAATAGCTTTTTCAACTATCGGCTCTGTAATTGGAAAGTTATGAGACTCTTCTAATATAACTTCTAATGCTTGTTGTTCTTGGGCGGTAATTTCTGGGAAACCTAGTGCTTCTATCTTGACAATTGGGCTATGGGCAATAGTTAAATTGGTTAATATGTCTGCGCTTAATGTCCCTTTAGCTAAGTAAATTAATATGTTGGTATCTAGTAAAACCATATTATTTTCTACCTGGTAGGGGGCGATCTTGACGGATTTCTTTTTGCCAGGCTACGGGGTCTTTAATATTTTTAAAGGCATTAACACTTTGAAGTTTTAAAACCGCGTCTTTAATGCGCTGGTGATTTTGTTTTTGGTTAGGAATTGGTGGTCCAATAACAGCTTTTTGGCCCAGCTTTAGGTTACTGTCTTTAATATAGTCCTTTGGCACGCGTAGCGCATAGGAGTTGCCAGTTTTTATTACCGTTGTAGTGTAGTTACTCATAATAACTACAATTGTACATACATTTCACCAAAAAGTCAACCGTAAGTTTTTATCACTAGCATCTAACATCTAATAACTAGAACCTAGCACCCGTAACCTAGAACCTATCTCTTCAAAGCTTTTTCGTATACAGCCAGTGTTTCTTCGGCCATTTTTTTCCAGCTATATTTTTTAACTTGTTCACGGCCAGCTTTTATTAAGCCATTTTTAATATTCATATCCGTTAATACTGTATCAATAGATTTTGTCATGTCGTGTACGTCTAGTGGGTTAAAGTAGTAGGCGGCATCGCCATATATTTCGGGCAAGCACGTTGCATTACTGCTTACTAATGGAGCATCGTGCTTCATTGCTTCTAGGCCAGGTAGGCCAAAACCTTCGCTTAGGCTAGGGAATACATATGCCTTACAACCTTTATATAGCCATTTTAGCTGGCCTTCTGTAACGTAACCAGTAAATACCACTGAATCTTTTACACCTAGCCTGGTGGCTGTTTTTATATAGCTATCGTAAACGCTATCTTTACGCCCAGCTAAAACTAAAAGCAGGTCAGGGTGCTTTTGTTTAAGGTTGGCAAATGCTTCTATTAAACGACCCAGGTTTTTGTGTGGTTGGGGCCGGCCAACATAAAAAATAAACTGTTTGCCTTGAAGTTTTTTTATCGGTTCTATGGTGTCGGTTATTTCATCGGCCGATTCGTTGGTTACAAATATTTTACTTTTTTTAACATGGGCGTAGTGGGCAACATCGTTTTTAACAAATTTACTGCCAGTAATAATATATTTACTTTTATGGGCTACCCGCCAGTTAACAAACTTGTAAACCTGCTGTTTAAACCAAAAAACTACTGCATTTTTACTTGGGTT
>CAYZCZ010000058.1:0-2888 GCA_964477125.1 uncultured Candidatus Saccharibacteria bacterium | reverse complement strand
TAGATATACCGGCAACTACAATTGTGTGAATGCCTAGTTTTGGTATTTGGGCTAAAGCTTCGCGGGGGT
This sequence comes from uncultured Candidatus Saccharibacteria bacterium, assembly GCA_964477125.1. Lineage (GTDB taxonomy): Bacteria > Patescibacteriota > Saccharimonadia > Saccharimonadales > CAIOMD01 > DALYDK01. The sequence continues at coordinate 2,819 of CAYZCZ010000058.1, read as the reverse complement.
TATCGAACTTTTTACCGTTAAAAGTAGGGGTGTCTTTAACGGATGCAATTGCCACTATTTTGTAACCAGTTCTAGCCGGTTTATTAATGCCTTTTATAATGCTGGACAGTGTTTTACCATCGCCAATAAGTAAAACTCGGTTTACGCCAAAGCCTGTTTTCCATAAATGGATACGAATTGCTCGTAAAATAGTACGAACTAAAACTAACAATAAAAAGCCAATAGCTAAACCATATACTGGTACTAACCTGGCTGGAAATACCGGTTTTTGAGAAGCAAAATCAAAAGTTATGACCGCCATAATGCCTAACACGCTACCAGCAAGTAAATATATAATTTCCCGCCATCTATATTCGTATACTCGGCGCTGATAAAGCCCCAATATTGCAAAAATAATAAGCCATATAGGAATAAGGAAAATCCAAACTTTTAAATAGTCGGTTGAGCTTATTTGGTTAATTAGCGACCTGTTATCTAGCGTTACCCTAAGCACGTAAGCAATAATAAAGGCCGATAATAGGGCTATAAAGTCACCAATAAGTAGGCTAAAGGCGTAGGCAATGGAGGAGTTGTTTTTCATATAAAATTAAATACCAATAAGATAATATATCTTAGGTTTAGTATACCCTATTTAAGGAGTTTACTCAGACGTTTTTCGCCTAAAACTGCAATACCAGCCGATATTCCCATCCAAAGCCAAATGTAAACTACGTTTATGTAGCTTCCAAAAAAGAAATATTGCATCAAAAAGGCCACTAAAATTGCAACCAGTACCGAAATGGCAGAATATTGTTTTTTGGCTAAAATAACTAATTTGTACAGAGATAAAGCGAACAAAAGTATTATTCCAAACAGCCCCAATATACCTATTTCTACAAGTGCAAGAACGTAAAAAATATATACCGTAAGGTTGTTTGGTGCCGTTGGCTCGATGTTTTTAACTACAAATGGCCCCAAATTGCCCGAACCAACCCCGAATACAACATTTTTTGCATTATATGACCAGGCTTTAATTGCTAGTTGAGCATCTGTTAAACGTTCAGTAGTAGAAGCTTCTATTAGTCCTGGTGATTCAAAATCGTCTATAGGGTCATTTTGGGCCTGTGTAGTGACTGGAACGGTCTTATTTGGTAAGTTGATTACCCCAAGGCTAAGTTGCTCTAGCATGGTCTTGGTGGTGTTGTAGGCTATGTTTGGTGTGTTTCTATACGTATAGCTTGCCGAGCCTAGTAACATTAGAAAACTAACCATAAAACCAAGCATAATAAAGGCCATGCTTTTTAGGGCAAATTTTACTGTTAATTTTTTGGCAATAAATAAGCTGGCATAAAAAGCTATTAAGCCTAAGGCAACGCCAGCAAATGCACCCCTGGAAAAAGTTAAACCAATTGCTAGTGAAACTAAACTTACTGCCCATATAGCTAGCTTAGTTTTGTTTAAATATATGGCGTATAAGGCAATAAAAAAGAACGGTAACAGGCTGTTGGCTAAAAACAGTGGTTCAGAGGCAAATAAATTCACCCTAGGGAACCCAAATACGGTTTTTGTGCATTTTTCGCACAACAAACCAAAACTTTCGGTGCTAAAAGTGCTAAAAAGTAGCTGTACTACAACCAGCAATGAATAAATAATGGCAAAATACAGAGTAATTTTTAGTAACATTTTTATTTTATTGGCCGGTAGTTCGTTTGCCACGTACCACCAGCTAGCTACAAATAAAGCTAATAAAACGGCAATTGAGCCAGCTAATAACAGCCACCTTTTTGTATCTATTGCCCACATAAAACCCGTTATTAACGGAACAGATATAGAGAATAAACCAATTAGATATAATTTTTGTTTTTTGAAAAAATCCCACTTAAAACTTACCAAACAGGTAAATATAAAAACAACAGCCAGAACTTGGTATAAGCCAATTCTAAAAGAACTAAAATTGAACATTGGCATAGCGAAAGACGGGTATTTGGATAGAGGTGCAAAAATAATTAAACCAGCAAATAGCCAAAACCGAACTTGTTTCATGCTTATATTATTATTTTTCACTAACTATAAGTTTACTTTAATTGGCAAAAAAGCACACCGTATGGCGTAAAAGTCTATCTTGTAATTTGTAAGTATTTTTTTGAATATGGTATGATTTAAGCGTAAGAACAAATTACAAACATGAAAATTAAAAAACGTACGAGAAAACTTTTGGTTCAGGTGGCCGAGTATATAGTAGCCGGTGGGGCTTGGTTTTGGAGTGCTTATTTTATCACCATTGGCCTAGATGATTACATAGGATTAGTTTGGGCCAATATAATAGGCAACTTAGTTGGTGTAACAATTAACTACTTCTTATCGGTACTATGGGTATTTAAAACAAAAGACAATAGACATGCTATGAGTGCATCTTGGAAATATATTATTTATACTGGACTTAATTTTATACTTAGTGCCTATATGCTTAATGCCATGAAAAAAGTAGGTATTCCACCAGAAATAAGCCAGTTTATTAGCGCTGGGTTCTTTACTATTTGGAACTACATTTGGTACAAATTTTGGGTATTTAAAGACACACCACACGCAAGGAGGGTAAGACATCATGTCTGATACAGCAACAGTTATACGGCCAACAATGCGCCAAAAACAACTGCTAGAATTTATTAGTAATTTCATTGCCGAACACGGCTATAGCCCTAGTTACCGGGAAATAATGCGTGGTTGTGCCTACACATCGGTCGCAACGGTTGCGCTACATATAAATAGTTTAATATCACGCGGTCACCTAGTAAAAAGGAGTAATTCAGCTAGGTCGTTAGAAGTTTTGGACAGGCCAA
>CAYZCZ010000057.1:0-2904 GCA_964477125.1 uncultured Candidatus Saccharibacteria bacterium | reverse complement strand
TCGGCTCAAACGATAGCCGTATTGTTAATTTATATGTAGATGACCAAGAATCAAACGCGCCAACACGCGCTACTACTGTAGGTGAGTTTTTAGATAAAGCTCATATAAGCATTAATGAAGGCGACAAAATAGAGCCAGACATTAAAACACCAATAGACTCCGACAATTTTAAAGTAAATATTTATAGGGCTAAGCCAATAACCATAATTGATGGCGCTAATGAAATTAAATTTTTAAGCCCAGAAAGAAACCCAGAGCTAATTGCAAAAAATGCTGGTCTTACAACCTATCCAGAAGACATTCTAAAAATTACGACAGCTACTAATTTTGTGCAAGATTATATTATTGGAGAAAAACTAACTATTGACAGGGCTACCCCAGTATCAATTAGTCTATATGGTGTGCCAGCAGTTACCTATCGGTCACACGCGAAAACAGTAGGCGAATTATTAAAAGAGAAAGCTATCATTCCAGAAGCTGGCGCAACAGTATCACCTGCCCAAGACACGCTTATTACGCCTAATATGCCAATTTTTATATCTAAGTTTGGGAAAACGGTTGCAACAGTAGAAGAACCAATATCGTTTGAAATCGAGTCCGTACCTGACCCGACCAAACCTAATGGTGTGACAACCATCACAACACCTGGTATTGAAGGTAAAAGACATGTGGTATATGAGATAACCATTAGTGATGGCAAAGAAGTTAGCCGTACTAAAATTCACGAACTAATTATCAATTATCCTCAAAAACAACTACAAACGAGAGGTACCAAACCAGGAAATGGCATAAGTAGATCTAAAGGTGCCAATATCTTTACAGATAGTAAGGGTGTTGTTCACCGCGAAACATACTACGATTTGCCAATGGCAATTGTCATGCAACAATGCGGTGCCGGTGGTCAATATAGCGTTCGTGAAGATGGAGCTAAAGTAGATAAGGATGGGTATATTCTTATAGCCGCAAACTATAGTATTTACCCACGTTGTTCAGTTGTGGAAACAAGTATAGGCCTTGGGAAAGTATATGATACGGGTGGTTTTGTAAGAGTACATCCGCATGGCTTTGACCTTGCGACCGATTGGACTAACAACAACGGAAGATAACACCATTAACACTACAAATTCTTTAGTATAATAGTCAGGCTTTCAAAATTTCTTAAAATTGCAGTTCTAATAAGGTCCGTCATCTAACAGATTGAGTTTTTGGGATTTAGCTAGTTTAAATATATTAGTCATTATCATTTTTTTTAATTTTAGTAGGGTAGTGTTGATTGGTGAAATTCGCATTAGGGTTATCTGTTAGAGGTCGGGTCTCTTTAGCCAAGCAATTCTCACCCCGATTCTCGGGCGTTCGAACCACTCAAAGCCATGCAAAAACACCGTATTACAACGGTGTCATTTCATGGCTGGGGATGAGGGATTCGCCCTGCTTTCAACAGGCCCGAAACTACATCTTTGAAAACAAGTTTTCAAGAATAGGTTTCCTTGCAGATTGCCACAGGCAATCTTCACCCCGATCTTTGTCGGGTGCTCGAGGCCATAATAGACAAACAGGGTTGCCGTAACACAATAAATGTGTCACAACAACCCTGGCTGGGGATGAGGGATTCGAACCCCCGATGCATGGACCAGAACCATGTGCCTTACCACTTGGCCAATCCCCATTAACAAGCACAATTATATCTTAAGTTGGTGCAAAATGTGAATCAACAAGGCTTGGCCAACTCACAAATATGTTTTATTTGAAAAATTTTGCGAGCCTGCCTCAACTCGGTGGCATCCGTCATCCGTGTTTCCGGCCTTGCGACATGCCACTGGCATTTCTCACCCATTGCTTAACTAACAGATAAAATATTAGCATTTATGATGAAATTTATCTAGGAATATGTAGGTTTACAAGCCTTATAACCGTTGACATAAATAGCATAAGGTGTTAGTATTGTACGGCTAAGCCCCATTTTACATGAGTGGCATACGCACATTTACAGGTGTTGTTAACATATTATTCGGTTCAATATCACCCATAGTAGGTTCGCCATAAGTGTTACTTTATATGCTCATTAGTTTTTGTGAGCAAATATAGTAACACTTAATAAAATAGGTGTAACTTACGGGTGGTAGCTCAGAGGAAAACTGTCTTGCTAACAAAGCATATGGTTAACCGTGGTAGAGCGCTCGCTTAGGAAGCGAGAGGTCGGAGGTTCAAATCCTTCCCACCCGACTTAGCTGAAATATGCTAAAGGGGGATTGGGGTAGAGGTCCCCAAAAGTAATAGCTAGTAGGTGTCCCCAGGGGCATGTGCTTGCAGTGACTTACTTTTGGAGGTTCGATCCCTCCATTCCCCGCTAGGAGAGGTCTTTGTGAAACGGGTCTCATTTGCCCTAGAAGCCACGAGCGTATGCTCGGCACAGCAGTAAAAACCAAAGTTTGTCATAAAGACTGCGGTTTTTGCATGATGTGGAGACCTCTCCCCTGAGCGGTACACACGCTGGGGAAGGTAGTGTGTACCAATGAGACGTAAGGTGGCGCGACGCAAGTTGTGCTGGCGGAAGTAATGTCCCTTTGCTTACTGTCGGCCACCTTTCCGCGCCACCTTACGGTTTTTATTCAATCGAATAAGGAAGTGATAAAATGCCGGAAGGCAAAAGGAAGGGCGAAGGCACTTGGTGGGTAAACCCTGCCACCGTAAAGTGCCCGCACTGCAAGAAGGGCTACAACGTAGACCCGCGCTGGAAAAGTTCAACCTGCCCCGACTGTAAAAAGTAGTGGGCAAAATGAAACGACAGGCTTGTCACTCCTGCCAAACAACAACACCTGTTCGTTTCCATAGCACACAATTTTGTTTGCGTTCTGCGGAAACGAACTTTTTAGAAAAGGACGCTTCCTATATACTTATTTTTGA
>CAYZCZ010000056.1:0-2973 GCA_964477125.1 uncultured Candidatus Saccharibacteria bacterium | reverse complement strand
ATTCATACAAATTATCAAATGCCCTTAGCCCAGATCTTCAGTATTACCGACAAAGCATTCTACCTAGCCTGCTTGATAAAATCAATCAAAATATACGTTCAGACTATGCTCGACCAAATGATAATGAATTTGCAATCTTTGAACTTAACAAGGTACACATTAAGGACTCAGTTGATGTTGCCGAAAATTCGGTTCCAGCAGAATTTAATCATTTAGGATTTGTAATATCGGCCGACGAAAAAACTGCTTCTAAGAAATATAAAAATGCACCTTATTACCATGCACTAAAATATTTAAATTTTGTTTTAAATAGTCTAAATATTAATTATGAAATTGCCAACTTGTCAGAAGTTAACCTTACAGTAGACATTTCTAAAAATATTGGGTTATTTGACCAAAACCGGGTTGGCGCAATATTAATCGAGAATAATCCCATAGGCTTAATTGGTGAATACAGCAGTGCCGTAACTAAAAAATTTAAACTACCTAGTTACTGTGCTGGATTTGAAGTCAATATTGATAACCTTAGCAATAAACCAAACACATATAAGCAAATACCTAAGTTCCCTAAAATTCAGCAAGACATTACAATAGCTGTTAGTACAGAAACATCATTCTCTCAGGTTGAATATGCACTTTCAGCTCAACTTAGTAAATTAGTAAATAATGGATACTACATAGTCATGGACTATCCAAGTATATTTAAACATGCTGATTCAGCTACCAAGAATATTAGCTTTAAAGTATGGATATCAAAAAATGATAGCACTCTAAAAGCCAATGAAGTCAATTCCCTTTTAGACACAGCAATATTAAATGCAGGGCTAAATAGAGTTTAGATATTACCCCTAGCCAAACTGAATATATAATTGCTATACTAAATTAACGAATAATATCCAGAAAGGATGCAAATGCTCGGACCAATAGATTTTATTATAGTTGGCTTTCAAGGAAACAACTTTAAGGGAGAGGCCCTGGATGAACTAGCTAAGGCCGTAGATAAAGGAATCATTAGAGTTATTGCTTTATCTGTAGTTGCTAAAGACATTGATGGTAACGTAACTGAGGTTGATTTACGGGATAACGGAGATACTGCGACACTCAGTTTCGTAGAAAATAATAATCTGCATAATGATCTAGTGACCGATGATGATGTCCAAGAAGTCGGAGAAGGTCTCGAAAACAATACTGCAGCAGGTTTATTGGTGATCGAGCATCTTTGGGCCAAAGGTTTTAAGTCTGCATTAATTAATGCCGGCGGTAGCCTAATTGCAGAAGGACGTTTACACCCAGAAGTAACTAACGAACTACAGGAGGAACTATAATGCCAGGTTTATTAAGAGGTGTTGCTCGTACGGCGGTGGTAGCAGGAACAGCTTCGGCAGTTTCAGGTAGAGTACAGCATAGACAACAACAAAAATGGGCGGATCAAGATGCTCAGCAACAGCAAAATCAAGCTCCTGAACAACAAATGTCACCACAAGATGATACGATCAGCCAGATTCAACAACTTTCCCAGTTAGTAAACCAAGGTATACTTACTCAGGAAGAATTCGAAGCCAAAAAGAAGCAACTACTCGGTATATAAGTTAGTATGAAGTTTTTCGGCCTATTTACCCTAGTTGTACTGCCATTATTTCTTTGGGTGTGTATTAGAATGCTCAAGCAAAGCGAACTGGGCAAAACTATGTTTGGTAAGTTTTTAGAGCTTTTGTTTTATTTATTTATAATTTTCTCAATTGTAGGTGTTATTTTAATTATAGAGTTAGTTTAAAGATTGTTAATATAAGTAAAGATTGGATATAAAAAGTATGGATGGTATGGAAAATAAGAAAATTGAAGTACCTGGTTACTTAAAGTTCAGTAAAGTTATTACAATATTAATTTATATATGGGTGATGTATGGAATTATAGTTCTTTCATTGCGCGTTTTCTTGCTGGCAACATCAGCGAATGCAACAACTCCATTTGTAGAATTTATTTACAAGTCATCAGCCGACTACCTAGCACCTTTTAGGGGAATATTCCCTACAAAACCGGTGGGGGAAACGGGATATTTAGACACAGCTTCATTGTTTGCAATTATAATGTACCTACTTATTGCATGGCTAATATCTTCTGGCATTAAATATATTCAGGCAAAAATTGACCGTATAAATGATGAAGAACTAGCCAGACAGGAAAAATTAGAACAAGAAAAGTTAATGCAACAGTCCAATAATATAGTTAGTAAGACTACATACGTAAGAAAATCACCAAATACAGCTAAATCCCAAAACTAACTATATTTAACCAATTCGGAAATAGTTACTAGCTTATAGCCCTGTTGGGTAAGTTCGTCACACAATAATCTCACAGCCTCTAAAGTCTGTGTACGGTTTGCTTTTAGTGAGTCATTATAGCCATCATGGAAGATAATTATTCCACCAGGTTTGGCAATTTTTAATGCATGTTTATATATGCGCTTATGATTAATTTGGAAGGGTTCTAGACCATGGGCAAATTCACCAGAAATTATTTGATATCCATGCTTTTTCACATTACGCAGTATCCACGGATTCCTATATAACCACGGGAATCTAAAATATTTAATATTCTTTATACCTAAAGTTGCCATTACGGCTTCAGAATCTGTTATTTCTTTGTTAAACAAAGGATCCGTAAAGTATTTTCTAAATTGATGCGAGTTAGAATGTATTCCTATTTCATGACCATGGTTATATATTTTTTTAACAGTCTTTGGATGCCTTAAGGCATTTTTGCCAACCATAAAAAATGTTGCTTTCCCCCCAGAATGCTCAATTTCCTTGGCTATATCTTCAGTAAATTTGCCATTCGGCCCATCATCAAAAGTAAGGGCAATTATTTTTTGATCTGTATTTACACCACTTAACATTGTGCCGAATAAGCTACTTTTGTAAAAAAATGAGAAGTAGCTAAAAATACCCAGTATTAACAGGGATAGTAGGATAG
>CAYZCZ010000055.1:0-2992 GCA_964477125.1 uncultured Candidatus Saccharibacteria bacterium | reverse complement strand
CACCTAGTAAAAAGGAGTAATTCAGCTAGGTCGTTAGAAGTTTTGGACAGGCCAATAGAGGAGGTATCACTAGATGATGATGTGACTGCTGGTGATGAAAAATGGCTTGTGAAAATAATTGACGCCAAGTTTAAAATTGCCGAAGATCAAAAAAATATTGAGCAACAAGATATGGATAGCTTATATGTTTTAGTTGGATCTTTAAGGGTGTTAGGTTTAGACGGGGCTTATTCTAGCTTTTTACCTAGGATTGCAGGGTTAAGAGAAAATTTGAAATAAAAAATACCCCAAAACAAAAGGAGGGGGTATTTTTTATTTGGTTAACTATTTTTTAGCAGGTGCTGTTTCTAGCTTGCCTTCTTCTACATCTAAGGTAAGTCCGCCTGAACCAGCTACTACAATGTTAAATACTATTGCCACAATAGCACCTTGTACCCAGCCGATTACGAACATTACAACAGGGTAAACAATAACCCAGCCTAATACTACTAATAGTGCTACGCCGATACCGCCTAGTACGCTATAGCTGTTGTTTTCAAACACGCTTACAACGCTAACAACTGCGCCAATTACACCTACAACAAGGCCTAAAATTGCGGCCCAAACGCCCACTAATTTACCTAATGAACTAATTCCCACTTTATGAACTACAAGCTTTTTCATTGCTTTCTCCCTTAGTTAATATTTGTATTATTTCCTAATATTGACCAAAAAGCAATAGTTTATTTTGAGTGTTGTTGATAAGTAGTAACACCAATGGCGCTACTAATTTTACCGGAAAGTTCAGCTGGCTTGTCTACATCTTTTAAGGTTACTTCTTTTTCGGTGTTACCAATATAAACAGTTATATCGCCATAGCCATTTTTTTGGGCATAGCCACTTTGGGAAATTTTGGCTGAACGTACTGTGTTTAAGGTATAAATTTCTTCTGTATAAGACGCAAACATGCCACCGACGCGCTGTTTAACTATTAAGGCATGGCTGGTTAGATAATATTTTATGCCACCCCACTGGTACCACATTATTGTGGCAAACAAAAAATACAAGCCACAAATAAGTATGCTTGTAAGCAATAGGTCTAAAAATTCATTAAAGTTTAATGTTCTAGATAAATTAAAGATCATAATTGCTACAAATATAGCCAATGCAAAGTAGCTAAGGGTAAACATTTTTAACCTAAATTCAAATGCCTTGGGGCTTTTGGGGATTTCTACTCTTTCGTTCATATGGTTAACAGTATACTTTATTTTGAAAAAAATTTGTTCGAAGACAGCATTTAACAGATGAATAGCATGGCTTAAATATACATAACACACTACTCACTCAGCTAAGCTTAAGCCATTTTTAAAGCTACAGTATAAAAAAGGGGAAAATAATATATGTTATTTTTTAATTTTTCAGGCTATAATCCAATTAGTTAGTTAATAAAAGGAGTGAAATATGTGGTTTGCACAAGACCCAACGTTTACGGTTACTACAGTAGAAACAACTAATGCCGATGCAGGTGCTATGGCAGCTTTTGCGGGTGTGTATATGTTCTTTTGGCTAGCAGTGCTAGTAATTGCAATTATTGCAATGTGGAAGATCTTCACCAAAGCAGGTGAAGCTGGTTGGAAATCTATAATTCCAATATACAATCTTTACATTTTACTAAAAATTGTTGGTCGACCAGGTTGGTGGATTCTATTGTTCTTAGTACCATTTGTAAACATTGTTGTGTCATTAGTAGTTTCTATTGACCTTGCTAAGTCATTTGGTAAAAGCGACCTATTTGGTGTAATTGGCCTATGGCTATTTAGCTTAATTGGTCACTTAATGCTAGGTTTTGGTAGTGCAACTTATGTTGGACCAGCCGCATCGGGTGGCGCAAAGCCAGCTGGGCAGGCACCAACCCCTGTTAGCTAGTAATACTGTTTAACATTAAAAAAGCCCCATTATAGTAAGGGGCTTTTTTAATACTAAATTTATTTAGATAACTTCGTTTTTAACCTTTTTTGGCTGACTGTTATCGAACGGTGTACCCCATTTTTGGATATCTTGGTCTTTATTATTTTTGGCCTGAAATACTATGCCGACTATTGTAAGGGTGGCTAATATTATTCCCCAAAAAACAGGTAGTGATATATTTTGGCTTGAAACTACATAGGAAAAAGATTCAATTTGAATTTTGTTAAGAACTACCAAAATTCCACCAACGGTAGCTACTGCACCACCAAAGGAGGTGACTGCTATTAAATATATTTTAGGTGCATTAATAACTATAGAAACAATAGCCAAAACAACACCTATGGTTATGCCAACCATGGCCGATAGAAAGCCTTTATCGAACCCAATGGCCGTTATAAGCCCCGTACCTAGCCAATAGCCAATTGTTGCACCCAGTAAGACAATAGACAAGCTAAAGAAAAAGTAAGCTAGCAGGGCAAATACTAAGCCAACAATTAAACCAACCACAATACCCATGGTTGTACCTAAAAAGCCACTATTTAGGGCATCGGATACACCAGAAGCTCCCATTAGGAAGCCAGCAAAAAATCCCCATATAGGTATTAATATTCTGGCAATTTTATATCCGCCAAAAACCAGCGCTAGGCCAATGCCCGATGCCAGTAATCCAATCAATAAATCTTTCATATTTTCTCCTTTATTATTGTTATAAGAATATATGGTTGTTGCAATGTTTGCTAGTTAATATTGTGAATTCCAATTGACCTTTAACAGATAAGTAACTATAATCATCCTTTGTAATTCGGGTAACGACTTTTTAGTGAGTACCTGACGTACCTTTCAACTTATTCCGGGGTAGCTCAGTGGTAGAGCAATTGGCTGTTAACCAATGGGTCGCTGGTTCGAGCCCAGTCCCCGGAGCCAAACCAAGCAGAGAAAAACGTAGACCTAGTTCCTAGACCTACGTTAACTTCTCTCTTTGGTCAGAGAAATACTAATTTACAGTTCGTAAGTTACAAATGTTGGAACCGTCAGAAATGACGGT
>CAYZCZ010000054.1:0-3314 GCA_964477125.1 uncultured Candidatus Saccharibacteria bacterium | reverse complement strand
GACTTTGTATCAATGGATACTACTACAAGTGCATACCAAACCCAGGCAGTTGGTACAGGTGCAAATGGAAATATAACAATTGCACGTGCTCAAATAGGTGGGCTTACTGGCGACCAGTTAGTGGCAATTGTAACATTTAAAGCTAAGGCTACCGGTGGTAACGTAAACTTAGCATTCATAAATGGTACAGGGTTAATAAGTTCTTCAAGTAATGCAAACATCTTGCCTTCATTGTCTTCAGCATACGGTTCTCAGTATAAAATTGATACGGTTCCTCCGGTTATATCGGTGACATCACCAGCAAATAATGCCAGCGTTGAGCTCGGTGCTACCCAAAGTATTACTGCCAATGCAACTGATGCAGATAGTGATGTTCAAAAAGTTGAATTTTATGTAGATGGAGCCTTAAAAAATACGATTACAAGTGCAACAGGCCCATATTCGTATAGCTGGAGCACTGTAGGTGTTACCGAGGGCATACATACAATATACGCAAAAGCTTACGACCAGTTCAATTTTGTCTCTCAGTCTTCAACAATGAATATTTCCGTTGGCGATAAGATTACTCCAACAGTAAGCTTAACCTCACCTATAAACAATGCTCAAGTGAGTGGCTTGGTAACTGTAAATGCAACCGCAAGTGACAATGTTAATGGAACTGGTTTGGCTAAAGTTGAATTTTACCTGGGAACAACATTACTAAATACTGACATTACAGCTCCTTTTAGCTATACATGGGATAGTAAAACTATAACTACAACAGATGGAACATATTCTTTGACTGCGAAAGCTTATGATAAGGCGGTTACTCCTAATGTTAAAACTTCGACTCCCGTATCAATAAATGTAGATAATGCCGATAAGACTCCTCCGACACAGCCAGGTAGCTTTAAAACAACTGCTGTTGGCTTGCAGAACGTATCATTGTCATGGACGGCCAGTACAGATAATGTAGGGGTGACGGCTTATAAGGTTACTAGAAACGGTACCCAGGTATATAGTGGAACAGCTTTAACTTTTGCTGATGACGGCTTAGCTAAAAGCACACAATATAATTATAGCGTTACTGCTGTTGATGGCGCCGGTAATAGCTCTACAGCATCTACATTAACCGCAAAAACATTAACGCCAAAGCCAGGTGATGTTAACAGTGATAATATGGTAAATGTCCAGGACCTATCTATAGTTATCTCTAGATGGGGCACAAATGATGCTACCGCTGATTTGAATAAGAACAGCAAAGTTGATATCTCTGATATTTCAATTATTATCTCGAACTGGGGTTTATAAAAATACCGAGTAGAGCCCTGTAAGTAGTATACGTAGTTTTGAAGGTTTAACTTTTTTTACAAAAACAATTTCCGGATTACTAAATATCTGTTGGGCTGTCCAATTATACATTCGGGAGGCTGTTTTAACAGCTATTCTAGATCTAAATGGTATATATTTCCAACCTATACTAGCTTCATTTTGCCATTCTTGATAACGACTTATTTCGCCTCTAATAAAACTGCTAAACTCGGGGTTATATCTTATGGATTCATCCCACTTATTCATATTATATTTTTGCCTAATATCTAACGGGAAATAACATCTTCCTAGGCCAATATCTTCCTTTATATCTCTAATGAAGTTTATATATTGCATAGAACGACCTTGTAAAACTGCATATGGATAGCTTTGTTTACTAAGGCCAAGTATTTTAGACATCATAAGCCCAATTACTTCGGCTGAGCCATGGATATATTGGATCGTATCTTCTAGAGTTAAATATGTGTGGTCTTCAGCATCCATTTCCATAGATAATAAAAAAGCTTCTACCCATTTTTTATCAAAAGTATACTCCTTTTCTAAGCTCCAAATATTAGTAATTACTCTCATATCGTCATTGCTCAGGCTTTTAGATGGTTTATGTGACCTATAAATAGTAGAAATAAGGGAAAATCTTTCTAATTGTTGTGGTTGATTATCAACAAGGTCATCAACTACTCTTACGAAACTATATAGTTTAAGAATATCTTTTCGTTTAGCCTTTGGAAAAAATAAACTACTGTTGTAGTAGGTTTTGCTTCCTTTTTTAAAAATAGCGTCTTCGAAGTTAAGATTAGTTTTTGTCATGTGGGTAATCTTGCTTTATATAGTCACGTACCAGTTCGGCACTTGATATCACTAAAGGTACGCCGGTACCTGGGTTGGTGTATTGCCCGGCGTAATATAAGCCACTTACTTTTTTACTTTTCTGTTTCGGGCGTAAAAAAGAAGATTGCCTAATTGTATGGCTAGCACCAAACGAATTTCCTCTGAATGCGTTGAAAGTGCTTATGAAATATTCAACATCTTCACTGTGCATAGTTACTATACTATTTGAAATACTGGTATCCAGCTTTTGCTCAATCCTTGAGATAACGTCGTTAAATAGTCTATTTTTTTCTTTTTGCGTTATTTTGGCATTGCTAGATATTGGTATTAGAATAAATAAATTCTCACAACCTTTAGGGGCAACGGATGCGTCGGTGACAGAGGGGCTACTTAAATAGAACAAAGGCTTTGTTGAAACGGTTCCATTTTCAATAGATTTAAAATTATCATCCCAAGGGGCATCAAAAAACATTGTATGATGCTTTAGGTCTTTAACTTTTTTGCTTAGCCCTACGTAAAACATTAAGCAAGATGGTGAGGTTTTTAAATTTGACCAGTATTTTTTTGAGTAGGACTGATACTGTTCGGGTATTAAATTCTGATCTGTAAATTGATAATCGGCACTCGAAACTACGATATCTGCTGGGTAAAGCTTATTTTGTGTTTGAACTCCAGTTACAATACCATTGGTAATGTTTATTCGGTTAACAACCTGGTTGGTGTAGATTTTCACACCATTTTCCTTAGCTAGTTTTTCCATGCCAGAAACTACGGCTTTAAAGCCGCCCATAGGGTACCAAATACCCAACCCCATGTCAGCGTAACCTAGAAGTGAATACAAAGAAGAAATTGATTTTGGTGAACCCCCTAGGAACACTGTCATAAATTTAAGTGTTTTTCGGAGCAAAGAGTCTTTAAAATATTTATTTACAAAATTATCGTACGAGGTAAAAGGGTTGTAGCTAATTAGCTCAAATAGGGAAGCTATAGGGGTTTTTAAGATATTGCGGTAATTATTGAACAAAAAATACTTTTTAGCGAATAGGTATTTGGCCTGGCCGTTTGAAATATATTGTTTTAATTTATTACCAGCCCCAGGTTCAATTTGTTCAAAAGTAGTATAGTTATTTTTTAGTTTAGACGAAATTGTCATCTGTCTTGTGTCATCGTAAACA
>CAYZCZ010000053.1:0-3314 GCA_964477125.1 uncultured Candidatus Saccharibacteria bacterium | reverse complement strand
GACTTTGTATCAATGGATACTACTACAAGTGCATACCAAACCCAGGCAGTTGGTAGTGGAGCTGCAGGTAACGTAACAATTGCTCGGGCCCAAATAGGAGGATTAACTGGTGATCAACTTGTGGCAATTGTTACTTTTAAGGCTAAAACTACTGGTGGCAATGTAAATTTGTCATTTATAAATGGTACAGAGTTAATAAGTTCATCAAGCAATGCAAACATCTTGCCTTCATTATCTTCAGCATATGGGTCTCAGTATAAAATTGATACGGTTCCACCGGTTGTATCTGTAACGTCACCGGCAAATAATGTAAATATTGAACTTGGTGCAACCCAAAATATTACTGTTAGCGCAACAGATGCGGACAGCGATGTACAGAAAGTAGAATTTTACATAGATGGTGTTTTAAAAAATACAATTTCCAATGCAGTAGGTCCATATTCGTATAGCTGGAGTACCGTAGGCGTTGCCGAGGGTGCACATACAATATATGCAAAAGCATACGACCAGTTCAACTTTGTCTCTCAGTCTTCAACAATGAATATTTCCGTTGGCGATAAGATTACTCCAACAGTAAGCTTAACCTCACCTATAAACAATGCTCAAGTGAGTGGCTTGGTAACTGTAAATGCAACCGCAAGTGACAATGTTAATGGAACTGGTTTGGCTAAAGTTGAATTTTACCTGGGAACAACATTACTAAATACTGACATTACAGCTCCTTTTAGCTATACATGGGATAGTAAAACTATAACTACAACAGATGGAACATATTCTTTGACTGCGAAAGCTTATGATAAGGCGGTTACTCCTAATGTTAAAACTTCGACTCCCGTATCAATAAATGTAGATAATGCCGATAAGACTCCTCCGACACAGCCAGGTAGCTTTAAAACAACTGCTGTTGGCTTGCAGAACGTATCATTGTCATGGACGGCCAGTACAGATAATGTAGGGGTGACGGCTTATAAGGTTACTAGAAACGGTACCCAGGTATATAGTGGAACAGCTTTAACTTTTGCTGATGACGGCTTAGCTAAAAGCACACAATATAATTATAGCGTTACTGCTGTTGATGGCGCCGGTAATAGCTCTACAGCATCTACATTAACCGCAAAAACATTAACGCCAAAGCCAGGTGATGTTAACAGTGATAATATGGTAAATGTCCAGGACCTATCTATAGTTATCTCTAGATGGGGCACAAATGATGCTACCGCTGATTTGAATAAGAACAGCAAAGTTGATATCTCTGATATTTCAATTATTATCTCGAACTGGGGTTTATAAAAATACCGAGTAGAGCCCTGTAAGTAGTATACGTAGTTTTGAAGGTTTAACTTTTTTTACAAAAACAATTTCCGGATTACTAAATATCTGTTGGGCTGTCCAATTATACATTCGGGAGGCTGTTTTAACAGCTATTCTAGATCTAAATGGTATATATTTCCAACCTATACTAGCTTCATTTTGCCATTCTTGATAACGACTTATTTCGCCTCTAATAAAACTGCTAAACTCGGGGTTATATCTTATGGATTCATCCCACTTATTCATATTATATTTTTGCCTAATATCTAACGGGAAATAACATCTTCCTAGGCCAATATCTTCCTTTATATCTCTAATGAAGTTTATATATTGCATAGAACGACCTTGTAAAACTGCATATGGATAGCTTTGTTTACTAAGGCCAAGTATTTTAGACATCATAAGCCCTATTACTTCGGCTGAGCCATGGATATATTGGATCGTATCTTCAAGATTTGAATACTGGTGATCTTTGGCATCCATTTCCATAGAGAATAAAAAAGCTTCCACCCATTTTTTATCAAAAGTATATTCTTTTTCCAAGTTCCAAATATTGGTAATTACTCTCATATCGTCACCACTCAGGCTTTTAGATGGCTTATGTGACCTATAGATAGTAGAAATAAGGGAAAATCTTTCTAATTGTAGTGGTTGATTGTCAACAAGGTCATCAACTACTCTTACAAAACTATATAGTTTAAGAATATCTTGTCGTTTTGCCTTTGGAAAAAATAAACTACTGTTGTAGTAAGTTTTGCTTCCTTTTTTAAAAATAGCGTCTTCGAAGTTAAGATTATTTTTTGTCATTGGGGTAATCTTGCTTAATATAGTCACGAACCAGTTCGGCACTTGATATCACCAAAGGTACGCCGGTACCTGGGTTCGTGTACTGCCCGGCGTAATATAAGCCACTTACTTTTTTACTTTTCTGTTTCGGGCGTAAAAAAGAAGATTGCCTAATTGTATGGCTAGCACCAAACGAATTTCCTCTGAATGCGTTGAAAGTGCTTATGAAATATTCAACATCTTCACTGTGCATAGTTACTATACTATTTGAAATACTGGTATCCAGCTTTTGCTCAATCCTTGAGATAACGTCGTTAAATAGTCTATTTTTTTCTTTTTGCGTTATTTTGGCATTGCTAGATATTGGTATTAGAATAAATAAATTCTCACAACCTTTAGGGGCAACGGATGCGTCGGTGACAGAGGGGCTACTTAAATAGAACAAAGGCTTTGTTGAAACGGTTCCATTTTCAATAGATTTAAAATTATCATCCCAAGGGGCATCAAAAAACATTGTATGATGCTTTAGGTCTTTAACTTTTTTGCTTAGCCCTACGTAAAACATTAAGCAAGATGGTGAGGTTTTTAAATTTGACCAGTATTTTTTTGAGTAGGACTGATACTGTTCGGGTATTAAATTCTGATCTGTAAATTGATAATCGGCACTCGAAACTACGATATCTGCTGGGTAAAGCTTATTTTGTGTTTGAACTCCAGTTACAATACCATTGGTAATGTTTATTCGGTTAACAACCTGGTTGGTGTAGATTTTCACACCATTTTCCTTAGCTAGTTTTTCCATGCCAGAAACTACGGCTTTAAAGCCGCCCATAGGGTACCAAATACCCAACCCCATGTCAGCGTAACCTAGAAGTGAATACAAAGAAGAAATTGATTTTGGTGAACCCCCTAGGAATACTGTCATAAATTTAAGTGTTTTTCGGAGCAAAGTGTCTTTAAAATATTTATTTACAAAATTATCGTAAGAGGTAAAAGGGTTGTAACTAATTAGCTCAAACACGGAAGATAGGGGGGTTTTTAAGATATTGCGATAATTATTGAACAAAAAATACTTTTTAGCGAATAGGTATTTGGCCTGGCCATTTGTAATATATTGTTTTAATTTTTTACCAGCCCCGGGTTCAATTTGTTCAAAAGTAGCATAGTTATTTTTTAGTTTAGACGAAATTGTCATCTGTCTTGTGTCATCGTAAACA
>CAYZCZ010000052.1:0-3392 GCA_964477125.1 uncultured Candidatus Saccharibacteria bacterium | reverse complement strand
TTGGCAAAAAAAAAGCAAGTACTTTACATACTTTTCTAAATAGCGGACAATAAAATGATGAATTTTTCAAAAGACTTTTTTATGAACAATCGCAAGCGATTGGCTGAAATGCACCCTAACAGTATTATTATTGTTGGATCCAACAGACCAATGCAAAGATCTGGAGACAACCCATACCCATTTCATCAAGATGGTAATTTTTGGTATTTAACCGGAATCATTGAACCAAATTTAGTACTAGTAATCGATACAAAAAATAATGTTGATTTGATTGCGGTCCCTAATGAGTCTGCAGAAGATAGGACGTTTAACGGGACAATAGATACTAATGAATTCGAAGAAATTAGTGGGGTAACACGTTATATTAGTTACGACGAGGGCCGGGCTATGCATAAATACTTTGATCAATACGAAAAAGTATATATGAATTTAGCCAAAAAAAGAGAGGGTATAGTTATTAATGGGCTTCGTAATTCATTATACGAAGAGGTAAAAGGTTCTACGAAAAGCTTAAGTGATATACGTCCTTCACTTGATAACCTTAGAATGATTAAACAGCCACAGGAAATTGAAGCAATTAAAAAAGCCATTTTAATAACAAAAGAAGCCTTAAGTGAAGTTGCTTTAGCTGTAAAAAAAGGATCTCAAAACGAACAGGAGCTAGAGTCAGTAATTAATCAGTATTTTGCAAAAAAATGTGTTGAACATGCTTTTGAACCAATAGTTGCAAGTGGTAAAAACGGTCTAGTGCTTCACTATAATAAAAATAATCAAGACTTTAACCGTACAGACGGTACTGTTTTATTTGATATTGGTGCAGAATATAATGGGTATTGTGCCGATATAGCAAGAACTTATGTCTTAGGAAGTAATAGCATCGCGGAGAAACTTACTAGGGCAGTGCTTACGACCCAAAAAGAAATAATAAAGTATCTAAAACCTGGGATCACATGGAAACAGCTTCAGGCCTTTTCAGAAGAATGTTTGATTAAGCACTTAACCATTGCCGGTGAAACAGTTGATGACTCAAATATTAAGAATTATTTTCCACACTCAGTAGGACATTTTTTGGGTTTGGACGCTCATGACACTGGTAATTATAGACATCCTCTATCTGAAAATATGGTTATAACAATTGAACCAGGCTACTATAATCCTGCCGTTGGGTTTGGGATTCGTATTGAAGATGTAGTTTTGATTACTTCTTCGGGTGCTGAAGTTCTATAAGTTGCTATAATTATATAAGTTGATGAATAAACAAATACCAAGACTATTTTTAAGATGGTTAGCCAACTTAATTGGCTTATGGTTGATTTTTCAATCTGGCTTAATCGAAACTAAACCTAGTATATTGGCAATGGCATTTGGTGCACTTATTTTAGCTCTTTTAAACGGCCTACTTAAGCCACTTTTAGTAATACTTACATTACCGGCTATTGCGCTAACTTTAGGATTTTTCTTGATAATTGTGAATGGGATTATTTTTTATTTAGCCGGAAAAATTTACTCACCCCTAGAAGCAGATTCTTTTTGGGTGGCAATACTTGCCGGTTTGGTCATTGGGCTGGTAAACTATAGTCTGACACTTTTGTTGGAGGTAAATAGTAAAAGCAATGGATAATATCTTTAATTACATTACAGTTGGTTCAGCGGTCTTAATGACCGTATTTATTCTTATGCAAGTACGGGGAGCCGGTTTAGGGGCAGGTTTCGGCGGTAGTGCGGAAATAAATACTGTTAGACGTGGTTCCGATAAAACGTTATTTCAACTTACAATAATTACCGGAATAATCTTTGTATTATCAATAATTTTAGGTATTACTGTAGCTTAGGGGCTTAGGCCACTATTGTTTATCTATGAGTACTAATTTTAGCAAGCCAAAAATTAAGCGTAAGCTTAGGGCCAAACGTAAGCAATTTGTTGCTTTGGGGGAAAGTGCCAACAAGCATATTGATCGTCATATTTTTAGACGATGGAATAACTTGCAATATGCTAAAAGGTTTATTGCTGGTTGGGTTGCTTTAATGATTCTGCTAATTTTTGGTGTAGTTTTCCAGACCACTGCTCTGGGTAAACACTATTTAGAACCTTCACCAATAGCTGGTGGAATTTATACTGAAGGAATAGAGGGAAATTTTAGTAATGCAAACCCTATTTATGCAAGTAGTGGTGTAGATGCTGCTGTATCCAAAATAATATTCTCCTCATTACTTACATATGATGATACCGGAAAGCTAAAAGGCGATTTAGCGGAAAGCTGGAATGCGTCCAGTAATGGCCGAGTATATAGTGTTAAATTAAAACCAAACATTAAATGGCATGATGGTAAAAATTTAACCGCCGACGATGTTGTGTATACTTACGCAACAATCCAAAATGCTGATGCAAAATCACCACTGTATAGCGGTTGGAAAGGGGTTAAAGTAGAAAAAATTAATGACCAAAACGTTAAATTTACGTTGCCTACGCCTTATGCACCTTTCCCCAATTTATTAACAAATGGTATTTTGCCTAAGCATATTTTAGGTCAGGACGACCCCGCAAGCCTTAGATCAGCTTCTTTTAATACCCAAGGGACTGTGGGTAGTGGTCCTTTTAAATTAGTTTCATCTGATTCAAACAGTAACTCTGATAAACAGGTAATTCAACTTACTTCAAATAAAGATTATTATTTAGGCCCCCCTGGTCTTGACGGTATTACCATAAAAACTTACAAGGATGCAAAATCACTTAGTAATGCACTTGATAAAAAAGAAGTTGTTGGTGCTGGAGGACTTAACGTGAAAGATTACCAAATAAAAAGTCCTAACTCCTATTCATTTACCCAAAATAGTGCCACTATGTTGTTTATGAAAAATTCAGCACCCGTATTAGCTGATGCCAAAGTTAGGCAAGCCCTAACTCACTCTACTCAAGTTATGGATATAACAAAACAACTAGGCTATGATGCTACGCCAGTTAGAGAACCCTTGCTTGTAGGACAAACTGGTTATAACAAAGATTTTTGGCAGTATGGATACAATAAACAAGAAGCAGATAAACTTTTTAACGAAGCTGGGTGGCTAAGGGTGGATGGAAAGAAATATCGTCAAAAAAATGGTCAGGATTTATCTTTAAAGTTAGTGTCCGAAAATAATAGTATCTATCCAAGCTTAGCTACTGAGCTTCAAAAACAATGGGCTGAAGCCGGGGTTAGGTTGGATGTTTCATTTGTTACTCCCGATCAAATAACTCAGACTTATATACCAAATCACGAATATGATATTTTCTTGTATGGTATTAATATTGGACCTGATCCTGATGTTTATGCCTATTGGCACTCTAGCCAAGCTGATACTGGTACAGCTAGGTTAAACCTATCAGAATATAAATCTACTACAGCCAATATTGC
>CAYZCZ010000051.1:0-3394 GCA_964477125.1 uncultured Candidatus Saccharibacteria bacterium | reverse complement strand
TTTCTAGGCCAATAATACTACTATCAAAGCTTACTTTAACAACTTCGGCGTGGCCCGTCACTCCGGCAGAAACTTGCTGATAACTAGGGCGTGGAAAATCTCCACCAGCATAGCCACTAGTTACACTAATAACCCCATTAATATTAGAATATAGGGCTTCTGTACACCAAAAACAGCCACCACCAATTACAATAGATTCATCCATGACAAAAGAATCTCATGCTACCGTGCAGACTTCAATAGTCTTTTTAGCTTAAGAATTTTTTATATAAAGTTAATCATTTGACAACACTTAGTTCTTCGAATATCTTATAGATATAAAGAAAAATAAAAAAGTCACCAAAAAAATGAAAAAAATTGATTATCAGCCCAAACAAGAAAGTGAGGAGCTGAAAGCTGCTAAAATAGCTATTGATAAAGAACTAAATAAAAACACGGTGAGCCAACATGCTTTAAGTGGTCAGGATGATAAGCCTAATATAGAAAATATAGCCAAAACGGATAAACATAATATTCCGATACGTAGGTTCGCCATTTTCAACCGTATAAAAAAAGTGATTAAAGATAAGGTAAAGCAATATAAAAACCTTAATAATAAAAAAAAGATAGCTATTGGGGTTGTTGTATTCCCTGCTCTGTTTGCATTCGTAGTGCTAGCCAAACCGATAATATTTGATGGTCATTTACCATTTTCCAAGGCAGAAGGTCAACCTACTCAAGCCGAAGTCTTGAATATAACGACCAATGGTAATTTTCAAAAAGCAACAGACCGACCTATCTCTAGCAGTAGCAATTCTTTTGGAGCCTCGAACGTTCACTCTACTTTATCTAGCAGTTACTTAAGGCATCCATTTTCAGCGCAAACAACTTATCGGGTAGTCCAGTGTGCTGAAGTAGTTGGTAGTTGGCGAAAAACTCACGCAGTAAGGGGCGAGCCCGACTGGACGTCACTAGATAAAATTATAAATGCCAGGATTAGTGAAATGGGAGATAATGAGGACTTACTCTTTACTCCTTGCCAAGCACCAGTTTGGGCTGTAGAAAAAAACACGGCCCTACTCGAGCACCCTGATAGCAATGGATACAATGCCAATAACGGGATAGAACGGTTTTTATTGGATGAGTTTAATGATGACACAAAAAAAGTTAATAATACATT
Organism: uncultured Candidatus Saccharibacteria bacterium; assembly: GCA_964477125.1. Lineage (GTDB taxonomy): Bacteria > Patescibacteriota > Saccharimonadia > Saccharimonadales > CAIOMD01 > DALYDK01. The sequence continues at coordinate 2,235 of CAYZCZ010000051.1, read as the reverse complement.
AGCACAATGGCGTAATAACCCGAGTTTAATTGAAGCGTATTGGGCAAACAAGGCTAATAATAATCCTTATTCATTAGGCGCAGTTCCAGACAAAGATATCTATAAGACGTACATTAAACAAGTATATACAAGATATTTTGGAAAAGTTCAGGCAATTGAAGTTTGGAATGAGCCTAATGGTCGATCATTTTACGCAGGTAACCCAGCAGGGTTGGCTGAACTAACTTTTGCTGCCAGCGAGGCAATAAATGAAGTATATGCACAACAATCACCAAGCCACCCTGGCGTACCAAAAGCCAAATTAGTTTCACCAGGCTGGACACCGTCAAATTTTTTGAATGGTAATAATATAAATAACCATGACTTCGCAAATTTTATTCAAGAGTATTTTGATTACTTAAGTGAAAAAGTTGATAATGGCCGTAATGGCGGAAAGTATCCACTGCAAGTTGCCTCATTTCACGGCTATGGTGTGACAGGTGCTGGTGGTACTCAATACGATGCTGCTACCGACAGGACGGACAAACTAAGAGTTTATCGAAATAAATTACTAGGTGCAGATAAGTATGCAAAAAATTTAGAATTATGGGACACAGAATGGAATCTAAGGCGCTGTGATTCCGAGCCCGATAATCCTAATTGCCCTGCCGGATTTGGTGATAACAGAGCCTCTGCTAATGGCTTAGTCAGGGCAAGTTTAGAATCTCTTAATCTTGGCTATATGCGACAATATTCTTGGATTTGGGAAGGAGGTAAAAATGGCAGATTACCTTCTGATCCCAAGCAGTTTCAGGACTTTAGCATACAATTTAACCAGGGCACTGTTTACTCAAGAACCGCAATGGCTAATTTGTCATCATTACTTGTCCATTCAACTTATGAAGGAGTTGTAAATGACTTTTCTGGCTATGATGTGTATAAATTTAGAAAATCAATTTTGCCTAGTAATTCATCGGATAAACTTAAGTTATATATGCCACACCAATATTTCACTATTGAGCGAAATGCAACTAACCCGTTCATATATGTTTGGGTGCCAAATAATATAAGTGGTAATACCTTTGTAAGTATTGACGGTGGGGCAAATAAAGTAACATATGCAAATGGATCACCTGTTTTAGCGGACCCTAGTGCCAGGGTTACTGTTTTGCCATTATTCCCTAGCGATACAACGTCATCTGACCCTTATTGTGGAATTGGTTATTTAAAGGAGTTTAGTAAAGACGGAGGTAAAACAACCTATACTATGCCTTGGGGCAATTCTTTCCCGAGCACTCCAACTTATGAGTGCTTACCGAATCAATCATATGATAGTGGACCAATTAATCTTTCTATAGGGAGCCCTGTAAATGGTGATATTGTACATGACACAATTACCGTTAGGGCTAACGCTAGTGACCCATCTGGCATAAAGGCTGTGCTATTTTACTTAGATACAGATGTAGCCCGAAAACAAACGACAACAGCACCGCATGAATGGACCTTTGATACCAATGCATTCACAAATGGAACACACACGATAAAAGTCAAAGCTATAGACAATCAGAATAATGAAAAAATAGTAAGCATTTCCATATTGATAGATAATCTTGCCCCAGCAGTAAAAATTACCTCACCAGTCGCAGGTTCAACTGTTTCGGGAAGCGTTACAATTGCGGGTAGCATAACAGATAGATCAGTTATTAAATCAGTCGTTTTCCTAGTAGACGATGTAGCTAAAAATAGTGATACAACTAACCCATATTCCTTTATATGGAACTCAAATAGTGTATCCAATGGGAGCCATAAAATAACAGTGCGAGCAACTGATACGGAGAATAATATTAAAGAAGCTTCGATAAATGTTATTGTTGACAATTCCCTTGCCATACCAGGTGATACAAATAATGACAAAAAGGTTAATGTTATGGATTTATCTTACGTTGTTAGTAAGTGGGCGGGGACAGATGCTAAAGCTGATATTAATAATGACAAAAAGGTTAATATTGTAGATTTATCGATTGTAATTTCAAACTGGAAGCCTTAATTTAGGCAATACTAAATTATTAAAAAAATTTGATTTTAAATAGTTGCTGAAAACTCAACTCATAAAACACCATTTAGTGCTTTATGAATGGTAGCCTAATTACGCTTCTATTCGGCTGGTTTTTCTTCTGGTGTAGCTTCGGCTGGTGCTGTTTCTTCGGCTGGTGTTTCAGCATCTTCGGCTAGGCTGGCAGCGGAAGCGTCTGCTTC
>CAYZCZ010000050.1:0-3728 GCA_964477125.1 uncultured Candidatus Saccharibacteria bacterium | reverse complement strand
GCAATGGCCATGTCCATTAATAACCCAATTTCCGTTGCCACAGAAGTACCACCATATTTATATTTTTGTACGGCGATAAATATTATTGGTTTTGATTGCTCAAATACTACTGGTAGCTACATTGATTTAGGTGAGTTTAGTAAAACTGGAACTGTGGGGGCTACTTCACAAATGGTAGCAGCGACTAATGCTGACTTTGGGTACAACATTACAGTTTCTGGTAATCCACCTACTTCTGGCAATAATGTAATTCCAGGTTTTAATTTGCCTTCAGCTCCGGTGCCTGGATCGTCTAAATTTGGGATTAACTTAAAAGGTAATTCCAACCCAAATATTGGTGGAGATGTTAGTGGCAGTGGTGTGGCCCAACCTACAGGTGGGTACGAGATTGCTAATAAGTATAAATTTGTCAGCGGAGATACAATAGCAACTACCCCAGATGTTAGTTTAGAAAATAAATTTACTGTGAGTTATGTAGTAAATGTAAGCTCAAATCAAGAACCGGGTATATACACAGCTACGCTTATATACAATATTCTTGCAACTTTTTAGCATAAGCTTGTATACTGTTAAGTAACCATAATTAATAAAAATAATAAGGAGTTTTTGTGGTCAAAAAAGTATCTCGTTCTATATTAATGGCTCTGGCCTTAGTTTTGTTTGTAAGTAGTAGCACTTTTGCGCAAAGTGCAACAAATAATGCTGCCGGTTATAGAGTATCACCTGTTCGTGAGGAAAAAACTATTGAAAAAGGTTCGTCAATAGTTACAAAAATATTCGTGGAAAACACAACTTCAGCTCCAATGGAAACCAAAGCAGTAATTAATAATTTTCTAGCAGAAGGTGAGAGTGGTCAACCAAAAATTGACTTAGATAATAAGCTAGAAATATCAAACGATTTTAAGAAATTGGTTACCCCTATTCCTAACTTTACTTTAGAACCAAAGCAAAAAAAGGAAATTCCAGTTACGATTTCAGTTCCAAGCAACAGCAGTCCTGGTGGGTATTATGGTGCCATTAGGTTTATGCCTACTAGTGTAGCTGATAACGACGCTAGAATTAGCTTATCTGCAAGTGTCGGTACTATTTTCTTGATTGAAGTACCAGGCAACCTAACCGAAAGATTAGTGTTGGAAGAACTTGCCGTAGCTAATGCAGGTAGTAAGGGGATATTATTTATCAATCCTTCGGATGAGTTATCTACCATTGTAAGGTTAAAAAATGAAGGAAATATTCACCTAAAGCCTTTTGGAAAAATTACAATTACTAAAGGTAGTAAAACTATAGAAGAATTTGAGTTCAATGCTCAAGACAAAGGTAGTGGTAATGTTTTGCCAGGTCAAATACGACAATTTGAAGATAAATTAAAAAATGATAAATGGTTTGGTAAATATAAGGTCACGGCAAATATCAGCTATGGAGACGGCGGTGATGTTATAACGGCAAGTAAATCTTTCTGGGCTATTCCTAGTTGGCTAGCTGTCTTGGTAGCATTAGTCTTTGCCACAATAGTTTTCGGAGCGATATATTTCTTCGTTAAAAGAGGATCTACCAACAAGAAAGTTTCAACAAAAAGAAGGTAAGGTTAAAGACTTAAATCTTTAAGAGAGTGTTAAAATGGCTAAAAATATCGAAGCTATAACTAGACATATTAATATAATAATTATTAGTCTAATAGCAGTTATTTTTAGCCTTTTGATTATTAACAATATAACTTTAGCAGTTGAAAATCCTCAAAATGGTGGCGTTGGAATTGAAGGCAAGATTAGTTCACCACCACCTAAAAATGCACCTACTATATCTAATCCTCGTTCCGGTCAATCATTCAGTAACCTACCTGTCACGGTAACAGGTATTTGTACTGGGGATGTATTAATAAAACTTTTCAAAAATAATGTATTTTCTGGTTCTAGTGAGTGTAAAAATAATAACTATTCTATTACTACCGATTTATTTACCGGTATAAATGAACTTGTGGTTCGTGGTTATGATGCGTTAGACCAAGCTAGTCCCGATTCGAATTTAGTTTCAGTAACATATAGTGATAATAACGCTATTAACTTCGCTCCTAGGTTAGCAATAACTACTAACTATACTCGTAGAGGTGCTAATCCTAATGAATTGATTACCTGGCCGATTTTAATTTCTGGAGGCGTTGGGCCTTACGCTATTAGTGTTGACTGGGGCGATGGAACAAGTGCAGATATTTATTCAACGCAAATACCAGGTGAATTTACAGTTAAACATACTTTTCAACAGTCTGGTGTCTATAGGGCTTTGGTAAAAGCTACTGATAAAAATGGAATGGTCGCGTACTTGCAACTAACAGCTATAGCTAATGGTGAAGTTAAAGGTAGTACAGTAGCTGGGGCTGACAACACAGCTACCAATGCAAAAACAATAGTCTTATGGCAACCTGTTATGATTGCAATACCACTGATTATCACCACGTTTTGGATAGGTAAGAGATATGAGCTACTTAGGATTAAAAAGAAATTCATGAAAGGTGAAGACCCATTCTAGGAGCTGTCTGTACTTTAGGCCTTATACACTATTCCTGTTAAAATAGCTTAAATGAAAACTGTATTTGTAGGATTGTCCGGTGGTGTTGACAGTTCTGTGTCGGCTTTATTATTAAAACAGCAAGGTTACGATGTAGTTGGGGTTTACATGAAAAATTGGAGCCAGAGTTTACCTGGCTTTAATTGTCCATGGAGGGAAGATTATCAAGATGCCAAAAGAATTGCTGTCCAGCTAGGTATTAAGTTCGAAATGTTTGATTTCGAGAGAGACTATCGCCATAAAGTAGTTGACTACATGATAGATGAATACAAAAAAGGCAATACGCCTAACCCAGATATAATGTGCAACCAAGAAATTAAATTTAAAGTTTTTTTAAGTACCGCAATAGAGAAGGGTGCAAATTTGGTAGCTACTGGTCACTATGCAAATACCATGCAAGGCCAGCTACTAACCGCCAAAGATAAATCAAAAGATCAAACCTATTTTTTGTATAGAGTCACAAAAAATGCTTTGGAAAAAACTTTGTTTCCTTTAGGAGATTACCTAAAAACAGAAGTTCGGGAACTGGCTAAAAACCATAAACTAATTACAGCTAACAAAAAGGAAAGTATGGGTATTTGTTTTGTTGGCAAAGTCGGTATAAAAGAATTTTTAAGCCAGTATATTAAAACGCAACCTGGACCAATAATTGACCAAAATGGATTAATTATTGGAGAACATGACGGAGCAATATTTTATACAATTGGCCAAAGGCATGGTCTAAATGTTGGTGGTGGATTACCATATTATGTTGTTGCTAAAGATATGACCTTCAATACAATTTATGTCAGTACAAAAATTGATGATGAACGGCTATGGCATAAAAACATAAGAATTGTACAATCACATTGGATTAATAGCGAGCCTATAATAGAGAAAGAGTATTCGGTAAGAACTAGGCACAGGGGGCCATTATTACCTGCAAAATTTACGGCTAATGGAGAAATTGTTTTTAAGAATTCAGTTAAAGCCTTAAATACAGGCCAATCTGCCGTAGTTTACGATGATGAAGCTGTTTTAGGTGGCGGGATTATTTCAATATAATTGTAAAAGCAATTTTAGAGTTAGTATAGATTTATAAAACCATCGTTCAGAAAAATCAAACAACGAATATAACGGTCGATAGTACTTGTGCTAAAATATAACCAGTAATTTATGATTGGTAA
>CAYZCZ010000049.1:0-3783 GCA_964477125.1 uncultured Candidatus Saccharibacteria bacterium | reverse complement strand
AACGCTTGGGTACTAGCCAGTCTGCTGTAAATAGAATGGAGCAAGGCAAGCAAAATCTTAGCCTTGAAACAATATCACGTATATCTACTGCACTTGGGCGCGATATAGTTTCTATTAATTCTGGCACTAAAAATCTTGGTTTTGAAATAGAAGGTGGTCACGAACTTAGTGGTGAAATAACCATGAAGTCGTCTAAAAATGCTGCCGTAGCAATATTGGCAGCATCACTATTAAATGACGGGACTACATATTTAAAAAATGTTCCTCGTATAGAGGAAGTTTTTAGGTTAATCGAAGTACTTGAAAGTATTGGCGTACATGTTAAGTGGGTTAAAAATGTTGATTTAGAAATTAAGCCACCTAAAACCTTAAGACTAGAAGACATCAATAAGGAATCAGCCAAAAAAACCAGAAGCATTATTATGTTTATGGGTGCGCTTATTCATAAAAAGTCAAAGTTTTCTTTGCCATACGCTGGAGGGTGCCATTTGGGAAAAAGAACAATTGCCGCACATCAGTATGCACTTGAACAATTTGGCTTAAAAATTGAAACTATTGAAAGTTCATACAATGTTACCGTTGGCAAGCTAGAGCCAGCCGATATAACAATGTATGAAATGGGTGATACCGCAACCGAAAACGCTTTAATTGCAGCTGCATTAACTCCAGGCAAAACAATAATTAGGTTTGCAGCAAGTAACTATATGGTGCAAGATTTATGTGTATTTTTAAACGCCATGGGTGTAAAAATTACAGGTATTGGTACTTCTACTTTAGTAATAGAGGGGGCTAAGAATATTAACAAGCGAGTTGTATATTCACCCGCGGAAGACCCCTTAGAATCAATGCTGTTCATGACAGTTGCTACGCTTACCAATTCTGCAATAACTCTAAAAAGGTGCCCAATAGACTTTTTACGACTAGAAATATTAAAACTAGAAAAAATGGGACTAAAATTTACTATTAGTCCTACATACAAGGCAGCTAACGGATTTACCAGTTTAGTAGATATAACCACGCATAAGCATAAACAACTAGTAGCTTTAGATGACAAAATACATCCCTTACCTTACCCGGGAATTAACATTGATAATTTACCATTTTTTGTACCTATAGCTGCGATGGCAGATGGAGAAACATTAATTCATGATTGGGTATTTGAAGACAGGGCGTTATATTTTACAGAATTAAATAAACTAGGTGCAAGAGTAAGGTTACTAGACCCTCACCGAGTGATGGTAGATGGCCCAACAAAATTTAAGCCAGCAGAAGTTATTTGCCCACCAGCTTTAAGGCCTGCCACAATTATTTTGGCAGCCATGCTTGCAGCACCAGGCAAATCAATTCTTCGAAATGTATATTCTATTAATAGAGGCTACGAATCTTTGGCTGAACGCTTGAGGGGACTTGGTGCCAAAATTAATACTTTGCAAGAACTGTAATAAATATATATAATTACCCTGTTACAAGCGGGTGTAGTACAACGGCTAGTATGCGAGTTTTCCAAACTCGAGACGGGGTGAGAAATGCCAGTGGCATTTTGCAAGGAAATCTACTCTACAAAACTTGTTTTGTAAGAAGTAGTTTCGGGCCTGCCGAAGGTAGGTCGATTGGAATCGAACATTTAAATTCTAAACAATATATGCGGGTGTAGTACAACGGCTAGTATGCGAGTTTTCCAAACTCGAGACGGGGGTTCGATTCCCCCCACCCGCACCAAAAATAATATGGTACCTGCCCCGGTAGCTCAGCGGATTAGAGCGATGGGCTTCTATCCCACAGGTCGGGGGTTCGATTCCCTCCCGGGGTACCAAAATAACAACCTCAGTTTATCTGGGGTTTTTATTTTGTACTTTGCAATACTCGAACATCTGACCAAAAATGTCGGGGTGAAGATTGCCGGTGGCAATCTGCAAGACAATTTACTCTTGAAAACTTGTTTTCAAAGACGTAATTGTGGGCCTGCTGACGGTAGGTCGAATCCCTCCCTAGGTACCAAAATTAAATTATTATTTATACGTTACATATCTTATGTCTTATAATAAGATTAATGAAGAGGTGGTTAATTGCTGGTATGTTCTTACTAATGGTTGTAGCATACCTTTCATGGGCTATGTTAAGACCATTACCAGCTCTAGAACCATATATTGTCTTTACCCCTAAGCTAGCTTTCACGCCTAAGCAACAAGTATATCTAAGTGGTGTAGGCTCCCAAGCGTTAGCTGTAGGTAATAATGGCCAAATAATTACCAACAACGCGAATGTTGTTCGTCCAACTGCAAGTACAGCAAAAATTATGCTGGCCTTACTAATACTCAATAAGTACCCACTTACAGCCGGACAAACAGGTCCAATAATCCCAATAACAGTCAACGATGAGAAAATGCAACAACAAATGGCTAATAATGGGCAATCAACCATGCTAGTTCAGACTGGAACAAATCTAAATGAATACCAGGCATTGCAGGCATTGCTAATTGCTTCAGCTAATAATATTGCAAATAAGTTAGCAATATGGGGTTTTGGGTCAGAAGCTGAATACGTAAAACAAGCAAATGAATACGCAAAAAATATTGGTATGGCCCAAACAAACTTTGCCGACTCAAGTGGATTTTCACCCAATACAAAAGGCACAGCTAGCGATATGTTAACTCTAAGCCAAAAAGCCATGGAAAATGATGTAGTTGCACAAATAGTTAGCCAAAAATATGCAGATTTACCCATTGCCGGTAGAGTACAAAATACTAACACTAGCCTAGGAATAGTTGGAATAGATGGAATAAAAACGGGTTATACAATCGAAGCAGGAGGATGTTTACTATACTCGGCAAAAAATATAATACCTATTATCGGAACTATAATGGGTGCACCTAATAAAGAGCTTGCACTTGAGGAAGCGCCTGCAAATATAGAAATCATTACAAGCAAAATAACTCATGTTAATACTATCTATAAAGGCCAGCCCATTGGGTACTATAAGCTACCTTGGGGTAATAATATTAATGTTATCGCAAGTGATACGCTGAGTATATCTGCTTGGAAAGGTGAATCACCAAAAACAGATATAAAATTAGACAAATTTACGCTAAATAGCCAGTTTAATGGTCAAGCAATAAGTACTTCGTCTATCCAAAAAAAGGCTGAAATACAATTAAAGCTATCCGGAAAAATAAGTAACCCAAGTATTTTTTGGCGCATTACGCATCCTGTTTAACTTGCATTTAACATAAATGTAATCTATAATCACCCCTGTTATAAACATGGCGAGTTTAGCTCAGTTGGTTAGAGCGTCGGGTTGTGGTTCCGAAGGTCGTGGGTTCGATCCCCATAACTCGCCCCAATTTAATAATCCCAGACTACCTGGGATTTTTAAATTGGGATTTTCCATAAATATAATTTAAAAAATTTACCTAAAACTATTAAAGATAAAATATATAATAATCTAAAATAATGTAGGCAAAGTAACTAATAACCCAGCCATTACAGGGACAATTATATTATCACTACCTTTGGGTGATAATAATTCAGCTAAACCAAGTATTGACGCGGCCCCAAAAGAAAGCATAGAAACAAAGACTATATTATCTAGACTAGGAGGTAAGTTCCCGTTAGCATGTATAAGCCAATATATAAAATTAATAAAAAAGGAAATTACTATAAAAGTTAAAGTGCCGGCAAAACTTTTCTGATGACCATTTATTTTAAACTTACCTGCGCTTTTCTTCATAGATACACCAACTACGGCGGCAAAACCATCTGCCAATGCCATAGTTAGTACTGCTA
>CAYZCZ010000048.1:0-3837 GCA_964477125.1 uncultured Candidatus Saccharibacteria bacterium | reverse complement strand
CAAGCGACAAAACGATTGGGATAATGTTAATGATTTTTTCTTCTTTTGGGCTGGTACTGGGCTTTTTAGTTATACTTGGGCTTATTTCTAACAAGTATGTTTGGGGTGGCCGAGTTACTGAAAACTCTCAGCTTATATTACTCGAGTGTACTACTTTCATAGTGAATGGATTAATTCTATGGTTTATTGCAATGCGAGTTGGATTTATGCAACAGCGGATCTCCACTAAGCGACTACACTTAATATTCATCACGTTGTCTATAATAATGTTACTTAATACTATTGGGAATATATTTGCACAAACATCATTTGAGAAAATAATGGCAATACCAACAGCAATTAGTACAATAGGTTTTTATATTTTAGCGCATAGAATAAACCCCAAAGTTTGATAGTACTTCGTCGGGGTATTAAATTCCTAGTCAGTATTAGAATGAAACTAAACTATTCCTCCACTGGAGTGGCTTGAATATTTTTGCTTTTCACATTGAAGAATCTTATTGAAGCAAACAGTACAATGTATGAAGCATAGGTACAAATCGTAGCCACAACAAGCAGTCCGCTAACTTGATTAGGTGTTTGGTTTACTGATCCTGCACCATTGGTAAGTAGCGAAAAGTCCCATAATGCATGCAGTACCATTGTTACCCACAAAAAACCTGTTTTACGAAATATTGCATAGTAAACGCCACCAGCCAAAAATGTGAACACTACTTGCATGACTGTTGTTTTAACATCTTGCCCGTTTAATACATTTAGGCTGTGCATAAGCCCAAACGCTAACGAAGTAACTAAGAATACTTTTATTTCCGTCAGACCAGAACCACGTGCTCCTCGTAATAGTAGACCTCTTGTCATAAGTTCTTCGGAATATCCAACAAAAGCAGTAGCAAGGGCAGCATATAAAATAAACTTCGTATCTAAACTACCAATATCTCCTGCGACAAAATTTATTATTGTACCGATAATGGCAAAAACTATAAGTAGATTCATCCAGCCATGACCTTGAATTTTAAACTTATCCTTAAAAACATCCTTCCACCAGCCACTCCATAAAGCAAAGATGGTTAGGAAAATAGATGAAGCAATAACAGGTATTAAGACGCCCTTTAGAAGGTTATCACTGGTTTTAGTAATATCTGTATATTCAACTCCCGAGCTTAATTGAACGCCCATAACTATAGCCATATAAACTATCAAAACAACCAAACCACTCCATAGAGTTGGCTTTATTTTATATTTTGTATCCTCAACCATTTGACCTGTGTCCATGTCATCCCCTTTTTATTAAACATAACTATATACAATTAACAATAATAAATAAATAGAAAAAAATTGAACCTTAACATCTAATGAGCTACATTAGTTGGTAACTATGTTAAATGCTATATTAATTTGCTCTATATATGTTGCAATATTATTTGGAATATCTAAATTATTTGGAGTTAAATATACTGAAATATTAAAAACAACCGAAAATATTAAAAAGGGTATTGTATATCCTATTGGTATTTCGGCCTTACTATTAAGTATTTTTGCTTATAGTTTTGGTTGGCTTCCTGGGGTATTAAAGTTTGAACCCGTTGTTGTTAAGCCATTATTATGGATTATTCCCTTGGCTACTGCAGTGGCAATTGTGGCCAGGTTTTATAAAGCAAATTTGCGTGCATTCGACAAAAAAGGCCCATGGCTGTTGGCTCTTGGCGCACTTATTGTTGGTTTTTCAGAAGAACTTTTAGTGCGTGGCATAGCAGTTAGCGCACTGCAAGATTCTGGCTACTCAATATTGCTTACAGGCGTTATATCCTCGCTAATATTTGGCATACTGCATTTTATGAACTACTTCAATGGCCAGGATATTAAAAAAACTTCAATTCAAGTTGCTGGCACTATATTAATGGGTTTAAACTTCTATATAATTCTGGTTATTAGTGGAACTCTGTGGGCTCCAATTCTTGCTCATTTTTTGTATGATCTTAGTATCTTTTTACTTGGTCCTGACCCAAAACTAGAGGATTCTTTAGTATCAAAAATAATTTCTGTTGCTACTATTGCAATGTTTGTATTGCCGGTTGCCGGACTAATATTGTTAATATAACTATTTTTTCAAACAATAAGATACTAACGGTGCATGCATCCAGCCCAACAACATGGCCTACGCTTACCGGCTATTAACTCAGTCATTATTCTGTCTATATGATTCTTGCGTGTTTCTGGTTTTTTGGTAGTTATGGTCCAGCAAATCCATTCATTACGAGCAAGTGGAGTCAGATCATTCCATCTTTCAATTACTGATTCGTCAGATAATAAAGATGTTTTTAAATCGTTAGGTATTGTATGGACCACGCCCTGAGATAATTGTTCTTTAACCATTCAATAATATTACTTTGGTTGCAAGTGTCTTTCAAGTAAATTATGTACATGCCAAAATACCTTTTACGGGGCTATAATATAAGTATTAATAAAGGGGGATAAAATATGGCAAACTCAAAATCACATGACCCAGAACTTGAAATAAAAGCCAAGCTCAGCGGTTCTGACGACTGGAAGGAATGGTGCAAAACCAATAAAAATAGCAATAAAACTGCCCATGGTACTAGTGGCGCGCTATATTTTGTAGGTTTTATTGGTTCTTTAATTTATTGGTTTCAGGCTGCCGTTGGCTTTGGTGCATTTATTACGGCTTTCTTAAAATCTTTAGTATGGCCTGCGTACATAGTATATAAACTGCTCGAAAATTTTTACGGTGTAGTTAACTAGTAATTACTGTTTTCTCACTTAAACCAAGTATAATACTACGTATATTGTTACTGAATAATATACGATATTGATCGGTTAAAGGGAGGGTTTAAATGAATAAGAAGATAGTTTTAATTCTAAGTGTTTCAATTTTAGTAATAATAGGTGGACTTGGTTTGGCTTACGCCAAAAATTCATCTAACAACAAAAGTGTAGAATCGGCTAAGAATAATATCTCTGAACAAGAGGCTAAGAAAGAGGATGGTTCTAAGGTAGCAGAAGAAACTATGCCCAGTACGGACGCTACAAAGAACGCCGGTGCTTATGTGTCGCTTGCCGATTACAATGCAAACCCTACAAAATACAATGATTTTAAGAAGGTGTATTTTTTCCATGCTAGTTGGTGCCCTATATGCCAGGGTATAGATAAAGAAATTAACTCTGATATTTCGAAGCTACCAGCTGGAGTTGTTTTTGTAAAAACAGATTTTGATAGCTCGACAGACCTACGAAAAAAGTATGGTGTAACTACTCAGTATACTTTTGTGCAAGTAGACGGTAATGGGAACGAGACCGCTCAATGGTCTGCTTCGTCGCTTTCTAGTGCAATTGCGGGTGTAAAAAACTAAACTATCTATATGCTTTTAGCAATTATACTTTCATATATTGCTGGCTTACTAACTGTGTTGGCCCCCTGCATTTTACCGTTACTACCGATCATTTTAGGGGGTAGCTTAGACCCAGAAAATAAAGACAGCAAACGACCATACATTATTACTGCAAGCTTAGTTGCTTCGTTAATTTTATTTACCATTCTATTAAAAGTTACTACTGTTTTTATAGGAATTGACCCACGGGTATGGAGCATTGGTGCCGGAGTTTTGGTGATTGTATTGGGTGTTTTTATGTTATTCCCAGATTTATGGGCCAGAATAATAGGTGGCCTTGGGTTTGAACATAGGGCCCAGGGTATGCTAGGTAAAGCCTATGGCAACAAAAATAAAACTGTTTCAGCCATACTTACAGGAGCTGCTTTAGGGCCAGTTTTTAGTAGCTGTAGCCCTACATATGCATGGGTTATTGCTACTGTACTTCCAT
>CAYZCZ010000047.1:0-3914 GCA_964477125.1 uncultured Candidatus Saccharibacteria bacterium | reverse complement strand
TAGTTCATCCTCTAGTTTGGCACAAACAAATAACGCCTTAGCGGGGGAAACTATTTTAGCTAGTTCAGTTTGCTTGGCTTGGTCGGCTAAAACATCTTCGCTAACGTTGAACAAATATATTATTGGTTTGGCAGTTAACAGCTGTAAATCTTTATATTCTTGTACCTGTAACCTTATATCCTCACTACTAAAAATAGGTTTTCCATCATCAAGCAGATCATGTGTCTTATGGATAAGTTCAACTTTTGTAGCAAGCTTTGGGTTAGCCCGGGCTTCTTTTTCTAGCCGTGGAATTAGTTTACTCACGCTTTGTAAGTCGGCTAAAACTAACTCGGTATTAATGACGTCTATATCGTTTTTAGGGTGAAGTTTATTGTCTACATGTATTACGTTGGGGTCGGTAAAGTCACGTACAACTTGCACAATTGCCGCACATTCCCGTATGTGGCTTAAAAACTGGTTGCCTAGGCCTTCGCCCTTACTTGCGCCAGCCACTAAACCTGCAATATCGGTAAATTCTACAGTTGCTGGTATTATTTTTTTGGCATTGTTTTGCTTGGCTAAAACCTCAAGCCGTTCATCTGGTATAGGCACAATCCCGCTGTTTGGTTCTATAGTGGCAAAAGGGTAGTTAGCCGCCAATATATTATTATTGGTTAGGGCATTAAAAAGGGTACTTTTACCAACATTTGGGAGCCCAACAATACCAATAGATAAACTCATATTTATACATTATAACAGAGGTAATAACAATTGACAAATATGTATAAGCATGCTATAATTAATTGGTAAAGTAAAAACAAAAATGCTAGAAAAAACTACCACCGCTAATGGTTATGAGATAAATCAGAGTATACCTGCTATCAATGCTGACGAGCTTAAACAACGTTTAGGTAGTGAGTATGGTATAAGTGGTGATAATCCTAGTGAACGCGCAGAACAACTTAAAAAGCTTTCAGTAGAGGGGTTGGCAATCATGCTCGAGGATATCAATAAATCTGTGCAAGGTTCAGCAGATTCTTTAATGAGTCATGATAAAGCAATTAAAATCGGAGACAAGCAGACAATTAACCCAGAAGATAGGTATGATGTTTTTTCGCGAATGGTCGAAGATATACAGAATTGTCCTAATGATGTCAGCCCCGAACGAGTCGGGGATGTTTTGGCTCTAGGAGTAGTCTTAATGCATCCTTTCCACGATGGTAACGGACGAACAGCACGAGTGATAGGCCTACTATTTCGTGACAGCTACAATAGCGAAGAGTATAAAGAAGATTTTAATGTAGTTGTTGAACCCCGAGATAGGTCACGCGAAAGAGGAGGCTTTATAATTAACGGTTATGTACCTAGTTTTCCCGATGGATTTGATCAGTCGGATGCTTTTCAGGTCTCTAACTATCTTTCTAGTTTATTGCTCCAAGAAAACCTAGGAGCATATACGAGTTGCTATGGCCAAGCTCCGCTTCATAAATAAGTTATTTGTTTTGCGAATATTTACATATAAGTTTATAATCTTTAGCATAAGGGTTGTATAAAGATAAATAAATGACAATAGCCAATAACAAAAAAATAATTGTTACCTCAATAGTTGCTTTGGTTGCGCTTATTGCTGTTTCAGCACTATTTTTTTTAGGCTATAGGTACTATGTTAATTATCAAAATAGCCGACCAGCAATTACTGTTAACGACCAGTCGATAAATAAAAAGCAATATGCGCAGTTTAAAAAAGACTATGAAAAAACAAAAAGTATAGTAGACGAAAAAAATATTGGTCTTAATGAATATTTAAAACAAAGCCTAGTTTACAGGTCTGCAGCCCAGAAGTATCAAGTTCAGCCAACAAACCTAGAGGTAAATATTGCTTCAGGTGCTAATTTTGCTGGAATAAACGATGTTAGCGCTGAATGGAAAAACTATGTTGCATTAACTGATGTGATAAAGCGGAAGCTAAATGAAACAAAGGCCAGCAAAGATGTTTATGCGCACCTTGTATTTCCATTTAGTAGGCATTTTGCCACAGGCTATAGCCGAACACCAATCCAAGATCTTGGTAACCCAGCAAAAATTAACGAAGATAAGCAGTATGCCCAGCAACAGGCTGAGCTTTACTTTAAACAGCTTAAACAAGACCTTAATATAAATAACGCCAACAAGCTGGTAGATAAAATATATGCTGACAATAAGTTGAATTTTGGTTATTCCGGAAATATATCAGAGGTTTTTAGCTATTATAGCGATGGTTCAAAAACGGGCGCGCCACAAGGCCAGGTTTTTTCGAATGATAACGAACTTTCTTTAATTAAAAACCTAAAAACAGATACGGGAATAATTGCACTAAATATGCCAGGGATTAGTAGGCTACCTGGGTACACTGGTAGCGTAGATATTGCTTACCATTTTTATGCAAAACTACAAGATAGAGATTCAACACCGTTTAACTATGAAGAGTTTAATAAAAACGCAAAGGTTAATATATATGTCAAATAATAAATTTTTTGGGCCACTCATATTATTTGGCGCTTTTCTTGCACTATCATTAGTATTTTTCGGCGGTAACGTAAAGGCCGAGCGTTTAGTAGAGCATGGCCAGGGCACTACCTATGGTGATGGCTGTACATACTCTTCCACACTTATGAATACTGTTGTATTTACGGAAATAGTCGACCAAAACGGTAATAGACTTGCTATGTCTACTGGATTTGATATTAACCTAAAGAGTTATAATGCTGACGGAGAACCTGACCATAATATGGCTAGATGGAATGGTAGAGGTGGGGTATTCGAAGAAGGTAAGTATGAATGGGCTGGTAATATTAATGTTAACACATCACCTGAGCAGCAGGGCGGTAATTGCGATCTTCGCTCGATAGGCGAAGCAGGTACCCAAAGAGCTGTAAAATTTACTGCTATTGCAAATGCAAACTGGAACCCAGTTGATTTAGGTAAATGGAAACTTTTTTGTGGTTATGGTTACGGTACGAACGGAAATAGGAATAGTATTTTCAAGTTCCATGGCATCGGTACACCGTCCGGGATTCCTGCCGGATATGTTGGTGTTGGCTGGGGGAACGGTGTTAATATAACTGGTTCCAAATGGGGTGGAGATGCCAACAAAAGTAACTTTGGTGTTTTGCTAACCT
Source organism: uncultured Candidatus Saccharibacteria bacterium (assembly GCA_964477125.1). Lineage (GTDB taxonomy): Bacteria > Patescibacteriota > Saccharimonadia > Saccharimonadales > CAIOMD01 > DALYDK01. The sequence goes on along the minus strand of CAYZCZ010000047.1, from coordinate 774 downwards.
ATAAGGTTAAGCCAGCTATAAATTGGGATGTTAATGGCGCCTCCAGTGTTGACCCTCAAACTGTAAATGTTGGCAACAAAGCCACTTTTTATCATTTTCTTTGGAACAGTGGACCAAATGCCACAACTAGACCCATTGACGGAGATATAATTAGCGACAACCCATTAAATGGCCACCAAGGCAGTGATTACATTAGTATGGACCACGGGGCAGGTTGGGCCCCCAGTGCCTGGAATGCTGGCTTAGGTAAAGGTAGACCATCTACATTCGATCAACGTGGTGATTATTGTGAGCAACTCAGATGGAACCCATATGCATACCATGAGCCAAATATTAGTAGTGGTTGGCGATACGGCAATAAGGTCTGTACTCATGTTAATGGCTGGGATGTAGCAGCTTCCTCGACGTTAAACGGTGGAGTAAAGAGCAAAGTATATTTCAAAAATGAACCGGTTACTTTTACACATGCGGTATGTAATGGGGGTCCAGCACCTTTGCATAAGTTTGTAGATGCTAATTTAGTTAGACAATGGAATAATACTACAGATGGCACTTCACTTGACCTAGCTAAGGGCACCCAAGCAGGTTTTGGTGGCTGTAAAGTAGTAACTAAAACAGTAACCTTTGATTCAACTGGGCAAAAGTGTGAAAAAGTAGACTATTCACCTATGGCAGATAATAATCCTGCCTGGGGATCAACAGTACCAGCCTGTGCATACATTATAGATCCAACGCCAGCCAATCAAAGCACTGTAGATTTTGAAAAAGGCTCAA
>CAYZCZ010000046.1:0-4001 GCA_964477125.1 uncultured Candidatus Saccharibacteria bacterium | reverse complement strand
CAATCATATTTCAATAGAACAAGTACCAAGTAGCGAAAATTTAATTCCAGTCCAACGCAGACTTGGCGAATCTGCACTTATGTCTCCTAAAGACCAAAGAAGGTTTGAATATAAAAATCCACGTATTCAAGAAAGACATTCAAGGGGTACCGAAAGAACAGGCAAGGAGCTGTATGATATTAAACAGCGCGAGAAAAGATTCGCTCTTGGCGAAGAAGAGATTCGAAATATGAGCTCAGCTGAATTACTTGATGAAGCGAATAAGATTTTACAAGAAGGTGGATTTAATACTTCTGGTGAGCCAGTAGATACTGAGAACAATTTGGTTTACACAACTGACGCACTTGTAGACGACGAAGACGATTCAGAAACTTTAGAGCAAATGAGTGCAATACCAGGCCACGAAAGTGACGAAATTGTTGCTGGATTGCGAAGAGCTAAAAGGGATAAAATAGCCAACCAGGGTAACCCAGAAACAAAAGATAGTTCAGACGATTTAGGGGACTTTGTATTGAATGGAATGCATATAGTCAAATAATATATCCTATATTTTATATAATACTTAAAAAACTAAATATTCAACCCTAGCCATAGGGCTGAATATTTATTTGTAATAGGTGCTCATATCTGTTAGAATAGTTTTTACGTATTAATTAATGAAGCAGTTTTCGCTAATATCCTCCCCGCTCGGGGCAAAAAGTGAAAGCGAAGGGAGAATAAGGATATGTCAAACGTAGACATGAAGGCTCTACTAGAGTCCGGTGCGCATTTTGGGCACAAAACAAGTAGGTGGCATCCTAAGATGGCACAGTATATTCACAGCAAACGCGGTGAAGGTCATATTATTGACCTAGAACAAACAGTTAAACAACTAGAAAAAGCCTTGAAGTTCATTGAAGAAACTTCTGCAAGCGGTAAGCAAGTTTTATTTGTTGGTACAAAAAGACAAGCCAAAGATATTATTAAGACCGAAGCCGAAAGCGTTAGCCAGCCTTATGTTGTTAACCGTTGGATGGGTGGCATGCTTACAAATACCAATACCATAAATACTCGTGTTAAAAAGCTTAAAGAATTAGAAACCAAAATGGCGACTGGTGAACTAGCAAGTAAATATAACAAGTTAGAAGTTCAGCGCTACCAAGAGCAAATAGATGTTATGAACTATAACTTTGGTGGAATTAAAGAAATGAACGGTCGCCCAGGCGCATTGTTTGTTGTAGATATTATAGAAGAGGCTAATGCTGTTAAGGAAGCCACTAAACTTGGCATACCTGTAGTTGCTATTGTAGATACCAATGCTGACCCAAGTAAGGTTAAATACCCAATTCCTGCAAACGATGATGCAATAAAAGCAATTCAACTTATTACAGATTATGTAAAAGGAGCAGTAGAAGCTGGTAGGCAAAAACATGCTAAAAAGAATACCGACAAAGAAAGTAATGCAAAAGAAGGTGGTGAAAAATAATGGCAATAGATATTGAAACTATAAAGAGATTACGTGGACTAACAGGTGTTGGCATAACTGACGCCAAAGCAGCGCTTGTAGAAAGCAATGGCGACTTTGATGTAGCTCTTTCAGCAATGCGAAAAAAAGGCATGACCAAGGCCGAAAAACGTGGCGAACGTGAGGCCCGAGCCGGTGTGATTGGAAGCTATTTGCATGATAACCGAATAGGCGTTTTAGTAGAAGTAAATTGCGAAACAGATTTTGTTGCTAGGAACGAAAAATTTACTGATCTTGTAAAAGATGTGGCCATGCATATTGCTGCTAGCGCACCAGAATTTGTAAGTTCCGATGACATTTCCAAAGAAGTAAAAGAAAAAGCTGAAGCAGAATTTACCGAAAAGGTAAAAGCAGAAGGCAAGCCAGAAAAAATGGTTCCTCAAATTGTTGAAGGCATGCTAAAAAAGCATTTTTCAGAAAAATGTTTGCTTGACCAACCTTTTGTGAAGAACCCCGATATTACAGTTGGCCAATATGTAAAAGAAGGCATAGCAGTACTAGGCGAAAACATTGTTGTTCGCCGTTTTAGCCGAATGGTGCTTGGTGAAGTTTAAACGTTGATATGTCATAATTAAAATGCGGGCTTTAATAGCCCGTTTTTTATTGTTTACTACTGTTTTTAGCGCTATACTTAAACATAAGTAGATTATTAAAAATGCATAAAAACAAAAAACTAACATTACTAATTTTGGCAGTTGGAATTTTTGCTGGCCTTGGTGCCTTTGGCTATGGCTTATATAAAAACAAAGATATAAATGACACCGATATTAAATCTTCTGCTGCATCAAACCCACTAGCCGACCTAAACAGCGATAGTATAGTTAACGTCCAAGACCTATCGATTCTAATAAGTAAATGGGGCACTAACAGCCAACCAGCTGATATTAATAATGATGGGATAGTAAACATCCAAGACCTATCAATATTGATTAGTAGTTGGGGACCAATCAGTGTTTCGACGGCCGAACCTACTGTTACCAATCCCGGATCATTTGTTGAGCGTGCCTGCACGCGAACTTATTTATTATCTGGTATGCAAATTGGGGCCACGGGCGATCCAGTAGCAAACGGAAACCGCATGCGCTCCGTGCTTGGATCGGCACAGCCCGGTGATTGTATTAATGTTAGCCCTGGTAAATACATGCTTTCCGGCAATATTGAGTTTACGGTTCAGAACGTTTCATTGAAGGGTTTAGGCAATAATCGTGAGGACGTATGGTTTGAGCATACTACTGAAAATCGAGCAACTTTCATGGTAAAGGCTGGGGGTATACATTTTTACAATTTTACCCATAGGGTAAATGCCACTTCACGGAGCAGTTTAGGCCAGTCTGGTGAAGGCAATATATGGGCGCAGGGGGGCCATGATGGATTCCGTATGCAAGATGTTCTTGCGTGGGGCTCGCGTGATGCTGCAATATTTTTGTATGGGGTCAATAACTTTCAGTTTAATAGGGTCGAAAGCCGAGATAGCATGTCTGACGCGTACCATATAACAAACGGTTCAAGTTATGGGACATTGTATGACTGTATTTCGCGAAATTCAGGAGATGATGGCATCGGTTTAGTGGGCTATGATAGTGCTGGTCCTACAACACCACATCATCACACAATAGTACGTCATCATGTGGCTGGTCAGTCATGGGGGCGAGGTATAGGTATCATCCACGTTAATAACATATCTGTATATGGACCAACTTTAATTGAAGATTCAGCCGGTGCTGCCGTTATTATAGCTCGAGAGGCACAGTACGGCTCGGGTGGTATTAGCAATATAAATTTCTATGGTGAATTGCGTTTACGAAGATCAAATTCATTAAGCACAATAGGGCATGGTGCAATCGTTATTAATAACCCAGATACTGTTGCTCCAATAGAGAGTGTGTTAATCACGGGCCCAGTAATAATCGCAGATACACGCGTTTCTGCTCCAGGTCAAGTTCGGGCATTCGGTTCTGGCATTATTCAGGGTGAGATTAGAAATGTTAGGTTTTATGGTACGGGCCCAAGCAGTATGCTGTATTCAAGCCTTGCCCTAGGATCTCAACTGACAACCCCAGGTTGGTCGGCTAGTTCAGCCTACGAAGGTTCAGAGCCAGCTTTTCCTTTGTAGTAGACTTTTTGGTTTTATGGCACATATTCAAAATAATCGTGGCGCATAAATGTGGGTAAATAAATGTTCAAATACAATAGCTTTATCTGATGGTTTATTGCACTCTATAACCACAGAAACATGCTTAGGTTCACTATAAAGTGGTGCTTAATTATTTATCTTCTACAATGTTTTTTGCGGCTTCGGCAATGTCTTCATTTGAAAGGGTAGCGTTTTCGGTAGGCGTAATTATTGTAGCGCTTGGGTTAGTTGTTGTTACGGCGTCGCTACTAATTATTGGCTGGATTGGCTGGGCTGGTTGTGGCGCAATAGGTGCTGTACTTACAACGCTACCACCTAGGCCATGTAGAGCCATATTCTTACGGTCTTGGCGTATTTTGTTAA
>CAYZCZ010000045.1:0-4074 GCA_964477125.1 uncultured Candidatus Saccharibacteria bacterium | reverse complement strand
GACACATATCTGCCTGGTCCATATCCCGCATAACCGCAAGTATAAATATTTCCATTAGTAACCAGTATGGCATCCACTCTTTTAACGTTGTTATCTATAACAATGTCACCCTTGGATACAATCAATAACACTCCCTGGTTATTAGTCTGAACATCACCTGCAATCATAAACATTTTATCGGTATTATTAACTATAGTTATTTGCCTATTGCCATAGTTATTAGAACCAAGATCAATCATGCCGTCGCCTGCACCTAAAATTGGGATATCTGTTCCACCAAAAGAATTATTATCATTCAAGGTATAACATCCGCTAGCCTGACTGGCGAAAGAATTCCCGCTAGGAATTGCCGGGCAATTAGTTGGTAAACTATTTTTAACGTCTGTATACACAGAACTACTTTTTTTAGACAATAGTGAATTTGGTGAGTCTAAGCCATTGGGTGGAACCGGTGCCCCTGAACGGTAAGCGGCAGTATCTAAAACAATACTACTAAGTGCAAATGCAGCATATTGTGCAACAGAACCTTGACCATTGAATGGATTGGTTGGATTGTTTGTTCTTGAATTAAATTTAATAGTGCTGTCGGTAGAATAAATATCGTTGCCATAGAAGCGAGTGAATGGGACTTCAATTATAGTAAGAAAACCTGTAGTAACTGAGGGTGTTTGTGGTGGCCTAATAACAGTAGTTGTCATTGGATAAGTTGTGCCTGGAGCCTGGTTGTTTAGTAGGTTACCGTCTAATGTGACCGGGAAACTTATATTTCTGCAATCACTATCACTACCACCATAAGTTCGCGTTGTTGAACCAGAGGCTAGCCCTGCAATATCGTATAAAATAGTAAACGGAGGTGAACTGGTAGGAGGACAATAACCACCGTTATCAATACTCACACTAATGTTTACAGAATTATTACCTGTACCTTTTTCGTATGCTGCAGATGTAGCAGTATTGGCTATTGGGTCTATTACATATACGCAAGCTTCACCACCATTACCCCAATTACCATTATTATCAGCTACTGGCCCGTACCAAAGTATTTCACACTTCTTACCTGTCTCTGTAAGCGTTACTGTTCTTGAGAAATCCTTGCATCCACCTGCACCGGTACCAATACCCAAGTCATATGAAGTATCGTCAACCCCACCGTCTACTTTAGTTAAGGTAGCCTCTACTTTTTTATGAAGCGGAGCTGGGCCATTATTACAAATTCTATGCCTAAATGTTACGGACTGATTTTTAAGGACAACTTTACTAGTTGCCCCGTCTACCGATGATGATGCACCTACGTCCCAACCAAGAACATTTACTATTGTAGTTGCAGACCCCCCACCAGTTGCATAATCAGGTTTTCCGGTAACTGTGATTGTCCTAGAATACTGGCCTCTTGTGTCCCACTTTTCAGTTTTTTGGCTTGAAACACGTGTACCCTCAGGAGCAAGAGATGCGGAACCATTTGGGCCAGGGCTACTACCGGTAATAGTATAGCTAAATCTGTCGGCACCAACATTTAATAAATTATTAGTCGTTACCCAGTGGCTCCATAAATAGTTGGTTCCAACAAAAATCGTTTGAGCTGGTTTTGAGCCAGGTGTGATATTAGCTCTTTGAGCTTTTTTTACTACAAACTTAAGCACCACACCTACGTTTTTATAGTTAGCATCGTTACCTCCAGATATTTCAGCATTTCCAGCATTGGGAGCCCATCCAACAGGATCATAATTAACTGGTATACCCTGTGGAATACCTATACCTTGAAATGTAAAAATTCTATTACGGTTGTTGAGATAACCATAGCCACAATTGAGCTTCCAAGCTTCCATATCCCTCATCATGTGAGTAAAGCTAAGCGCAAAGGCTTTATTATTATTCTGAGGAGTCCCCAGTTTTCCCCCTGAAGACATAGTGCTACACATGCGAAAGTTATCTCTTTCTTGATCGGGTTGAAAATTCTTGTTATTGCTAGTTCGTGCAAGATCCCAGTTTTTATAATATTCTGCTTCATACTCATGCCATATTATTCCATCCTGACTATTACCAGCGGGTGAACCTGCTGGATTTCTAGATTGTACATTGGCATTAAATGAAGTAGCCCAACCTAAGTGTCTACCATTCTCATCTTGAATTGAAACAAATACTACAGTTGTCATAAGAGTTCCTGGCTGCGTACAATTTGCATCACCAGCCCACTGAGCATCCGCAAATCGCCAAACATTACCGCTATCCGCTTTGGCACTACCGCCAAATATTGCAAATAATGCTATACCCATAAAAATAGCAAATACAAATTGCTTACTAGTTCTTGACATTATCTTTCACCTTTGCATTCTTCATATATGCTTCATAGCTATACTTATTTTTATTGTTACTTAACTTTGAATAAAAATCATAAGCCACAAGTACTTCACCTTTGTTGTAGCCGGGCAAGAAACTGACATTACTCCTAGACTCTTCCTTAATAACACCCAACCCTTTAAGACCGGTGATAATATTCTTTTCATTATCGGATAGTGTTTTATCGTTAATATTTGAGCTAACTATGCTACCGTTAGCTAGATAGCTAATAATCTCTGATGTATTACCAGAAAAACCATAGCTAAGCCTCTTATCGTTAATTATTTTTAGTAAGATACCTGAAGCTGTGTTCAAGCTACTATCTTTTTTAAGCACAGCATAGTACTCATCGGCTTTATCTTTTGCATATTTCTTATCATCAGCAATTTTTGCTTGGTCACCATAGCCTTCTGGCCTATTTTTTTCAAAACCACTTGCGAATAGCCTGCTATATGGAAAAACAAAATGCGCGTAAAGATTATCCGATGCAGAAAACTCTAGTTTTTTCTTAAGCACACTGCTTTTTGCGACAAACTTTTGCCAATCATTAGTATTACTGGGGTATGCAAAATCATTTATTGCTTGGTTAAATTCCTCTTCTGAAACATTTATATTAAAGTCTTTGGCTGCAGCGGCATAAAGCAAACCGTTTATTATATATTGTTTAAAGTCGCTAGTGATAAAACTATCTGTTCTAGAAGACTCATACTCTTTCTTATAATCCAGGTACTGCTTTTTGGTTAAAGACTGACCATTTACGCTTATAGCAATATCATCAACTATATATTTATTATAAATAAAATAGCCTACGGTCGCACTTAACAAAACAATAGCAATCGCAACCACTGTAATTATTAATTTTTTGTTATTAGCTATTCTCATTTATTTATATCTATACACAAACCTTATGCTAAAGATTATATACTTATAGCTAAATATTCGCAAAACAAATAATCAAGATTACTAAGTATACATAGTTTAGCTTACCCATATCTGTTATACTACTTCATAATTATGAGTTTAAGTATAGCTATAGTTGGCCTGCCAAATGTTGGCAAAAGTACCCTTTTTAATGCCCTGACAAATAATAATATATTGGCAGCTAATTACCCCTTCGCTACAATAGAACCAAACAGTGGCGTAGTACCAATACCAGATGATCGGCTTGAAGTATTAGCTAAGCAAAACAATGCCAAAAAAATAATACCTGCTACGGTTGAATTTACAGATATTGCAGGTTTAGTAGCTGGTGCCAGTAAAGGCGAGGGTTTAGGTAACCAATTTTTAAGCCATATACGGGAATGCGCCGCAATTGTACAAGTAGTCCGTGATTTTACCGACCCCAACGTTATACATGTAGACAATGAGCTACACCCTAAAAATGATATAGAGGTTATAAATACCGAGTTGGTTTTAGCCGATTTACAAAGTGTGAGTAAAATAATTCCAAGGCTAGAAAAAGAAGCCCGAGCGAACTCAAAGCTTGCTCCAAAAGTTGAGCTAATTCATAAAGTACAAGCTTTGCTGGATGATGGAAAACCCATTTTTAGCAATGAAGATATTCGTTTACAAATTAAAGAATATAAAGATTTACAGCTGCTGACTGCTAAGCCAATAATATATTTGTTCAATGTTGGCGAGGATGTTTTAGCCAACCAAGATAAGCAGGCTGAACTTTGCAGAATAGTTTCCCCCGCTAAGGCGTTATTTGTTTGTGCCAAACTAGAGGATGAACTA
>CAYZCZ010000044.1:0-4077 GCA_964477125.1 uncultured Candidatus Saccharibacteria bacterium | reverse complement strand
ACCAGCCCAAAAGAAGAAAAAATCATTAACATTATCCCAATCGTTTTGTCGCTTGTGTTTTTCATAATTCAAATTATACTCCGTAATCCATGTTAATTATTTTTTAAGTTCATACCCCATAGAACTCTACATGTTAGAATGACTATATGAAATATTTATTGGGTTTTTTAGTTATTTTACTTATCGCTGGCGGTGTCTTTTTGGGTTTTAACATTGGTAAAAATAATAGTGACTCCACAAAAACTACATCAACTACAACAAACGCTGACGGGACAACAACAACTAATACACCAATAAGTACTGCTAATGCCAAGGTACTCGACCTGAGCAACAAGGGTATTACAAAGGTTGATTCTAGTATTTACAGCAAAACCGATACCACAGACCTTATTCTATCTAATAACAGTATTCAAACCCTTCCTTCAGAAATGGGAAAAATGACCAATCTTGTCGTTTTTAAAATAGATCACAATTTGCTAGATGGTAGCCTTATAGGCGAGATACGCCAGATGTCCAAGCTAAAAGTACTAGACGTTAGCTATAACAAAATGACAGGCATGCCTGCAGAATTAGGGCAACTAAGCAACCTAGAAACCCTAAACTATAGTAATAACAGCATCACAGGCTTACCAAATGAACTATCTAAACTAAAAAATAATTTAAAAGAATTTAATCTTACAGGTAACCCACTTAGTCAGTCCCAAATAAACGCCCTAAAAGCATCACTGCCAAACACAAATATAATCTTTTAGATATTACTGACGTATTCAGTGTATTCGTATAAAATGTAAGCTGATATTTTTTGCGATATTGCTATAATTTACGTATGAATAAACTTGACTCTACAGAAAATAGTCATCAAGCCCCAAGCTCAACTTCACCATTAAAAATAATATTAATATCTGTTTCAGTATCAGTTTTAGTTACTTTTGTGTTACTTACAATAGTAGCTGGAATAATAGTTTCTTACGACTCCGATCCAGATGGTTTTTATGGCTTTAGCCGCGACACAAATTACGCTAATAATTAGTTAGAAATTGTAGTTTTTGGGTTAACCCTTTTCATTAGGAATGGAAATGGATATACGACAACAATAATAGCAATAATTACACCAACAAGGTTATATGCTACTCTTTGCCATATATTGTCGGATCCAGATGATAAATCGTTTGCTGAATATAATAGTAATATTGTTGCAGTGTAGAAAAACGGCATCATGCCTAGTTTAGTTTTTTTAAACAAGCCGTTAAGTATTGCAAATATTCCACCGATTATAACCAACATAGGTATGCTTGTTACAAATGCAAGTGCAACTGCAGCAAGCAAAGCGCCTGCAATTGTACCAATAAGTCTTGCTATGGCACGCATTTTTGATAGTTTTGGATCATAACGAATAACATTACCTACTGCACTTGGTGCCCAACCAAGCTTAGCAAAACCAGCCATGTATGAAACGGCTAAAGCAATCGATGCTCCAATTGCCATCCTAATTCCCTGTTCAGCCAAAGCACCGTTGGTTTGAGTGGTGTCAACTTTTGGTGGCTCTACCGGCTTCCATATCGGTAACAATGATATTAATGCCGACCAGCCCATAACAAGTGCAAAAGCCAAAAAATTGGCAGATGCCTTTTCGGGTGAACCTGTGTTTAGCCCAGCTGTATATATCATCACTAAAGTCAACGCTAACGGTCCACCAATAGACCAACCACTTAAAAAACTCAAGTTAAGACAAACCATAAATGTAAACACTAGTGCGAGCCATGGGTTTGGTGCCACGGCACCTCCTATTAAGTAAAACCCTAAGCCAAGAGCAAGAATTAATGACCCCATTACAGCACGCCCGCTAATTTTTTTAGGTAAGAATAGTGTGCTAAAAAAGAAACCGCCCTGTCCAAGTGTTACTAAAAAAGTAGTTTTCCCTAAGCCGGTATATACAAACATCGGGAGCATACATATAAGTGCCCTAAGTGCCTCAGTCCACATTAAAGTTAATTTACCGTTTACTTTAATCCTGTCTAGCATTCCTTTATCCTTGTTCTTATTTTCCACCTCAATTATGCTCCTCTATGTTTATAAACCAAAACATTTAATTTGGGAGATGCTTAAAAAATTAATTTGTTAAATGTATTTAAAGGCTTGAACCAAACTACTAATTGTTCATAATTTATTACTATTTATTTTTAGAGTTTACAAATATTCCAACCAACATGGCAACCAATACGACAAAGTATATTTGACCTATAATTGCCTCTGATGCAGAGAGCTTTGGTATCGTAAACACGCTTTACATGGCCGTTCAAGAACGTACAAAAGAAATAGGGCTAATGAAGGCTGTTGGAATGAGCAGAAGGAAGATATTTATCCTATTTAGCATAGAAGCAGTATTATTTGGTCTTATTGGTAGCGTGGCTGGTGTATTGGCAGCAAATCTACTGGGTAGAGCTATAAATAGTATTGCCTCGAAAGGATTTTTAAAAGATTTCGATGGATTACAGCTTCTATCGTTTGAGCTTGCATCAGTCTTGACCATAATTCTTGGGATTACATTAATTGCATTCTTGGCTGGCACGTTGCCCGCTAGAAAAGCAAGTAAGTTAGATGCGATTAAGGCATTAAGATACGAATAGTTACAAGTAGCTTGTAGTTTCAGTTAAACTCTGGGCATATAAAAAGTCAGAACTGAATTAACAGCTCTGGCTTTGTCTTTTTTGGCTTGGTTCACAACGATAGAGAACGTTATAACTGTGATCAAGCTGGATTTAGCAACTTCATAACAAATTTTTTGATTTCGAAATACTAGGATATACCTAGTGGTGTACTTAAAAGGTAAGCCATTCTTCGTCTTGAATAGCTCCACGATTCTTAATACGAATACCTGGTTCGTCAGTAACTTGTCCAATGGTCTGTGCAGACAATCCGAAGCTTTCTGCTTCTGCGAGTACTTTTTCTGGCTCAGAAGTAGTAATAACCATGCCTGCCCCCATATGCCATTTACCATAGGCTTTCTTGTCAGAGAAACCTCTCATTTTTTGAACTTCGGTCATGATGCGTGGCGGATCAATAGGACTGTCGAGAGTAACGCCTAGACCAGATGGTTCAAGCATTCGTCCTATCTTACTCGGTTGTCCACCGCCAGTAATGTGTGCTACGCCACTTACCGCAGATTTAGGCTCTTTATCAATGTCATAGCCACCCGTAAGTTCTGATACAAATCTTGAGTAAATTATTGAAGGTTTCTGAACTAATCTACCTAACGTAAGTTCACCGAGTTCTTTGACTACTACGTCTTGCCACTGTGGTCCGTAGTGTTCCAGCATAGCTTTTCTTACGTCCGTTATGCCATTTGAGCGAAAACCGTGTTCAGCAAGACCTACTAACGAATCACCAGGCTGAATCTGATGACCTGTAAGGATTCTGTTTTTATGAGCAAACCAAAGTACCGTAGCACCCCAGTTATAATTGAAGTCCCCATAGCCACCAACCCTATCCCCAAGTTCGGCAACTTCACCATTAACAACAACTACACCAGCAGCTTTAGCAGCTTCAACGTAACCTTGCGAGAGCTGCCTAACTGCCGTTCTAGTGTGTTCGTTATCATTAAGTTGTCTCACATCTAAGATTGAGCCTATCGCAACAGGCTCAGCTCCACGCACAACTGCGTCATCACAGACCATTGCAAATAAATCGTGTGCTACGACTGAATGGTCGTCAAGTCTTTCTGATACTTCAACTTTTGTCCCAACACCATCAAAAGCTAGATTAAGATACATATTATCTACATCTCTTAGCATAGCACCTGGGATTGCCCGCAAGCCAGAAAATGACTCATGAAACTCAACAAGCAAGCCTGGTCGGTTAACGTGAGTTTGTTTTGAAGCTTCATAAAGCATTTTAGAAACATCATCACCTAGTTCTATATTTACATCCTGTATCGACCCTCTACGTTCAGACATTTAATCTCCTTCATTTTTCAGCTATTTGACACTAGTATAATCTCCTGCCCTTTGAAACAAAAGCACAAGCTTTTACCTCAGAAGGGAATGCTCGGTTTCAATGCCACTGTAGGCATATAAAAAG
>CAYZCZ010000043.1:0-4127 GCA_964477125.1 uncultured Candidatus Saccharibacteria bacterium | reverse complement strand
ACCTGTTCCCATGCCGAACACAGCAGTTAAGCCTAGCAGCGGTTACAATACTTGGGTCATCAAGCCCTGGGAAAATAGCACGGTGCCGAATTATAGAAAAAGCCCTCCGAATAGGAGGGCTTTTCTCTTATTTAAAAATGCTTATGTTTTCAAAAAGTAAATGTTGTAACAATTACTAGAAGGTGAATCTGTTAACTGGTTGGATATTTGCATTACGATTGTATATTAAATATGCCATATAACAGATAGAAATTACTAAATATGTAAATGTTGTAACAAAAATGAATAATAAAGGTGTTGTACCTATTAAACAATGCTATTCCCACCGCTCCTTTTCCAGTCGAAACCTATTTCTTCATAACAAAATCCTTTTCCCTAAATCATCTACTTTTGACACCAAAAGTAGAACCAAAGTGCTGGGCGCAAATACTTCTTTGCCAAGGCCTATGTAAAAACTTACATAGCGAAAAAAGAACTCACCATTCCTTATTGCTTAAGCTAGAATGGCTCAAACATCTTTTTTCCTTGGCCATGATAAGTTTTACATTGCCATTGACCAGGAAGTATTTGATGCCCAGACCCATTAAGCGGAATATTTCATTGATTATTCAAGCTAAAGCTTGAATGGGAAAAACCTAGAGTTATTTGATGTTAATGAGCCCAGTTCGGGCATCATATTGTTTTCATTTATTTAGATATTGTAATAATTAGCATATCCAAGATAAATAGATGTGTGAAGTTCCTCCTCTTATAAAAATAAAAGAGAGGAACAAGTTCTTTTTAAGATGTGTAATTATTATCAATAGATAAGTACTGAACAATATGCGTCCGAGAGTTTTGCCAGTCTTGATACTGGGGTGCTTATTAGAGTTATTGGTTAGGTATTTTTGAGATAAAAGCTAGGCTGGCTTTTTGTGAAGCATAACTACAGTTATGTTGAGCAAAATATAGCCGCTTTTAACCAAAAATAACAAGCAAGAAACAAATAATGTACCGTAGTATTAAGACTAGACTTTAGCGGAAAAAGTAGAATTAAATAAAAATATGATTAATTTAGTTTAAAAGTGTGGGTTTCGATTTAGGAAGAACTTCATTAATAGGTTTATTGAATATCTTGGAAGGCAAGGCTATGGGGATCCTGAATCGAGTTAAGGATGACGGCTAGGTCGGGCATAGCGTTAATACCTATACCAAACAAAATGCACAATGAATAGCTTTGTGAGGGGACGTTATTAACTGGGGTGTGGGCTATTTTAAGGGCCTTAGAACAGTTTTAAATATTAAAGATGAGTCTTTATGCGTTTAGCTTTATTATTTGGTACCTCTGGGCGTATTTATATTAAAAATTTGAAGAACTTTTGGCGTTTTTTGTTAGCTGAGCACTACTGTTTAGGGTTAATGATAGCTATATTAAGATTCACTATAAAGTGACAAAATAGGGGCTACGGGAGTGCTTAAGATGATATTGCACTGGTTTTATGAACAAATTTAGAATGACAATAACGTAAGTTTTTTACCCAAAATACACTCAAAAATACATAAAAAAACGACTTAAGCTGTGGATAACTATTTTGGCTTTGATTGAAGGTTGTAGTAGATACAACGAAAAATTTTAGTAAAAATGCTAGTGCTTTTTAAAATAATAGATGATTGTTGTGTAAATAACTATAATAATTTGACCAAAAAACCTGGCAAGTTGTTCAAAAATACTGAACAACTTTTTTATAAAAAACTCTTGTGTATATCTGTAAGTTAAGGCAAAATAGTAGTACGTATGTGCAAAGTATAAATATATACAAGCGCATAGGGACGCGGTTAAAAATTAATAAAAAACAATCGTGCTGGATTCGCAGCCGACATGATTGAAAAATTAAAACTAAAAACCCGTAAAATTTAAAATAATCACACACATCCGCAAAAGTGAAACAAACAACCACCGCTATTAACCGTGGTACTAAAAGTACTCCGAGAAGGCTCTTAAATTTAAGGGCATTTTCAGGGGTACTTTTTTCTCGTTTAAGCAATAGTTTTAAACTTTGCTTGGCTGTAATGGCAGTTTTGTTTGCAATTATAACCCCTGTTCTATATACGCGCATCGACCATCCAGTTGCAACAGCCGCACCTAACAACACTGTTAATTTCCAGGCAAGGTTACTGACTAACACTGGTGCATTGGTGCCAGACGGTAACTACCACGTTGAATTTAAAATTTACGATCAAGCCAGTGGTGGTACTTTGCACTGGACAGAAACTAGAACAACCGGCAACCTTGTTGCGGTGAAGAACGGCTACATATCCGTGGCATTGGGCTCTGTTAATGCACTATCCAACGCCTCACCGGCAATAGATTGGGGTGATGATAATTATTTGAGCATGAACATTGGTGGAAGCGGTGGCAGTGCTAGCTGGAATGGTGAAATGAGCCCAAGAATGTTAATAACCAGCGTTCCATACGCGCTACGTTCCGCCGAGGCTACAACGCTTAAAGCTTTTAACGGGGCTAACTCTACCACCCTTAGTGCTACGGCGCCGACAGCTACTCGAAGTATATTATTACCAGATGCAGACGGTACTGTTTGTTTGGAAAGTAGTGCAAGCTGTGGATTCTTAAGTGGTACGACTGGTGTACAACTTCAGGGCTCTACGCCTGGTTCAGCCCAGACGGGTAATTTTAATATTACCGGCACTGGTATTGCAGGTGTATTACAAGCTAGTACCAGCGTCCAAACCTCTTTACTAGATACTGCTTCGGCCGGGGCTTTAAGCATTGGCACTACAAATGCTACCCAAATAAACTTGAACCAAAATACAATAGTGGCGGCGGGCAAAAACCTAAGTATGGCTGCTGGGGCTGGTAATGTAGATTTCTCTAACAGTACGGGTACTTTTGCGAGTGGTACCGGTACGGTTACGCTAAACGGTAATACAACCGTTAGCGCTGGTAAAACACTTACTGTAACAAGTGCACTTACTAGCCTGACAGGTGCAACAAGTGGTGATGCATTAAACGTAACCAACAGCACAAGTACTGGTAACATTGCAGTGTTTAGCGATAACGTGACGCCAGTGGTAACATTTGCCAATGGCGGGGATATTTTATTTAAGGGCACAGGAAATAGTACAAATGCATTTGTTATCCAACGGGTAGGAACTGACCCTGTCTTTGCTATTAACACTTCGCTTAACAGAATAAAAGTAGGTAATGATGGTGCGGGTTCTGGCGCAGACACTACGCTGTTCATTGTGGACAGCGCTACTACCGCTAACCAACCTACGGGCGTGAATGGCGGGCTATTTTACGATACGACCCTGGCTAAGCTTAGGTGTTATGAAGCAGGTGCTTGGAAAAACTGCGACAATAGCGCTAGCATTACTTTGCAAAATGCTTACAATGCATCTACTAGCCCAGAAATAACTTTGGGCTCGGCTGCAACTGCCGGCTTAACTGTTCGTGATAACGCTACACCAATTAGTGGAAACTTGTTAGAGATACAAAACAATGGCGGTGGAACAAATTATTTGACCGTTAGTAATAGTGGAACGGGTGTTGGTGGCACACTTGGTGTAACTGGCCTTACAACTGCAACAGGCGGTATTACCACTGGAGCAAATAGTTTGTTCACTAATGGTGGTGCAACGCTTAACACGACTTATCCAGTTGGGGATCTGCCAACTGGTGGCAATATTGGCCTTGCGACTGCAACGGTAGATGTTTATACAAACTTTACAGTAGCCCAAACAACCGCTGGCCAAACCCTAACAATACCTGCACCTACAACAACTACAACCGGGCGTCTTATATATATAACAAATGTTGGCAGTGCTGGTTATACAATTGGTGGGTCTGTAGCTAGCCCAGGCACAACAATGGCCTTTGTTTGGAACAGCGTTACTAGTGCCTGGACATTAGTGAGTAGCGGTACTAGTGGTAACTACATACAAAATGGAACCGCCTTACAAACTGCAAACTTTAATATACAAAGTAACGCAGTTGGAAGTGTAACGGCAACTATACAAGGCGCTAACAGCCAAACCGCTAATATTATAGAAGTTAAGGCCTCGGGCGTCGGTAGCCCATTATTTAGCGTTGGTGCAACCGGTGCAACCGTGTTCCAAAACAGTGCAGA
>CAYZCZ010000042.1:0-4166 GCA_964477125.1 uncultured Candidatus Saccharibacteria bacterium | reverse complement strand
GGAAATCCTTCAGATTTCTAGGCTAACCTAAAGTATGCGACTATTAACAGTCGCATACTTGTCCTAAAAAGCAAAAGCATTATAAATATACAATTGACAATTAATAAAGTATATGCTAAAATAGATAAGTACATTTAGAGACATTATCTGGTGGAGATATATCCCGAAAAAGTAACTTAACAAACTAGAAACAGTCTACAAAATTATTTATTTTATTAACTTTTTAAAGGAGGTGGAACTATGTTTAAATCTATTATGAATTTAATATCTAACGTTCCAAAAAAACTATTGGCTATACCTTTAGTTTTAAGTATTTTACTTGGTGCTACCGTAGCCGTAGGAGCTTGGTGGCCCGAAAGACCAACATTTACAATACAAAACCCAGCACCATATGTAACTTTTGACTCAATAACCGATAATCCAAATTACGGTGATGAACGAACGTTCTTTGATGCCAAACCAGCTAGCAATACTAGCCTTGGTGGATTTAGTGATAAAAACACCGTAAAAGACGGTGAAGAAATGCTTCTAAGAATTTATGTGCATAACAATGCTGCAGATAATCTTAACGAAAGTGGCAAGGGTATTGCCCATAATGCCCAGGCTCGAATTTGGCTTCCAGCTGTTACTTCCGAAACAATGCGTGCTAATGCATATATAAGTGCATCAAACGCAAACCCTGTTGAAGTAGCAGACACAACCGATTTAATTGGTGGAAACAAGTTTAATATTGCCTATGTTCCAGGTAGCGCAACTATGTATACAAATGCAGTTCCTTCTGGCTACAAGCTTAGTGACACAATTGTTGGCAATGGCGCACCAATTGGCTACACTGGCCCTAATGGTGAAATTCCAGGCTGTTTCAAGTATTCAGGGATAATTACTATAAAAGTTAAAGTTAAGATGGAAACACCTGACTTTACTGTTGAAAAAACTGTTTCTAAAGATAAAAAAACAGAAACCGATAAGTATAATTGGGCAAAAAGCATCGACGCTGTTCCAAGTGAAGTTGTAGCTTACCAAATTAGATTCAGTAATGTCGGGACTGCCCAGCTTAACAATGCTGTCCTTAGAGATCAACTTCCAAAAGGATTTAGTATTGTTCCTGGAACGACTGTTGCAAAGTATGGTACTGACCCAGCTCCAAAACCTGTTGGAAACGATGCAATAGTGTCTAATGGTGGGATTGATATCGGTAGCTATGCTCCTAAGGGCGGTGCCGTAGTAATGTTTAAGGCTACTGCACCTAAACTAGATCAACTAGAGTGTGGCGTAAATACGCTAATTAACATTGCTGAAGCACGTGTTAATGGCCAGTTTACTACCGACAGGGCTAATGTGGTTATTAATAAACCATGCGTAAACCCAACTCCAACATATAGTTGTGATTTGCTAGAGATTAAGGTTATTGGCACCAGAAAAGTTCAGGCCACAGTAACTACTAGTCAAGCCAACGGTGCTGTGTTTAAAGATGCTAAATTCACGTTTGGTGACAACACTGCCGCTGTCGTGACAAGCACTAAAACTACTGACCATCAGTATGGCCAAGACGGTACTTATGTGGTGACTGTTGTTCCAAGCTTTATGGTCAACGGCAAACTGGTTAGTTCTGAAAGTCAATCCTGTATTAAACAGATAACCTTCAAGAATGATGTCCCAGTTACACCAGTAACACCAGTAACACCATCTACACCCAGTTCTTTGCCTAATACTGGACCAGGTGAGCTAGCAGGCTTGTTTATAGGTGTTAGTTTGGTTAGTGCTTTTGCTTACCGATTTTGGATCGGTCGTAATCAGTAAAACTAGACTCTAGTTTTCTGGAAAAGATAAGAGAAACTGACCGCTCAAAATCTATAAAATACCCCTCGAAATATTGAGGGGTATTTTTTTTGTATAAATTTTCTATCCAGAACAAGGCAATATTTGACAGCATTAAGAGTAGTATAAAACATATTAGTGTCATAATATTGACAAATAAGCATAAACCTGATACAATGTAATCATAATCCCAGAGGTGGGTAGAGAAGAGAGGTTTTTGTAATGAGGAATACTAAGAATTTTATTAGCTTACTGCTTGGTCAGTATAGCAAATGGCAAAAAACAGGCTTAGCTATGTCAATACTAGCCTTGTTATTTATTTTTGCTATTATTCCTATGACAAAGGCAGATAATGTACAGTTTAATGGACCAAGAGATTGTGATAGTAACTCGGTATTTTATTGTGGTGCTATGTCAGTAGCGGAAGTTCAACAAAAGTACAATTCAAACCATAGCGCTCGTAATATATATGACTATTTTGGCATAGATAATAAAGACGTCAACAATCTACCAAGAACAGCTCAGGCTGGTCGAGTGTATAAAAATGGTAATGTAGTATTAAATGGCAAAGTTGTAGCTACAAATGCGTTTTCTGCTGGGCGTGAAAACCCTGGTAATATATCAAAGCCAGTTACTCATAATGGAACTACATTTTATGTACGACCTAACAGCCAAGCATTTCTTAGTGATAGTATTACCGCATATGTAGTTATGGAGAATGGTGTATTTTCATTTGCTATACTCTCTAGTTGTGGAAATCCTGTATCGGCTGATGCAAAAACTAACCCTAAATACGAATTAAATAAAAAAGTACGTGTTCCTGGCGGTGACTGGAAGAGTGTAGATGCTATAAACTACGGGGAGCAGTTTGAATATAAAGTAGTAGTTACTAGCACTGGAACGGGGCCGGTAAGAGACTTATACGTAAAAGATGCTGTCCCAGCTGATATAACCCGTGTTCCAAATAGCTTAACACGTGATGGTGAACCTGCAAGCGATACTAACTTCTTTGGTAATAACGGAATTAGAATTGGTAGATTACCACAAGGCGAAAAGGTAACCTTTATATTTAAAGCTACCTCTACGCAAAAAACCCAACCTGTACCATGTACGGAAAAAGCACCCGTTAACGTAGCCCATTCTAATGGCGGTGGTTTACCTGCCCAAACAGATAAGGCAACTGTTACGCTAAAGTGTAAAACTAGTCCTAGTTATAAAATTGTTAAACAAGTTCAGATTATTGGAAGCCAGGAATGGCTAGATAATATAACTGTACCAAACGGTACTGAGGTTAGGTATAGGATAGTTGTATCTAGTGATGGTACTGCGCCAGTAACAAACTTGGTCGTAGGTGATGTACTGCCAACAGGTGTTAATTATACTACCGGTACGTTATTACAGGACAACAAGGCTGTAGCCGATGCTACTAAGTTCTTTGCTGGTGGTATTAATATAGGATCGCTAAAAAATGGTGCTACGACAACTTTTGTCTTCAACGCTATGGTTGGCACTAAAGACCTAGCTACAAAGTGTGAGCCAGGAGCATTAAACAATATTGCAAATATGAAAGCAGATAATTTGACACCAAAAAATGACAATGCAGTCGTTAACAAACTATGTCAGCCTCAAAAAATAAGTTGTGATTTGCTAACAGCAAATAGCTTAGGTGATAGGAAGTTCCAGTTTACTGTTAAATATTCAGCAACTCCTGGAGCTACATACAAATCATCAACTTTTAACTTTGGTGACAATGGTAGTGTGTATGTAACAGATAAGACTTCAGCCGAATATACTTATAAAACAGACGGCACTTATACTGCTTCCGCATTACTAACCTTTATGATAGATGGCAAAAGCCAAACAGTAACTAGTGATAATTGTCAGGTTAAGGTAAGTACTAAAACTCCACCAAATATGTGTGTAATACCTGGCAAGGAAAGTTTACCGGCTAATTCTCCAGACTGCGTTAATGAACCTGTTGTTCAGGGTAAAGCTGGGTCCTTACCCAATACCGGCCCAGGTGCCATACTTGGTTTATTCATTGGTGTTAGTTCGATTAGTGCCATGGCCTATAGGGTTTGGATTGGCCGAAATAGCTAAACATGCTAACATAACCATTAGCGTGAGTTGACTGACCGCACTAAAACTATAGACACTCCCTGGAATATGGGAGTGTTTTTTATAGCAATTATAGTGATCCCGCGGGGAATATCTGCGATGCGCCTGCGTCGCATGCTCGATGCAAGCATCTGTGCTTGCTCCTTGTCTTCGAACCCCGGGTTCGACTTTCACACATGAAAGCACCAAACAAAAACACCCACACTGAGGTGGGTGACTTTGTTTGGTGA
>CAYZCZ010000041.1:0-4322 GCA_964477125.1 uncultured Candidatus Saccharibacteria bacterium | reverse complement strand
ATTGGCAACTGTTTTGAATTTTTAAACATATTTGATTATTAGTATAAGGCTTATGCTTAAATATGTAAAAGCCCCGTCTTTTTGTCATTTTATATATTTTCGTGTATTCCCTCCAAGCAACTTGAGATTAATATAACATGTCGACGTTGGGTCCATTATTACATCAGATTATTGCATATATAATTATTTTATTGTAGTATATTTTTACTATGTCCACTCCTAACACCACTGAACAAAAGCTTCAAGCAGCGTTGTATAACCTAGATACCTGTCAAAATAAGAAGATAAGAGAAGGTGTAGGCACTTTATTTAAGGGCAGAAAACAATACGTCCAATGTGCAAAATATCCAATGGGAAAAAGTGGTTCACTACCAGAAAAAGATTATAAAAAAGAACCTCTCCGTGCAGAATTTGCCTTTTCTATGGGATGCCTAGGGTGTAAGTATGTAAATGTTGATAGGGTTGCAAATCAAGATATAGATGCACGAATCACTAATCTACATGAAGCTATTGTTGCAAAATGTGCCGATTTATATAACGCAGGACATTATTCAGAATCTGTATTAAAAGGATTTATGACAGTTCGTGACAGGCTCCGTGACCTAACGGGTTATGAACGAGCGACTGATGCGTTCGGAAAAGGTCATCTCCAAGTCAGTAGCGCTAATGCAGATTATTTAGATTCTGACTACCAAGAAGGGTCCAAATATTTAATGATGAGTATCGATAGATTTCGAAATGTTCGTAGCCATACTGCAGAGCCTATTGATACCGATAGCGAAAGTGCATTAATGTATTTAACTATGAGCTCATTGGCGATGAGCTTATTAGATGATGCTTCAGTTATAGATAACTAGAACAACTATACACTTGGTAAAACTATGTAATATAAATGCCTTAGTTGGTGTAATAGTAAAAGTATTACGCCCCCGACCAATTAAGGCCGGGGGCGTTTTACACGAAATCAGGTGTAATACAACTCTGACTTTCTCGTGTTTTTGTCGGTGCTTGTATCGGCGCTTGATCCACTTGGGATGAGCAGTCCTAGAACTGCCACAACTCCCATCGTCGCCCAGATTCCAAGTGGCGGGACCCAGTACAAATCACGAACCGTATGCAGTGCTCCTAGAAGCAACATCACTGGCCAACCCAGAATCAGAGCCCTCACCACTGCACCGAACAAGGCAAATACAGGTAGCATCAAAACGATGCCCATCATTGCCAGAATCCACATATTTTCTCCTCACCTAGAATGACTTGCGAATACAAAATTATTATATCATATATTTACTATTATATCAATAGTTCCATAAATTAATTAGATAGGTCTACTATGTCGACTTCGAATACTATTAATTATAAATAATAGCTTACAATGTTGGTCTTATGGTTTTCTACGTTTTTCAAACCATTCTGGTACGGGCGAATTTATAAGATATTCCGGCCAATTCGACATTTCTTCTGGTGTAATATCATATTCTGCCTGATAAGCCGGTATTACGCTTCCGTGCAGGGCATCTTTTATATCGTAGCCTAGTAGTGCAATCACTTTATCCAGTGACTGCTCGTTAGGTGCCTCTAGCTCAACAAAAGGCTGTAGCCAAGGCCAAGTGTCTAGTTCTATATGAACCCCGTCCAGTAGCCAAGATTCACGTTTGGTTTCTTGGTATGCTTTTTTTCTGCTAGGTAATATTTATATCTGTTTCTGCTATAACTTGGCCTTTCCATACTGCTTTCATATATACAATTGGCATAGTCCATGCTCTGCTTTAACAAATATCGTAACTACTTTGCTTTTTTATGCTTTTTATGTTATTATTTTTTTATTCTGCTGGACTTTCAAGGAGAGCTATGAACGTACCTGATTTTTTCGTGATATTGGCAAGCAATAAGCCAATAAGCGATAAAGACATCGAGTGCCGAAAGATCATCAGTGTTGTTGCCTTCGGGGCAACGTACCACTACGCACTAATCGGTAAAAACAACCGGGGCAAGCGAAAGCTACGCTGGCTGTACTCCAACCGTTCCAGCCAGGGCATCGAAGCCCGCTGGATGGTGATCGATCACCTATTCTGTGACGTGCTCGCCATAAACCGCGGGCCTAGGCGCGGAACAGATGGCCCAGAATGGGCAGACATCGCTATTACACAAATAGCGTTCGAGATCTATCGAACCTACTCTGTAAGTGGCGGTCTGCCATCACTAGGTAAGCGCAGGTAACGTACACAAACAATCCTTTGGTCCTTTTGTGGTTTACAAAGACCCCCCATAGCAGGGTATGCTATAAGCCCCAATGTTCATGTAGCGTTGGGGCTATTAAATTAATTCGCCCTTAACCATATTATTTACATAATTGTTTTTTTATTATATTATATTTGCGCTATGGAGAACCCTGTATTTAACGAACTGTACACCCTACCCGATACCGACTGTGGGCTGGTATACGACGACCTTGAACCTATTAGTAAGTTAAAAGCTGCTATTGGCGAAGTATCTGGCAGTTGTGCAAATTGCCCTGTGCTTATAGAACAAGGCAGACATGCTATTGAAGCTGCATTTTTTTATGCAAATATGTACCATAGCATGATCCATGAACTAGACGAAGATGGACAGGAAAAAGCAGAACAAGCAAACTATACCGCCACCCTATTAAGTAAGTTTGTAGAATTTGCCGATTTGGCAAATATTGAAGTACCCGAAGAAATGCGGACCGCAACACCCGAAGTAATAGTAAATAAGAACGTAAAGTTTGTAAGCGAAACCCTAGAACTAGCCAGAGCAGAAGCATTAGCTCGCATTGCATTATTTGCAGATATGCACTCAGACTGTTTAGGGCCCCTAAAAATGCGTGCCTCAAAAGGCCATAAAACTTTTACGGCTACACTTTGCACATCGGACTCTGTAACCGAATACAACGATGAACCAGACCAATACCCTTCTGTAGTTGAAATAACAAAAAACTACCAGCTTTAAACTGGCAAAATATTTATTAAGTTAACCCTGTTCTTTTATAGCTATTTTTATTAAATTTTCGCCCAGCTTTGCGGATCTTGCTCTTTTTTCTTCGGGGTGGTCTAAATATTCATCGAATAGTTGGTTTCTGAATAATACTCTTTCAGTTTTCATGGCTAAAATACAAGAACCTAAAGATATAGCTAAGAATTCGCCAATAGTTGGGTTTGGGCGTAATAAGTGCGTGTAGGCCTCGTTGACCGCATTGGCCGCTAAAAAACCCATAGCAATAGTTATGGCAGAGCGTTTGCCGACAAGATTTTTTTTAAATTCGTAACGCCTATTCAGTTTTTGTTGTTCAGGGTCAAACCTAGATATTCTATGTTCAAGTTCATGCGCCAAACTATCTGCAATATTTAGCTCAGGTGGTTCCACCCTGTCGGGTACATAACCTGCTACTAGAACTTCCTCCATGCCGTAAATAGTAATTAATTTTTTTCTATTGTTGTAATTTCCAAAAATTATTTTATCTTTTTCTCTTGGGTAACATTCATCGCTAAAATGTATTTTCGTTTCTACAATTTGTTCATCGGTAAGCCCAGAATTACGTAAATGATCAGTTATTGCCAACAAATCTGGCTCAAAATTATCAACCAATTCGCCATAACCAATTCCTACAGAAACTGTAGGGAAAACATCTAACTTACTTTTTAATTCCATGTTTATATATTATACAATATATTTTTCTTTTAGCAATTATCTAACAAAATTAGTGGCGAAAGCTTCCAAATGGCTTTCGAGGGCGAAGGCTACATAGTCGTACAACCCGGCGAAGGTATCCCAACCCCTAGATAGCCCAAGGTTTTAGCTTGCAATATTTGTAGCCGTTAAGAGTCTGAATTTTATATCAATGTAGCGTTCGCGGTATTTAATAATATTCGTGAATTGTGAAATAATGTCTGTATGAAAAGATTTTTAGAAAAAAGTCGCCATATAATAATGATTGGGGTAGTGGGCACATTTATTGCGTCACTCGCACTATTTATATTCGGATTTGCGGGTATTGTTTTTGCGGTCTGGAATTCTGTAGGTGCCACCGATCCTTTCGGCTACGAAAATATCAAAGAAATAAGCGTTATTCTAATTACTGCAATAGATATTTTCCTACTTGCAACTGTGCTTTATATAATTGCGCTAGGGCTTTATGAATTATTCATTGATGAATCACTTGACCTTCCTGCTTGGCTCGAAGTTCGTACCCTAGATGATTTAAAGTCCCGGCTTCTTGGAGTAATAGCCGTAATTCTACCAGTAGCATTCCTAGGTAAAATGGTAGAGTGGAAGTCCGGCCAAGACATACTATGGTTAGG
>CAYZCZ010000040.1:0-4637 GCA_964477125.1 uncultured Candidatus Saccharibacteria bacterium | reverse complement strand
TTTGTAAGTATGGATAATCAATTTTTACTAGATAATTGGTGGTTAGTAGCTATATTCGTTGTGTGGTCACTTGTTTGGAAGGGTTTGGGTTTATGGATTTCGGCACGGAATAACGATAAAACCTGGTTTATCGCACTATTAATTATTAATTCTGCCGGAATATTAGAAATATTTTACATATTTTTATTTTCAAAACGTCAAACGAATAAAAATTTAGCAGAAACAAACAAATAAATCAGCTATTTTTATAGTTTAAGCCATTAACCCTGATAGAATAGGCTTATGGCTTTTTTACTTTTTATACAGTGGTGGTACGGCCAAGGCTGGTTGAATGCTTTTTTTAGAGTCGGCCAGCGTATGAAAATTATCTCACAGGAACTTTCTTTGCCTATTTTAGGCAAAACGTTATTCGAGCCCTGGAAACAAATTATTAGCTATGCCGGGAATGGGTCTTCATTGGAGCAAAAGTTTAGAGCATGGTTTGATAATATTTTCGCACGAATCATTGGTTTTGTAATCAGGTTCTTTACCATTATTTTTGGGCTAATAGCAACTATATTAGTCGGGATATTTGGGCTAATATTAGCTTTATTTTGGCCATTTGTACCACTACTACCTTTTATATTAGTAATTGTGAGCTACATGTAATGCTAATCATAAATACTCAAAACCAAAGATATAGAAAAGCAAAAATCGCTAATTTATTTATTAACCAAACAATTAATTTAGTTATGGTATCAGCCACGTTCATTGTGGCAATAGTCGGTTTATATCTCTATGCTACTGGTAATAATTTAGGATGGTTATTGTTTATACCTTTAGTTATATTGTTCATGTTACATGAATGGTATATGTATGATCTAAAGAATTTAAAACCAAGCATTAATAGTATTCTTCCTTCGGATATATTGAAAGCCGAAATACTAGGTAATTTTGACACCGATCAACCCACTATATCTGACATTATAAATGCAATTTCTAAAACATCAGGCCGTAATTTCTTTAGGAATAGGTTTTTAGTAGATGATAGCCTACTAAATATTGCAGACATTACAGATACGGCTAAGACCTGGGAAATGGCAACTGAATTATGGCAGAAAAATAAATTAAATGACGGCGTTGGCGGTGCCCACATAACGGTTGCACTAATATTTACAGCTAATAACAAGCAGGAAATCCTAAGGGCTATAAATTATTCAGAAACCGAAATAATGAATGGACTTGCCTGGTATGTGTATTTGATTAATGCGTTAGATTTAATTAAGCAAAAAAAATCTAGTGGCGGTATAGCTAGGGATTGGGCTAGTGGCTACACACCATTATTAACCAAGTATGCCCAAAATATTTCTTATAGTATTCAGTACGGGGGGACCACTCACCGTGATATTTTTAGTAGGCAAAAAGTAGTAAATGAAATGGTTTCAATTTTTTCTGGGGCAGGTAGGGCAAATGTAGCTTTGGTAGGGCAGGCTGGAGCAGGTAAGCATATATGCGTGCAGGGTTTAGCAGATGAACTAATCTTTGGATCTGTTACCGGTAGTTTAAAATATGCTCAAATTTACCAAATAGATATTTCTATGCTTCTTAGCACAGTCAAACAATCTTACTTAGAGAATGTCCTTAGCCAAATATTAGCTGAAGCCTATCATGCAAAAAACATAATTCTATTCTTTAACAACGCTGGACAATTATTTGGTAGTGATGATTTGGTGGATTTATCTAACTTCTTACAGCCTATAATAGAAGCTGGTAGGCTACGGG
Source organism: uncultured Candidatus Saccharibacteria bacterium (assembly GCA_964477125.1). Classification (GTDB taxonomy): domain Bacteria; phylum Patescibacteriota; class Saccharimonadia; order Saccharimonadales; family CAIOMD01; genus DALYDK01. The sequence continues at coordinate 2,876 of CAYZCZ010000040.1, read as the reverse complement.
CAATTTATTCATTTACAGACGTTCAATGGCAGTATTTGCAACGCAATAAACCAGCCCTGAGTGCTATTTTTAATTATCAAGCTGTAATGCCTACGGACGAAGCAGAAACAATAAGTATTTTAGAAAACGAAGCAATTTTTGTTGAGCATAAATACAAATGCCTATTTACTTACGAAAGTTTAAAAGAAATATACAGGTTAGCTAGCCGTTATGGGCCTGATGTTGCAATGCCATCTAAGGCAATAAGTGTCATGGAATCGGCTGGTAGGTCAGGTTCTGGCTCATTAATTAGCTCTCAGACCGTTCAAAATGCCATTGAAAGCTCCACAGGCATAAAAGTTGGCCTAGCGGTAGGTGCCGAAAAAGATAAGCTCCTAAACCTTGAAAACACTATTAGACAACGAGTAATTGGCCAAGATTTGGCAGTTACTGCTGTAGTATCTGCTTTAAAGCGTAATAGAAGCGGAGTAGCAAATTCTGATAGACCAATAGGAACATTTTTATTCCTAGGGCCAACTGGTGTTGGCAAAACTGAACTGTCTAAGGCACTTGCATCTGCATATTTTGGCGAGGACGATCGGTTCATTCGACTAGATATGAATGAATTTATAACCAATGACTCTATTAATAGGTTATTAGCTACAGGAAACCAAATAAGTCCAACCTTTATAGATAGAATAAAGCTACAACCATTTGCTGTTGTATTACTAGACGAAATTGAAAAAGCTCACCCAGATATTATAAATATATTCCTGCAGGTATTAGACGAAGGCGTTTTAGTTGATTCAGACAACCGACAAATATCATTTAAAGACACTATTATTATTGCTACTTCAAATGCTGGGGCCGATTTAATAAGGCAACAGGTTAATGAAGATAGCTCTAACGGATCGCTTACAACTGAAGTTTTACTGGACAATATAATCAATCAGGGCATATTTAAACCAGAATTTGTTAATAGGTTTGACGAAACAATCATGTTCAAACCACTAACCTCTAAACAACTTGAACAAGTAGTATTAGTATTGCTTGCTCAAATAAATAATGAGTTAGCAAATAGAAAAATTACTGTAAAACTAGAAAGCACTGGCATAGAGTGGCTTTCGATTAACGGTTATGACCCTGCAATGGGCGCTAGGCCACTACGAAGACTCATGCAAAAAACTATCGAAACAATTGTTGCCGATAAAATTTTGGCTGATCAAATACAGCCAGGCGATGAAATACTAATAACAGGTCAAGATTTAGCTTCGCATACAGGTTCGCTTCCTCAGTAAAATAGGATTGTATTAAAATAATCGTGTACTAATTTACAACTTTAGCTTGGAATTATTTTATGCAAAAACTTAACCCTAGTTGTAATAAGCCATATTAGTAAAACTGAAATAATAATTATAACTGCATTTATAAAAATATTGGTTTGCGGTGGTATAAGTCCAGCAATTATAATCACAAATATTCCTTGCACAATATATACAAATAATGAATGTCTACCAAAGGGAAGAAGTAGCCAGCCCAATCGCTTATATATTTGATGTTGATATTTATTAACAACTAAAAATATACCCAAAAAACAAACTAATGTTGCCAATAATCTAGCTGGACGGAGCTCCTCTCTTACAAAATATGGGTCAATATGGCTCCTAAAGTTAATAAAGCTTTCTAAAGTTACAGGGCTATTGCTACTTTTCACAATAGGCCATCCAAATATAACTAACGTACTGGCTACAACAATTACTATAGATACACCAACTATTAAATACCCAGTTATTTTGCGGTATTTATAGTTGGCCCACCATATTGTTATAGTTCTGAAATAATATCCGAATACCGCACCAATAAAAAAGAGCAATTGCCAGCTAAGAAACATATTTTTCTCATTAAATCCAACAGCCCATACACAGGTAGATAATATTAATAACAACCACCATTTACCATTTCGTAGTAACCATATTGCTAATGGTGAAATAGCTAGGAATATGGCATATAGCCCCAAGAAGTTTGTCCAACCAAATACGGCTGTTAAATTGAGTGACTGAATTACTATGGATAACCAGCCACTGTTTGGAGCAAAACTATCGGTACCTGGAGGGTATGGTACAAAATTTGTCTGCCAATTAAGTACAATTAACAAGGCGACTAAGCTTGTAATAATCGACCAAATATATAGTATAAAAGCCCTTTTCCATAGTTTTTTAGATACTGTTAATAGTGGAAGGCTTTTGTCCTTATGGCCCCTAATAAGACCAATCATTATTCCTGAAATTAAAATAAAACCTTCCGCTGCGGATACCCATAGATGACCTTGGCCCGTAAACCAATCAAATATTCCGGGCCACCTTTCTAGGTGGTCGGCAATTATTACTAATATAAAGAACCCTCGAAGTAAATCGAACGTTACAATACGTTTTGTATGAACTCTTTGCATTGCTATTTAGTATGTCATATTTATTTCTATAATTGGCTGAAAAAGCATATAATAAGTGGTTGATGATTAATCTCTTAATAGCCATTACTGGAATTGCATTCTTTCTGTTGCTTGGAGAATTATTATGGAAAAAGAAAATATTAAAGGGCGAATACGCACGTAAATTTGTGCATATTACTTCTGCTACTTTTGTAGCTACTTGGCCTCTATTTTTAAGCCAAATAGAAATAGCAATTATTAGTGTAATGTTTATAGTTGCTCTTGTAGTAACAAAGAAAACCAAATTATTTAGATCATTACGCAGTGTAAGAAGAGCGACATATGGGGAAATTTGGTATGCGCTAGGCATTGGTATCAGTGCTATATTATTCTCAGATGGAGCTGTATTTACTGTAGCAGTACTAACTATGGCATTGGCAGATGGTTTTGCCGCCGTAGTTGGTGTATC
>CAYZCZ010000039.1:0-4728 GCA_964477125.1 uncultured Candidatus Saccharibacteria bacterium | reverse complement strand
ATGTGGTTGTTCCATCATATTTGTACGGTATTGCTAAACCAGACCAGGAAATATTCAAAATATGTGCCAATAAGCTCCATGTTGATGTAGCTGAATGCGTTATGGTTGATGATATTTGGGCAAATTGTCATGGAGCGATTGCTACAGGTATGCAAGCAATTTGTTATAAAAATATTCATCAATTCAAAAAAGATTTACAGCAAATATTATCTAATTAATAATATTGAAAAATGCAAAAATAGCTTGTACAATATATAAAATGGAAAAATTATGGAAGTAGAAAATCATTGGTTGTTAAAGCCGGACGAACGTAGTACATATCCTACTCGTACAAAAATAAGTAATCTTTCAACTCCTCTTGGCAGAGGGGCATTAAGAATGTCTATAGAACACCCAACGGTACCTAGGTCTAATGATAGGCAGGAAGCAATTGCATTGTTTTTGCCAGGCTGGACAGAAACCGAGCTCCAAGCTTCTAGACATTCGACAGCAATTCGGGGCATGGCGGCTGCCAGCATTGCCCACCCCAGGGAAGGTGCAATACGTGAACTATGGCAATTTTTAACCTCTACTCCAGATATAATTAGGTATTATGATAAAATTTCCGATGCTATATGGGAGCCCGACAATGACGAGAAGCCAGATATTGAATTAGCTGACGAAATACTGAAAGACTACCAAAAAGAAGATACTAAACTAAGCAAAAATTTTATCAAACATGCGCTCGGGGCAGGCCAAAGGCGTAAAGAAAATATTGAAATAGCAATAGATGCGCTAGCTTCAGAAGACTATGACATCCATGTATGGGGACATTCATTGGGTGGAATAGACGGTTCAATGGCAACCTATAGCTTACTCAAGGGTGAAGGAGTGGTGGAAGCAGATCTTCAACCTTATATTAAGGCACTCGGCTTGCTTGGTTCAGGTGGCTTACTTAAGAATGATTCTATTAATTCTATTGTTCCAAGGATGTTAAAGACTGCATCTGACGAACGTAAGGAAGTTATAAAAAATCCAAGAGGTTTAGCAAAAATGGTTTTAAGAAGCATAATGTTTGTTTTAGAAAACCCGGCTTTAACATTTCACGAAGGGCAATATGCAGCCTCTGGCAGGCTTGGCAATCTTCTGCAAAAAATTACTACCGAATATAAAATTCCTATTATTAATGTTGTGGCAGAATGCGACCCAATGTTTCCAGCTAGTGCCGTTATAGAAGACACAGAAGGCAATATATTTGCCGATAGAGTATTAATAAAAAATGCAGGTCACAATTTTACCGAGCATCAAAGCGGTGCAGTTGGGATAATAGCCAATAACGTTGCCGAAGATCTAGAAAACCGTCGCTCTAGTGCACTAGAGGCAAATATGCATAATTCATTGTGGTCAAAAGAAAATAAAAAATTACCAATAGATGCACTGACAGATGCAGAGATTATGGCAGATTTGAGCTTTGGGCAAAGATAACTAGCCTATTTTAATAATTAGTTTTTTAGTCAATTGACATCTGTTATTAATTTCGGGTATTCGCATTCTTAGTTCGGTGGCAAGTATGCCATTTGGGGCACTTAAAAAGATTTTGTCATCACTAATACTTAGCTTTGCCTCAAAGCTATACTGTTCTTGGCAAAAGTTCTTTAATGCAGTTATTTCTGTTGGCTCGTCTAGGCTTTTAGATGCAAGTAGGTCTTTTAAACTATCCATGTATTTAGGGTATAGGTTAAAGGTTTTAGGTTCAAGTATAAGTATAAATCTAATAGTAGGACATATCTACAGTCCACATGGTGTACATAGACTATATTTGACAATAAGCATAATAAGTATTGACATATATAATAAAGTGGAGTATATTACAAACTAGTTTCATAAAAATAAAAAATAGGAATATACAATGAATGCTGAAAAATTTGGAAGTTCTACGGAAGCAAAGGCCGTAGACCCAGTAGTTGATCAATTGGGTCAAGTTCATTTTGGCATTAAAGATAAAGATGGTTTTGCAAGAAATTGGGACAATCCTGACGCTTCTTGGAATGAAAACGCCGGCTAAAATTATGAATAGACACAATAGTTATTCAGTCGACACTCATGATTGGGGTGTTGTATCAAGTAATACGGAAGATACCGGTAATGGCTGGGATAATATGGATGATTGGGGAGCTATTAGCACCCCACAAGCAGAAACCCACAATAGTGGCTGGGATATACCAGTGTCGGATTATGACACGTGGGATACTGCTTCTTCAGTTGCGGAAAAAACACATGAATATGATTCTGGCTGGGACTTTGGTATACCACAAGATGAAGCTAACTTAGGTAGCTGGGGAAGCCCGGACCGCGGAGAGGGTAAGGGCAGAACCATGGCCAAACGAATTATAGAATCGATAAAAGGTTTTATTGGCAACCCCGAAACTCAAGATAAAGCTAAACAAGTTGCCAGGGATTATGGCAAAGTTGCTTTGAGTGGTGCGGTAGAAAATGCTGGCTTATATAGCAATGGGCGCGTAAGAAAAAGAGGTGTTCTAAAAGCTATTTTTATGCCTAAAAGAGCTGCAAGAAAGGCAATTTTCGGAGCAACTGGCGAACTTTCAAGGAAGGCTCGTAGTGATAGTGAGCACTTGACTACGCAAGCAAAAGAAAAATTAACCGAAGAGGGTTATCGTAGAGCTGGCCCACTTGGCGGTTTTGCAGTACGTGGCTTAATAAAATTATCACCCATTTAATAAGCATAATACACATAAATATTCTTGGATGGACTTATTGTAATGCCTTAGCCTTGTGTGTTTTTTCTAAAACCTATAACCTAGTTGTAGTATGCCGGAGTTGCCAGAAGTAGAAACAGTTGTAAGGGGTTTGAACAAACTTATTGTTGGCAAGAAAATAAGTTCTGTTTTTAGTGATAACCCAAAAAGTTTTCCAGTAGATACACATGATAGAAAATCATATATTATTGGATCTAAAATATTACATGTTAGCCGGCGGGCAAAAATAATTATTATTGACTTAAGCTCGGGCTATAGCTTAGTTGGCCACTTAAAAATGACAGGTCAGATGATATATAGGGGTAATATTAACTGGGGGGCAGGGCACCCTAACGATAGTTTGGTAAATGAACTGCCAGATAAATCAACTAGAATTATTTTTGAATTTACAGATGGCACCAAGTTGTTTTTTAACGACCAACGCAAATTTGGCTGGATTAAATTATTTGAAACCAGCAGTGTTAAACATTTACCAAATATTACAAAATTGGGCCCAGAACCACTAGAAAATGAATTTACCGAAAAACTGTTTATTAATAATGTACTTAGGCGAAAGAATAGCAATATTAAGGCGGTCCTTTTGGATCAAACAGTGGTTAGCGGAATTGGTAATATATATGCCGATGAAGTTTTGTTTGCTTCAAAAATACATCCTGAAAGCCGTGTTATTGACATACCGTCTGCGATGCTAAAGGTTCTTAGAAAAAACATCGTTAAAACTCTGCAGATGAGTATCGACAAAGGCGGTTCGACTAGTAAAAACTATGTAAATGCCGAAGGTAAAAGAGGAAGCTATTTAGATTTTGCCAATGTTTACGCTAGGGCAGGCTTAGATTGTAATATTTGTGGAACCGAGATATCTAAAATTAAGGTTGCTGGGCGGGGCACCCATGTTTGCACAAAATGCCAAAGAAAGTATCCTTAGTAGCATGATATATGTTTTTAGTGGGGATAACACCTATTTACGGGACAAAGAGGCAAAGGAAATTGTTAATGCCTTTAGTGCTCGTTATGGTGATATTGCTGTTCAAAAATTAAATAGTGAAGATGTTAATAGTCAAAACTTATCAGATTTAATACTGGCTCAACCATTTTTAACAGATAAGCGCATGGTCCAAATTAGAGATTTGTCAAAAAATAAACCTGTTTATGAAGAATTTTTAAAACAAGCTTTAAATATGCCAGATACTACCGATGTTGTCTTGGTCGAAGATAGAATGGATGCAAGGCCAAAGACAACAGCAACATTAAAACAAATTTCTGATTTTCGGGAATATGTTAACTTAGAAGGCCAAGAATTAACAGATTGGTTAATGAATTATTTTGAAAAGAATGGTTCACACATTGGCCACAAAGAAGCTACATATTTGATAGACAGGGTGGGGGTGAATCAGGCCGTATTATCTAATGAGGCTACAAAACTAAGCCTACAAAGAGCTCCCATTACCCAGCCATTGATAGATGAACTAACGGTACCAAGCCCCCATAGTAGTATATTTACTATGCTAGATAGCATTGCCTCAGGGAATTTAAAAGGATCGTTAAAACTTTATGAAGAGCAAAAAGTACAGGGCATGGAACCTCAAGCCATATTAGGGATGATTACTTGGCAGTTAGTGTCGCTTGCGACCGTGGCAACTGCAAAGGGTATAAATTCGGATGAAATAGCATCAAAAAGTTCTTTAAGCCCCTATGTTGTGAGGAAAAATCAAAATTTAGCTAAAAAACTAACAAAAAATAAACTTATAAAAATGTTTGATCTAGCTATAGAGGCAGATACAAAGCTAAAAACAACATCTTCAAATGCCGATAAAGTTATTGCTCAACTTATAACTGATTTAGTACTAGTCTAACTTATTTCTTAACTGGTGCTTTTTTAGCAACTGGCTTTTTAGCAGGTGCTTTTTTAGCTACAGTCTTTTTAGCAACGGGCTTAGCAGGAGCTTTTTTAACTACCTTTGCCTTAGCAACG
>CAYZCZ010000038.1:0-5164 GCA_964477125.1 uncultured Candidatus Saccharibacteria bacterium | reverse complement strand
ATGTGGTTGTTCCATCATATTTGTACGGTATTGCTAAACCAGACCAGGAAATATTTAGAATATGCGCGCAAGAGTTAAGTGTAGATGTTACAGAGTGTTTAATGGTAGATGATGTTTTATCAAATTGCGAGTCGGCAATTTCCGTTGGTATGCAAGCCGTACAATATATTTCGTTTACAGATTTCAAAACAAAACTAGTAGCTTATATTTAATATAATAAAATTGATAATAAGAGTATAATGTACTATTAGATTATTATGAACGAACAAGATAACTGGCTTCTAGAGCCTGTCACACACACATTTTATCCTAGTCAGAAAGAAGTTTTCAAGGTTAAGACTTCTATTTTTAGACGTAATGATATTGACGTTACTGTCTTTCATCCACAGGTTCCTGGTGACCATGAATTGCATGGAGATTTAGCATATCTTTCTTCGGGTTGGACTGAGCGCAAGCTAGAACCTTTGGCGAAAGCCGTTGCTGACACTGGTATGAATGCAGCCTGTTTTGACCACCCCAGAAGAGGGGCGATTAGAGATTTAGGCCATCTACTACTAACTAGTCCTTTGCTCATCCGTAACTGGCGTCAGTTTTCGCATGCTATTTTAGAAGAAAAAGATATATCACACGCAGAGGCAATTATGATGGATATGATTGGCGATAAAGTGGATGATGAAACCGAACAAAAAAAATTAGTTGCAGGGGCAATTAACGCTGGTAAAGCTCGTGTTGAAAACGTTTCCGTAGTTTTGAGTAGCTTGGCTGAGCAAGGCTATCGTGTTCATGGCCTTGGGCACTCTCTAGGGGGGATCGATTACACGTTAGCGGCTTGTCAAAATCCAGATACTATTCGGTCCTTCACACTGGCTGGGTCAGGGGGACTTATAAGTGCTGACACAGTGAATGAAATTGTTCCGCGGATGATTAAAACAGTCGTGCATGAGCGCACTGAGCTAATAAATAGCCCACTAGAACTTGCACGGATGGCAGTAAATACAATTGTTTTTGTGAGCCAAAACCCTGCTTTAATATTGAATGAAGGTGGTTTTGCAGCGACTAGTAGGCTAGAAAGTAGTTTATGGAAACTAGCGGATGATTATAAAAAACCAGGTATATTAATTATAGGTAAGAATGACCCACTATTTACTGAGGAGAAAGTTTTAAACAGTGTTGGCAAAGTACCATTTTCTGAAATAGTTCGGTTAGAAGCTGGGCATAACATGACGCTACATCAACGTAGAATTATTGCCAATATTTTAGGTAAAGCAGCGCTTGATTTACATAATACAACGTCTGGACGGCTCGAAGTAAACTTACATAATTTAAGGCATGTACGAAGGGACCAACGGCCTGATGGTACATTGACAATTGCAGAAGTAGAGCAAGACTTATTAAAAAGAAACGACTAGCCAATTTTAATAATAAGTTTTTTGGTTAGTTGACACCGATTATTTATTTCGGGAATTCGCATTCTTAGTTCGGTGGCAAGTATGCCATTTGGGGCACTTAAAAAGATTTTGTCATCACTAATACTTAGCTTTGCCTCAAAGCTATACTGTTCTTGGCAAAAGTTCTTTAATGCAGTTATTTCTGTTGGCTCGTCTAGGCTTTTAGATGCAAGTAGGTCTTTTAAACTATCCATGTATTTAGGGTATAGGTTAAAGGTTTTAGGTTCAAGTATAAGTATAAATCTAATAGTAGGACATATCTACAGTCCACATGGTGTACATAGACTATATTTGACAATAAGCATAATAAGTATTGACATATATAATAAATTGGAGTATATTACAAACTAGTTTCATAAAAATAAAAAATAGGAATATATAATGAATGCTGAAAAATTTGGAAGTTCTACGGAAGCAAAGGCCGTAGACCCAGAAGCCGAAAAAAGATCTCAACTTGCCGAACAAGTGCGTGAACTAAGTAGTTCTCAGGAGTCAGCTTTGGCGGAATATTATGAAGGTAACCCAGACACTGCTTTACATAGACAGATAGAAATATCAGACCTGCTAGAACAGTCGTTAGAGGGAGATTATCCTTCTTCGGTTTATGTTGCCCTACAAGATAGTGATGGAAAAATTTCTTTGCGACATCCAGATGAGATTACTGAGCCAGGGCATTGCCACCCAAATATGGTTAGTAGATTAAGCGATCGAGTTACTTTTACAGATGCTTATGGTAGAACGAGGACTTTAAGAACTGAAAGTTCTGAAGAAGCAGAAAAGAAGGCCCAAGAACTAGAGCAGAGAGGCTTTGCTCATGGAGAAATAGGGGACAGAAGAAACCAGGTGTTATTAAAAAGTGGTGTTCAAAGGGGTGCGCTGGTCCGTATTGATACTGACGAGCAGAGTGGCAACTATATTGAACCAAAAGATACTATTTATCAGGCACAAGATTATCCGGTGATTGATCAATTGGGTCAAGTTCATTTTGGCATTAAAGATAAAGATGGTTTTGCAAGAAATTGGGACAATCCTGACGCTTCTTGGAATGAAAACGCCGGCTAAAATTATGAATAGACACAATAGTTATTCAGTCGACACTCATGATTGGGGTGTTGTATCAAGTAATACGGAAGATACCGGTAATGGCTGGGATAATATGGATGATTGGGGAGCTATTAGCACCCCACAAGCAGAAACCCACAATAGTGGCTGGGATATACCAGTGTCGGATTATGACACGTGGGATACTGCTTCTTCAGTTGCGGAAAAAACACATGAATATGATTCTGGCTGGGACTTTGGTATACCACAAGATGAAGCTAACTTAGGTAGCTGGGGAAGCCCGGACCGCGGAGAGGGTAAGGGCAGAACCATGGCCAAACGAATTATAGAATCGATAAAAGGTTTTATTGGCAACCCCGAAACTCAAGATAAAGCTAAACAAGTTGCCAGGGATTATGGCAAAGTTGCTTTGAGTGGTGCGGTAGAAAATGCTGGCTTATATAGCAATGGGCGCGTAAGAAAAAGAGGTGTTCTAAAAGCTATTTTTATGCCTAAAAGAGCTGCAAGAAAGGCAATTTTCGGAGCAACTGGCGAACTTTCAAGGAAGGCTCGTAGTGATAGTGAGCACTTGACTACGCAAGCAAAAGAAAAATTAACCGAAGAGGGTTATCGTAGAGCTGGCCCACTTGGCGGTTTTGCAGTACGTGGCTTAATAAAATTATCACCCATTTAATAAGCATAATACACATAAATATTCTTGGATGGACTTATTGTAATGCCTTAGCCTTGTGTGTTTTTTCTAAAACCTATAACCTAGTTGTAGTATGCCGGAGTTGCCAGAAGTAGAAACAGTTGTAAGGGGTTTGAACAAACTTATTGTTGGCAAGAAAATAAGTTCTGTTTTTAGTGATAACCCAAAAAGTTTTCCAGTAGATACACATGATAGAAAATCATATATTATTGGATCTAAAATATTACATGTTAGCCGGCGGGCAAAAATAATTATTATTGACTTAAGCTCGGGCTATAGCTTAGTTGGCCACTTAAAAATGACAGGTCAGATGATATATAGGGGTAATATTAACTGGGGGGCAGGGCACCCTAACGATAGTTTGGTAAATGAACTGCCAGATAAATCAACTAGAATTATTTTTGAATTTACAGATGGCACCAAGTTGTTTTTTAACGACCAACGCAAATTTGGCTGGATTAAATTATTTGAAACCAGCAGTGTTAAACATTTACCAAATATTACAAAATTGGGCCCAGAACCACTAGAAAATGAATTTACCGAAAAACTGTTTATTAATAATGTACTTAGGCGAAAGAATAGCAATATTAAGGCGGTCCTTTTGGATCAAACAGTGGTTAGCGGAATTGGTAATATATATGCCGATGAAGTTTTGTTTGCTTCAAAAATACATCCTGAAAGCCGTGTTATTGACATACCGTCTGCGATGCTAAAGGTTCTTAGAAAAAACATCGTTAAAACTCTGCAGATGAGTATCGACAAAGGCGGTTCGACTAGTAAAAACTATGTAAATGCCGAAGGTAAAAGAGGAAGCTATTTAGATTTTGCCAATGTTTACGCTAGGGCAGGCTTAGATTGTAATATTTGTGGAACCGAGATATCTAAAATTAAGGTTGCTGGGCGGGGCACCCATGTTTGCACAAAATGCCAAAGAAAGTATCCTTAGTAGCATGATATATGTTTTTAGTGGGGATAACACCTATTTACGGGACAAAGAGGCAAAGGAAATTGTTAATGCCTTTAGTGCTCGTTATGGTGATATTGCTGTTCAAAAATTAAATAGTGAAGATGTTAATAGTCAAAACTTATCAGATTTAATACTGGCTCAACCATTTTTAACAGATAAGCGCATGGTCCAAATTAGAGATTTGTCAAAAAATAAACCTGTTTATGAAGAATTTTTAAAACAAGCTTTAAATATGCCAGATACTACCGATGTTGTCTTGGTCGAAGATAGAATGGATGCAAGGCCAAAGACAACAGCAACATTAAAACAAATTTCTGATTTTCGGGAATATGTTAACTTAGAAGGCCAAGAATTAACAGATTGGTTAATGAATTATTTTGAAAAGAATGGTTCACACATTGGCCACAAAGAAGCTACATATTTGATAGACAGGGTGGGGGTGAATCAGGCCGTATTATCTAATGAGGCTACAAAACTAAGCCTACAAAGAGCTCCCATTACCCAGCCATTGATAGATGAACTAACGGTACCAAGCCCCCATAGTAGTATATTTACTATGCTAGATAGCATTGCCTCAGGGAATTTAAAAGGATCGTTAAAACTTTATGAAGAGCAAAAAGTACAGGGCATGGAACCTCAAGCCATATTAGGGATGATTACTTGGCAGTTAGTGTCGCTTGCGACCGTGGCAACTGCAAAGGGTATAAATTCGGATGAAATAGCATCAAAAAGTTCTTTAAGCCCCTATGTTGTGAGGAAAAATCAAAATTTAGCTAAAAAACTAACAAAAAATAAACTTATAAAAATGTTTGATCTAGCTATAGAGGCAGATACAAAGCTAAAAACAACATCTTCAAATGCCGATAAAGTTATTGCTCAACTTATAACTGATTTAGTACTAGTCTAACTTATTTCTTAACTGGTGCTTTTTTAGCAACTGGCTTTTTAGCAACGGGCTTAGCAGGAGCTTTTTTAACTACCTTTGCCTTAGCAACG
>CAYZCZ010000037.1:0-5496 GCA_964477125.1 uncultured Candidatus Saccharibacteria bacterium | reverse complement strand
GAAGCAGACGCTTCCGCTGCCAGCCTAGCCGAAGATGCTGAAACACCAGCCGAAGTAACAGCACCATCAGACGAAGTAACAGAAGAAAAACCAGCCGAATAATATTGCTCTAAATAAGGTCTTGCGAAACTCGGCTAATTGGTGAGATTCTATTAGTATGGAAGAAACAATTGTTATGGGTGGTGGTTGTTTTTGGTGTATTGAAGCCCTATACACTAATGTAAATGGTGTAAATAGTGTAGTTAGTGGCTATGCTGGTGGAGATTTTCCATGCCCTAGTTATCAGCAAGTTTCTGCCGGAGTGACAGGCCACGCCGAAGTTGTTAAAGTAAGCTTTGATAGTAGTATTATTGGCCTAGAAACAATTTTGGAAGTGTTTTTAGCTGTTCACGACCCAACTACGCCAAATAGGCAGGGGGCTGATGCTGGCACCCAATACAGGTCGATTATCCTATACAATAATAACAATCAAAAAATTATCGCCCTCAAAGCTATAGAAACAATGCAAAATTTTTGGCAAGACAAAATTGTAACTGAAGTAGAAAAGCTAGACTCATTTTACCCAGCCGAAGATTATCATCAGAACTATTTTAAAAATAACCCCGAAAATGCCTACTGCCAAGTAGTTATCAACCCCAAATTAGAGAAGTTCAAAAAAGACTTTATTAATCTACTAAAATAACTATTTACTTAAGAGGAAAGTTGGCTAGCCCGCCCCATTCCACAACCGTGAAACCTTTTCTTGGGAGAGTAGTAAGCTTTTGTTGCGGAATAACAATAGGTTTATCAAGACCTGTAAAGTCTAGGAATACACGAATGACAGTATCTGGCTTTGGGCTTATATGTAGCGGGGCTAATGTGTTCATCTGTTCTGTAGTTAACCAAGTCAACCTTACATAAGGTTTGTTCTTCGGTAACTTATCTTTCCAGTAGGCCTCAAAATCACTAATTTCTTTGGCATTTAGCCCAAGTTGCATCAACTGGCTTTTAATAACCAATGGTGCGTCTTTTGCACTTACGACCGTCCCTGATGTTATAGATGGGTACTGACCAGCTCCTGGCCCTTCCCAGAACAGCGAATCATATTTTGTACCATTAACTACTAATTGACCATCTGGTTTTGCTAATGCCGTCCATCCGTTTTTGGGATTATACAGTGGGTCAGAGATTTTTACATCGGCACCAACTTTTACAGTCACTTGTTGTTCTTTTGTTGGGTACAAATAAACTACTGGTTTTGCACAGCCACCAATAGGGCTTAACTGATTTCGCACATAGACTAGCCATTGGCCATAGCTATCTTTCCCAATAATAATCGCATGTTCCTTAATGAAATCTTCTTTGGAAATTTTTGCGTATATATTTGTCTTGTCATCAGCATAATACTGCCTAAACTCATCATATGCTTTTTGTAATAAAACATTGTTTGGGTCTTTTAGTTCATAAACTATTTGCCCATCAGCAGTTTTACCTACCTGTTGAACGTCAGCATCTTTAATTGCTTCTGATTTTGTCACCGAGACTGTTGCCCCACCACAACCTCTAGTTATTGGTTTAATTTCATCTAACGCATTCATACCTTTTTGCCATTGAAAATTATCTAACTTAAGTGCAAAGGGCTCATATTTGTAAGTAACTTTTGTTTTTAAAGGTGTTTCTATAAAATAACCTATCGACGTCAGGCTAGTGTCAACGTACTTATGTTCGCTTTTAATGATCTTACTAGCACCAAGAATTTTTACATCTTGATAGCTATTTTTTTCATCAGATCCAAGTGGCATCCTCTGGCCCAAACTTGGATAAGACTCTTTTGTGATACTGTACCCTAAACCAATGTCAAGTTTTACTGGCATGCTCAATGAATCATAATGAATTGTTTTATCTATGATGATTGACTGTTTATATTCCTCCCCCGGTTTTGGCTCATTATTCTCGTTATATACAGCCTGATCGTCTGGGTGCAATATTAAAACTATCGAGCCATCTGGGGCTTTTTCGTATAAATTGATGGTCTCGCCAATTTGGCTTAATACTGTCATCAAAATTTTCTTATCACCATGCGTACCAACTTCAAAATATTCAGCATACTGCTCATTATCGGAATAGCCACTAGAATAGAAGCCTTGTTTGGCTATTGGCACCGGCTTGTCAAGCCACTTTTCAGTAGTAGTTGGGTAAATAAACTTCTTTAATGCTGGATCTTTGATTTCTTCCTTGGGCACCGTCTTACCTTTAACTTCGGTTTTAGGCTGAACACTTGCTACTGGTTCTGATTTATCTTTAGTAACTATCAAATATGCGGCTATACCTGCAACTGCAATCAATACTAGACCAGCAATTATTAATTTAGCAGGTAATTTATTGGGTTTTTTTGGGGTTGCAGTATCTATGTTTTGAATATTTAATGCAGCCTGTACCTCATTCTGTGCGAAAGGTGCGCCCGTAGTAGCTGGTTGGTCATTTTTTTGGTTATTATCCATATTTTATGCCTTTTTTGTTTATCCTTAGTTGTTAAGCTTGATTATATTTTGAATAAGATTAAATTACAAATTGGAATAATAGTCATGGACATTCGGTAATGTAAGGTAGTTAGTAGCCCTATAAAGTTTATTTTTAATCAACACTTACCAGCGAGAACTGTAATCAATTGACCTCCAAACAGACTATTCTCCTACGCTACTAAAGGCTACTCGTTTTATTATTACATTTTACATATTGGCCAATCCTAAAAAGACATCGCTAATTTAGTACTGTGATTTTCAAATTGCTAAATCACAACATATACTTTATATAAATGTATATAAATAATATAAAACTTTTATATTTCTTAGTTGCTTTTGAGGCGAAAAGATTCCAAGCATTTCCTATTGAGATTATTGCTTCAATTGCTCGACGAATTATTGAAATTACCCTGTATATTACATTTTGGTTAATAGTCAGTAATTTCTCTAGTGCTAACATCAACAGCCGAGATATTATTAGCTATTATCTAATTATTACTGGCATAACTAGCTTCTTTTTCACTCAGCTAGGGGCAGGGTCTCAGCTTATAGGCTTAATAAAATCCGGGGAATTAAATCAAATACTAATTAAGCCAATGCCAGCCCTTTTATCACCATTTGCAACACGGGCTGGTCGAAGTGCTATTAACTACGCATGGGGTGGGTTGCAAATAGTAGCTGGAATTATCATTGCTGGCGGGATTGGTAGCTCTAATTGGCTATTATTTCCTGTTATTCTAGTTAATACCTTTTTAATTAACGTAGCTTTAAATATATTTGTAGGAACGCTAGGATTTTATTTTATCGAAGCAGGTGGGATAAAAAATGTTGTTGTCCATATAGCTACTCTATGTGGCGGACTGCTAATACCGCTATTTTTAATGCCCCAAAATATATCAAATGCCTTACAAATATTTACACCTTTCCCAGCAGGCCAATATCAAATGGCAATTTTTTTACAAGGTAAATACCCACTTAATAGTTGGTTCGTCCTTATAGGTTTATTATGGGCAGTTATTTTAATAATGGCATCTATCAAATTCTGGAAATACAGCTTAAAACACTATGAGGCTACTGGGGCATGAAAAGATATATATCAATTTTCGTAGCAATTATTAGGGATAGATTCCGAAATGAGAAAGCCTACCTTGGGAATATGCTTTCAGAAACAGCTTCAACTGTTATTTACGTAATAACATATTTGGCTTTTATCAACCTATTGTTTGCCAAAATAGGTTCTTTGGCGGGGTATTCTAAAAACGATATTCTATTTATGATGCTAGTAGGTCAATTTACATATTATCTATACGCAACTGTTATGCTGTCTACAATGAATAGAATAATCACAACTGTTAGGAATGGTGAATTCGATTTAATTCTTTTGAGACCCGTTAATAAATTATTTTACCTATATTCATACAGTATTAAACCATTCATCACATTATTGATAAGTCTGCCAAATTTATTACTGCTAATTTATCTTATTGACTGGTCAACATTAAATCTTTCAACCTTTTCAATAGCCTTTGGGTTTGTCTGTTGGCTGTGTGCAATATTAATAATAAATACAATTAATATGTCACTGACTTACCCGGTTTTTACAAAAGGCGAAGCAACTGATCTACTAAATACTTCCTATTCAATTTTTGCTATAAATGAAATACCCTATGAAAAACTACCAAGAACATTAAAAGCCTTAAGTTTTAGCCTTTTACCAACCCTACTATCTTCCGGTGGTGTTGCTTATATTGCCCTACAAAAAGGACCTATACTGGGCTTAATGGTGTGTTCCATTATTGCCGGCTTTCTATCTCTAGTAATATTTAAGTTAATATGGAAAAGGGCCATGTCTAGCTATGCCTCGGCATCATCGTAAAACTATGAATCATATTATAAAGGTCACCAATTTATCAAAACATTACCAAATTAAACAAAATAACAGTGTTTTAACTGGATTATTCAGACCAAACTATAAAACTTTCTCGGCAGTTGAAAATATTAGCTTTAATATCGAAGCTGGTGAATCGGTGGCATTTTTAGGTCCTAACGGGGCAGGTAAAACTACTACTACTAAAATGCTTACCGGGCTCATTAAGCCAAGTACTGGCAAAGTGATAACAATTGGATTTGATCCTTTCGACAAAAATCCAATTATTTTGAAAAAAATTGGATTAGTAATGGGTAATAAGGCGGGGCTTAATTGGGACTTATCAGCCAAACAAAGTTTCCAACTTATTCAAAAAATATATGAAATCCCAATAGATAAATTTAACCAACGCGTAACTGACCTTTGTAGTTTATTAAAAGTAGATCATGTTCTAGATAAACAAGTGCGCAAGCTTTCGTTGGGCGAACGCATGAAACTGGAAATTATAGGCGCAATTTTACATGACCCAGACATATTATTCCTAGACGAACCAACTATTGGGCTAGACATTGACTCCAAAAAGAGCATCAGATTATTTTTAAAGAAGCTCCATGAACAAGGCAAGACTCTAATGCTGACAAGCCATGACATGGATGACATTGCCACGGTTTGCCAACGAGCCATAATTATTAACCATGGCCATATTATCTACGATGGCGAAATGGAAAAATTAAAAAATAAGTACTCCAATAGCCGTTACCTAAAGCTACATTTTACAAAAAAATCCCCTCAAGCTTCAGATATCGAACCCTATGGTGAGCTTATTAAGCTTAGTAATAATAAATTGGTCTTAAAGGTCCACAGGGAAGAAGTTATGGAAGTAGCCACCAAAATATCTAAAAATTATCCAATTCATGACATCACCATTGAACAAGTAGCATTAGAGGAAATAATTAGCGACGTTTTTAAAACTGGCTAACTGTTAGTTTAGTGCAGCTTTTTTAGATATTGAAACCACTTTTTTATAGATGACTTTTAAGCCTTTAAGCTTCTACGCTACCAAAGGCGACTCTTTTTATTATTACGTCTTGCATGTTGGCCATAAGGGCAGGGACTAACGTAAATTCT
>CAYZCZ010000036.1:0-5643 GCA_964477125.1 uncultured Candidatus Saccharibacteria bacterium | reverse complement strand
ACCTTCTTCAACAAACCACTGAAAACTCTTGTTTTGGTGGTCTATTAAGTTTGGTAAAGGGATATCATTGCTTTTTGTATAAAATACACGCCTATTAGCGTCAGTAGCACTTGCCGCTGTTTTTGCCATAAAAAGCACACTCCTAAATTAGTTATAGTTGATGGATCCTTGATTTTTCGCGCGAAGTTCACTGGCTGGTTGTTTTTGGTACCACATATTCCTAGGGTATGCGAGCACGGCCAAGCCTAAACTACTTCTTACGATATATTTTGCCTGAAAACAAATCAATTGTCAATAAAAAAGACCACCCAATAAATGAGTGGTCAAAATGTAGTAAAACTTTGGTGTTTAACCAAGCTCTAACGCAACCATAGGCCGACGTTTGTGTCCTTGTCTGTCGATGTGCCTTGATCTGTAAGATTCAAGCATAGGTAGGCGAAGCGCGTCTGATTTGGGCAACACAGTCCCTACTCTAATTATTACGTTTGATATGGTTATTTCTTGAGCTTCACGCTCGGTTTTTATTTGCGCGTAAAACGTTTGCAAGCTATTCATGCTATACAAGCCTTTCTTGTGGTCGCGCATCTGTTTTTAGACAAAAATAGATGCCATCTAGCATCATTATATATCTAAAGACGTTTAGTTAATAATGGTGGTTTCGCTACTTGCTCCGCACGACACAAGCGACCAACTTACGTGTCATACATCATTGCTCATTACCGGAATGTACTAGCAGATTTCCTGCTATAAACTAATTCTAGTCTTATGCTTTTATTTATGCAATTATTTGCTAATAGCAAAATAGAATTTTACAACAATTAACGGATATACCTTTTACTATTTTATTACTTTATCGGCCAGGCCATATTTTACTGCCTCTTCGGCACTCATCCAGTAGTCTCGCTCTGCATCAAGTTCAATTTTACTAAGCTTTTGGCCAGTATTTTTTGCTAAGATTTCATTTAATTGATGTTTAACTTTTAATGATTCCTTTAAGTCTATTTCCATGTCGGTAACTTTACCACGCGTACCACTGCTAGGTTGGTGTATCATTATTTTACTGTGAGGCAAAACAAATCTTTTTCCTTTGGTGCCACTACTTAACAAAAAAGCACCCATGCTAGCCTGTAAACCGATGCCTACTGTCTGTACATCGGCTTTTACAAACTGCATCGTGTCGTATATTGCCATGCCATCGTATACACTGCCTCCAGGGCTATTTATATAAAAAATAATATCTTTCTTTGGATCTTCATTCTCTAAAAACAACATCTGGGCAACAACTAAGTTAGCCGTATGTGAATTAACATCTTCACCTAAAAATATAATTCTATCTTTTAAAAGCCGGCTATATATATCGTAGGCACGTTCCACACGGCCATCATTTTCTATTACTGTAGGTATAAGCATATTATTCATAGTACCATTTTACCTTGCAAGTTGGCACTCGTCAATATAGAGTGCTAATGATCTTGATATAAATTCAATAAAATATCTTGCGCTTCATCTAAGCTAAAATATCTTTTACCGTTAGTAATGAACTGAAAAGCTTCTTCGGATTTTACAATAAAAATTTCCGAAGATTCGGCGTAAAGCTTGCTCCAGTCATGATCTATAAATGCCTTTAACTCTCTATCTTTGTAAAATTGAACTATGAAACAAATGCCGGCAATTTCAATATTTAATATTTTAAAAGTAGGTTGTCCAGTTTCAATTTTAGCTTCAATTTCGGCATAGTACTCGTCCGGGCTATCAGGCTCCAAGTCACCAATAGACGCCTTTGTCGTACTAACTTTATTGAAATTACCTGGTCGCTCAGACATTTACTTAGGTAAGACTAACTATTCAAATTTACTAGCTTGGCTATGGTTTTTTCTGTTAATAATCTGCTGGCAATATCGCGCTTTGCTACTGGCTTATTAAGCTCTTCTTGCATTTTACTGTCAGTATATTGACCCTTCAATACTTGCATTCGTATTTCTAGCTCTTCTGGCGTTACTGTAATGCCTTCTTTTTCGGCAAGTGCACTTAATGCTAGCCCAGCCTTTAAACGCACTTCAGCCGCAGGTTTTAGCTCATTTTTGGTATACTCTTCTTCTGTTTGGGCACTATTTGCAAGATATTCTGTAAAAGTTTCACCCCTGTAGGTAAGGTTTTGCCTAAACTCATTATCAACAGAAGCAATTTGTTCATCCACTAATGTCTTAGGTAGTTCAACTTTAGTGTTGTCAGCCAATTCTTTAACTAAAGCGTCTTCAAATTCTTTTTGTGCTTGGGTAGATTTTTCTATATTTAATTGTTTCTCAATATCTGCCTTTAGCTCATCTAAATTCTTGAATGGTCCAGTTTTTTTGGCAAAATCATCATTTAACTCTGCCAATTTAGTTTCTTCTAGCTTAGTTATTTTTACGCTAAAAGTAACTTTTTTACCCTGCAATGCTTTTACCCCATAATCCTTAGGGAATGGAATGGTAAATTCTTTTTCAACCCCAGGCTTTAAACCTATAACATTATCTTCAAAACCAGGTATAAATGTATTGCTACCAAGCGCCAATGGGTAGCCAGCACCTTTAGCACCGTTAACTTCTTCGCCTTTTTCGTCCTTGCCAGCAAAGTCTATAGTAGCCCGGTCACCTTTTTTGGCTACACGGTCTACTTCTTTATATTCGGCAATTTGGGTTTGTAGGCGCGTTAGTACTTCGTCGATATCTTTCTTAACAACCTTAGGTGATTCCTTTTTCACAGCAAGTTTTTTATAGTCTGGTAGTTTAACTTCGCCTATTATCTCTACATCAGCAGTAAATTCTAGTTCTGTATAAGGAACAAACTTACTAAGATTCACTTGCGGTTGTGCAACTGGTCGCAAATCTTCTTTTATTAAAGCATCGCTATATACATTGTTAATAACCGTGTCAATAACCTCAGTTTGAAGGTAGTTTGGGTCTAAGTTTTTTTCAACTAGGTCTGCAGGCACTTTTCCTGCTCTAAAACCTGCTACTTTTACTTTTGGAGCTAGCCGTTTTAAGGTTTGGGCCTTGGCAGTATCCAGCTCGGCTTGGTCAACCATTATTGTTAATGTTACTAACGTGTCTGATGAGTTTTTTCGAGTAATATGCATGCCCACTAGTTTAACAGATACATTTAACTTAAACCAAAAGCAATATTGCTTACAGCTGGTTTTAAACCAGTTTACAATTCTTGGTCTTTAAGCCTACTGCTTGTTAATATTTGAATTATTCTTTCAATCGAATGTTTTTCTTCATTGCCTGTTTGTAAATCTTTTATTGGATATTGGCCTTCGGCTATCTCTTGTTCACCTATAAATATTGCATACTTAAGCCCTGCTTTATAGGCGTTTTTGATTTTTTTATCTATTTTGCGGTCTGTTGGGTCAACAGCTACACGGGCGCCTTCGGACCTCAGCTGTTTCAATACGTCTTGGGCCTGCAAGTATACGTCACCAATAAGTATTACGGTTGCGTCTATTTCACATGCCAATTCGGGCATAAGTTTATGGGTATCTAAAAAGTCTTTAATAGTAACGTCACCCATGCCAAAACCTACTGTTGGCACTGGCTCTACTCCAAACAGTCCCACTAGCCCGTCGTACCGGCCACCGCCAAACAAAGACCTATTGTTAGTAGGGTCAGTATCAAACACTTCAAAAACAATGTCAGTGTAATAATCAAAGCCACGCATTAACGCCATGTCCGTTTTGGCGTTCGTGATCCCGTTTTTCGCAAGTAGTTGCTCTAATGATAATAAAGATTGAGCAGATGGATGGTTTTTTATTTCGTCGGGTAAACTAGAAATGTCTTTAGCCTCTAATATTTTTAATAATTTTTCAGACACATTTTCTGTTTCGCGCTGGGTGGGACTAACACTAGTATCTAACAAGGCAACAAACTGTGCCCTATCCATTTTATTCATACGGTCTATAAGCCTAATGACAGTAGAGGATTCAACTTCGTCTAGTTTTAAATATTCAGAAAGTATGAAATTTACGAGTATTCTGGAGTTAATTTTAATTACATACTGTTCACGCTTAGCTTTAAACTCTTGCATAATAGCATCGGCCAGGCTAATAATTTCGTGGTCGCCAGCTAAGTCTTCTACACCAAATAAATCAATATTTAGTTGCCAATGCTCTCTCAGCCTTCCTCTTTGTGGTCGCTCGTAACGCCATAGGTTGGGGATACTAAATAAACGTTGTGGGTAGGCTAGTTCTTGGCGCCTACCAGCAACCATTCTGCTAACAGTAGGCGTCATTTCTGGTCTTAATGTTACCTTTCGTCCACCACGGTCTTCAAAGGCATAAGTTTGTTCACTAACAATTTCTTCGCTTGTTTTTGCCAAATATAATTCAATTGGCTCAATTATTGGGGCATCATACTGCTGATAGCCATAACTTAAGGCTACTTTTTTCCAAATATCAAATATGTAGTTTTGAATTCGTTTATCTTCTGGATAAAAATCTCGGGCACCCTTATATGGCTGTGTAGTTATTGGCATATATTGTTATTATAAACTGTTAGCTCGGTGTTGTAAAAACTATTGACGGATTAGACCTTGAAGTGGTTATATTAAGCTAGATAAATAAAGGGGAAAACTATGGCAACGTCAAAAAAGCCTAAAGAGTCAGTATCTAAAACTTCTAAAAGTCCGGTTCCTGTTGATAAAAAAACAGTGTCTAAAAAAAGTGAAGAATTAAAAGTTGAAAAAGTTTCTGAGCAACCAAAGTCTCAAGCAAACACCGAACCAGAATTTGGTGATAAATTTACTTGGGTATTTAATAGTTGGCGGAGTATTTGGGATGCCTTTGTGCTTAATATTGGAACATTAATTCTTGTTTGGCTAATACCTGTCGTGGCGTTCATATTAGCACTTATGGTTGGTGGCGCCGCGGTATTAAGTAGCCTAAGCTTAAGTGACAGCTCTGCCGTGGCTGGTAGTAGCTTAGTTATCGCAGGTATTCTATTGTTAGTTGCAATTGCAGTTTCCCTATTATTCGCACCAGCTTTTACTATTATCCAATTAGAAAGTGTCAGGAGTAATAAAGTAAGCTTTAAAGAAGTTTGGGATAAAAACCTGACCTTTGTTGTTAGGTTTATATTACTATATTTACTAATTGGGGCAGTGATAGTTTTGCCAATTATAGTTTCTATTCTATTAATGTTTGTTTTCGTAGGATTCATACTACTTCCACTTGCAATAGTATTTGCAATTGCTGTAGGCTTTTTCACTGCGCTTGCACCATATTTATTAATAGACAAAAACCTAGGTGTTTCAGAAGCCCTTAACGAGGGTTATGTAGTAGCAAAGAAGAACTGGCAATGGTTAGTAGTTATAATATTGGTTAACCTAATAGTAAGTTTTGCGACGAGTTTAATTGCGAATATTATTCCAATCATTGGACCAATATTCTCACTTGTTGTTAGCGGTGCCATGATGTTTGTTATGGCATATGTATACGTTAAGCAGATAGCAAAAAACTAACTATCTAAAGCTTACAATTTTAAAACCGCCTTTTCCTTAAGGCGGTTTTTAGTGTTTTTATACCAAATAAAAAGCGCCCCATAGGGACGCCTTTTATTTGGTACGCGAGAAAGGACTTGAACCTTCACGCCTTGCGGCACTAGCTCC
>CAYZCZ010000035.1:0-5747 GCA_964477125.1 uncultured Candidatus Saccharibacteria bacterium | reverse complement strand
GTTGGATTAACGAAAATAATTTTCTTTCGTTTCAAGGCGAATCCCTCCACCCTTGCCAAGCAGTGCAACTAAATAGACCCCGGTGCTATCATTACCCAACCATCAGTTAGTTACAATGCTAGTTATAAAAAGCCGACCAAATGGTCGGTTATTTTTGTTCGAATCCCGTTGCCTATCTCGTCTGAGGCAATTCGGGTCTAGTACAATAGTCACCCCTATAACTTCACTATTGTTTTGTTATGAATGGCCAAATCTATGTTAAGGCTACGAATTAACCTTCTAAATTGAATAGTCCGCAAATTTAATAGTACTTAATCTTAGACAAATGCGTTAGCTGAATCGTATAATATTCATAATGAACAATTTAACCGTGCCGGCAACAATAAATAATATTTTTAAAAACTACCAGCAACAGATAGCCTTTATTCATCGTCAACCAATTTATCGTAAAAAATGGACATTTAGCGATGTCCAACTAAAAGTAGAAGACATGGTTGCTCATTTGCAATCAAAAAATATTCAAAAAGGTGATAAAGTTGCAATATGTGGCCCAAATAGTCCTTGGTGGATTGTCACATATTTAGCTTGTGCCAGTATTGGCGCTATTGTTGTCCCTATTGATTTTAATTCTAGTGAAGATTTTGTAAATTCAGTTTTAAAAAAAACAAATTCTAAGTTGTTATATATATCGGCATTTAAACCATATAGTGGCGTTACCGAAACGATTACTATTGAAGACCTAGCTAATACCATTGCACCGGCCCCGCGCCAAAATATTATTATGCCAAAAATTTCACCCGATGATGTTTTAGAGATTGTTTATACTAGCGGTAGTACTGGCGACCCAAAAGGTGTTGTTCTAACTCATAAAAATGTAGTTAGTAACATGAATAACTTTTTAATAGCCTGGCCTAGGCAAAAACACGAAACTAGCCTTTCACTTGTACCCTTAAGCCATATGCTAGAACAAACTGCCGGCTTCTGGAGCCCATTTATGCTCGGTTCGACAATAGTATATATTTCATCGCTAAGGCCTTCTGAGATATCGTTAGCAATCCGTGAGGAAGGTGTTACTAGCATTATTACTGTGCCAGCTTTTTTACAACTTTTAAGACGACGGGTTTTTAATCAAATAGACACTGCTTCCCTTAAGGGCCAATTTGCCATGGGTCTTATAAAAGTTACTAAAATATTACCAAAGCCATTAGCGCGTACAGTTGCATACCCTATAAGAAAAAATATTGGGGTTAAGCTTACAACACTGGCGGTAGGTGGCGCAGGCCTACCTGTAGATGTTGAGAATTTTTGGAATGAACTTGGTTATAACGTAATTCAAGGCTATGGCTTGACTGAAACATCTCCACTGGCAACATACAGCAGCAGGTTAGAACATAAGCAAAGTTCTGTGGGCAAATGTTTGCCTAACCAGCAATTAAAACTTAGCGATAATGGGGAGTTGCTTTTAAAAGGCGATAATGTCTTTAAAGGATACTACAACGATGATACGGCGACAAAAGCTGTTTTTGATAACAATGGCTGGTTCCACACTGGTGATATTGCAGAAGTAGACGACGATGGTTTTGTGTTTTTAAAGGGTAGAATAAAAAATATATTAATTAGTAGCAATGGTTTAAATATTTACCCCGAAGATATTGAGGCTAAAATACTAAATAACAGTGTTATTAAAGATGTTGTAGTACTAATGGATAACAGTACCAATGAGCCAAGGCTAACTGCGGTAATATTGTCTGACAGCGACAACACTACTATTTCAAATATAATTGGAACCGTTAATATGTCGCTAGCAAGTTTTCAGAATATTAGAAATATAATTAAATGGCCAGATAGTGATTTTCCAAGGACGGCAACTAGAAAAATACGGCGTAATATCGTTCAAGAAGCGGTAAATAATAATAGTTCTGATACTAGTCATGCGCCGTCTCATGATAAAAATACTATCCAAATGATATTGCGCCAATTAACAAATTTTAATGGCGAAATATCGGATGAAATGATATTAAACACCGACTTTGCAATTGATTCAATAAAAAAACTTGAGCTGGTAAGCCTAATAGAAGAAAAATTTCTAATAATATTTGATGAAACACAAATAACGCAGACAACTAATGTTGGACAATTAACAAAGATGGTCGATAAGTCTAGGACGGGTACTGCTAAACATAGTAACCAAAACTACAACACGACACAAAATAAATTTATCCTATATGTGCAGTCTTTTATGCAAGCACTTATGCTAATGGTGCTGGTTCACTATCAAAAACTTACCTGCGCCGGATGGGAACCAACTAGTTCCCCTGCTATATATGTAGCTAATCATAGTAGCCATTTTGATGCATTAACATTACTAAGAGTTGCTGGCTTTAAACGTAGACAGAAAGTAAGTATAGTAGTGGCCA
Organism: uncultured Candidatus Saccharibacteria bacterium; assembly: GCA_964477125.1. Taxonomy (GTDB): domain Bacteria; phylum Patescibacteriota; class Saccharimonadia; order Saccharimonadales; family CAIOMD01; genus DALYDK01. Next base: position 3,330 of record CAYZCZ010000035.1, on the reverse strand, counting down.
AGGATTACTTTTTTGATAAAAAGCTAAAGGCATGGTTATCCAGAACTTTCCTGCATGCTATACCAGTTGATAGAAGTGGTAATACCAGAGAGGGTATGGCCCGAATTGGCAAAGAACTTTCTAACGGTAATTCTGTAATAATATTCCCAGAAGGCACAAGATCGCTAAATGGTAAAATACAAGCTTTTAAACCAGGCATTGGATTCTTAGCATCACAGGTAGATATACCGATAGTACCAGTAAAAATAATTGGAACTTATAATATTCTTCCAAAAAATAGAAATTGGCCCAAGCGTGGCACAACCAGGGTTGTATTTGGCAAACCACGATACTACTCTATTAAACAAACACCGGATTTGATTGCCCACGATTTGCAAAACGAAGTCGAGGCGCTATGAGAATAGCATGTGGTGTTGATATTGTTGATCTTTCACTAATTACAAGCTTACTTAATGACAAGAACCAATTAGAGCGGATACTTTTGCCCGGCGATATTAATAATAATAATCCGGAGCATATAGCCGGTAGAGTAGCCCTAAAAGAAGCTACGATAAAAGCACTAGGCCTAGAACCTAACGACTGGCTAGCTATTTCGATTAGCGCTAATGACTCTGGCAAACCAATAATAAGCGTTCAATCTGTACCTGATAAATTAATAAGTATGGACGGTTCAATTAGCCACCATGGAAATATGGTTGTAGCTTATGTTGTTGCCTTAATTGACGATGAAAACTAGTAGAAAATAATATAGTATTACACCAACACGAGAAATACTATCAATCCTATCCATTACTCCTCCATGCCCAGGAATGATTCTGCCACTGTCTTTAACCCCAAAATATCTTTTAAAATAGGAGTGTGTTAAACCGCCTATAAATGAGAAAATACCAATTATTATGCCAACCATAATCCACTGAACGACATTCATATATGGCCCTACGGCAAAATAGAAAAGTGATATTCCCATAAGAGCACCTATAATATAGCCAAGCGTGCCAATGTATGTTTTATTGGGGCTTAGTTTGTCGGCAACCTTATAATTATCAAGAACTTTAAAGTGGTGAAATAATTTACCAAAAATATAGCCACCAATATCTGCTAAAGCTACTGCAAATATTACTAAAAATGTTAGTGCCCTAGTACTATCAAATTGTAAACTTAACCGAGTTAATAATACTAAGTGACATAAGCTAAAAATAATCCATATAGCGCCGTACATAGATATACTTGCTTGTAAAAAAGATTTGTCCGGCGTATTTAATCTTATTGCTAATGGTGTAATTACTAAAAAATATACTAACGGAAGCACATAAAATGAATTTGGCATAAAGCCAACTATTAATAGTGAAATGACGGATAGTAGTATTAATGCATTTCGAAAACTAGGGGTTAAATGAGCAATTTTTGCATATTCTAAAATTGCACCGGCTGTAAATATAAATAATACTATTAGCCCCGGAATGCCTCCGCAAAAAACACCAATGAAAAAAATGGGCGTTAAAATCAGCCAACCTATTAGCCGTTGCCCTACGTTAGACGAAAAGACCGAACGTAAGTTGCCTTTTTTAATTAGTAATATAAGTATAAATGCAATGCCATATATTAGCCCAAGCCTCAATAAAACTGCAGGAACAATAGGATTATCAAACGGGTTAAGAAAGTGTGGCGATAAATTCATTATTATTAGCTTTCAGCTAGTTCGCGCCGGGTTGTAGCAAACCTCTGAAAGAACGTAACTACAGTTGTTAATAAAATAAACCATAAGAAATAGTTCCATATGTTCTGATTATGTGTGAAAAATACCAATACCGAAGCTATGGACATATATATCATTCGGTCGGCCTTGCCTACAATGCCACCATATTGGCGTGATGCTCCAGATGCTTTGCTAAGTATGCTTAAGTAGCTATTAATTAGAATAATTACAAGTGTAAAAAGTGCTAGTGTATTACTTGTTGAGCTTAAAAAATAGATAGATATAAAAAGCACCGAGTCCGAGAATCTATCAATTAATTCATTGAGTACTTCACCGAACTTACTAGCAACATTTAAACGCCTAGCCACTAGGCCATCTAGTGCATTACAAGCTGTACGTGCATTTACCGCAAATGCCGTAACGAACAGTAATATGGGGTATTTTGGTGACAATAATATCCCCAATGCTCCTATACAGGCCATAAGAAAACCTAGTAAATTAACAACTGTTGGATGAACGTGGTAACGAACAAAAATATTTTCTATTGGTCTTAATGTTTTTTGAAATTTTGGTTTTATTGTATATATTCCCATAATAATTTTATTATACATTTTTTTTGATATTATAAGTATTATTGCCGAATAATTAATGAAATATAAAAACAAATCAAATGATATTGCACTATTGTGGGGATTTGCCGAAGTAACGTTCTTCTTTATTGTGCCAGATGTATATATTAGTTATAAAGCCATAAAAAGTATAAAAATAGCACTTATAGTAAGCTTATTTTCTTTAATAGGCGCTATTATTGGCGGTACTCTAATGTATTTTTTATCGAACAATACAAGCATTGATTTGCTAAAATACATGACATTTATACCTGGTATAAATGATGTGATTATTAGCCAAGTTAATACAGATTTTAGCGAACATGGAGTCATGGCACTTTTTTATGGCCCCAAGCAAGGCATACCATACAAGTTATATGCACTATTGGCCCCTGTTTATAATATTCCATACATAACATTTATAATTATTTCTGTATTCGCTAGATCTTTAAGATTTATTCTTGTTGCGGTTATTGTTTCGGCCTTATCTAAAATTTTATCAAAATGGATAAGCGACAAAACAAAGATAGTGCTACTTATCGTATTTTGGGTAATATTTTACGCTATATATTATTTTACAATTTATTTCTAAAGCTATGTTACTTAGCGATTATGTATTATTTGAACCAATACTTGTAAGATATGCAAGAATTGGTGTTTGGCAATTCATAATGGACCAGACAAGTGCAATAGAGAACATTATGAAGCGAATGGAGAATGCAAACTACATTCTAAATTAGATTGAATAATCACCAGAACCTGGTGGCATTTTATTAATCCCGAAAAACTATATAAAGGAAAAGAGGGGTGTAGGTGTATTCCTATATATACAAATATTGCAGATGGTACCTAAAATAATTTGGTGGTACGGGGTATAATCTAAGCAACTTGATGCCTTGATATATATTACTTACCTATATGGCTAGTAGCTTGGTTCTAATTTCGTCTATTATCCCTAGCCAAGAAAATAGTCGGACTTTTATGTCCGGCTTTTTTCATGACAAGCGTTGGCTGGGATTCGAACGG
>CAYZCZ010000034.1:0-5775 GCA_964477125.1 uncultured Candidatus Saccharibacteria bacterium | reverse complement strand
AACCTACACCTTTAACTACCAAATAATGCAGTAGTTAGCAATAGCAATCCCTAATCAAAACTACCACTTAAGAGCGCGCCTAGGCTGCATAAAAACACTGTTTTACTTCGCACCATATCTACTAATATGCTTTGTCGCAAGAACAGATGTTTTTAAAATAGCCACCCATCACCCTTAATTTGATAATTTTGATTAGGGATTGCTATACTAGTTTAGTGTTAAAAAATATTAAGCATATTGTAATTGTGGGGCCTACGGCCAGCGGTAAAACAGCCTTGTCTTTACGAGTGGCGCAACTTTATAATGCAGAAATTATTGCTGCAGATTCTCGCACGGTATATATAGGTATGAATGTTGGCACTGCCAAACCTAGCCCAGCAGAGCAAAAATTAGTGCCGCACTATTGTTTAGATATTGCCTTGCCAGATAATCATGTTACTGTGGCAGAATTTGCCCAGCATGCTAAAAACGCCCAAAAAAGCATAAATAGCAGGGGGCTTGTTGATGTTACGGTTGGTGGTAGTGGTTTATATGTAGATGGTTTTACGCGCCAATATATATTTACGCCCCATAATACTAATTTGGCAGAAGAATATAAAAATATGAACATAGCAGACTTGCAACAAATAATAATAAAAAATAATTTGCTCATGCCAGAAAACACTAAAAATAAACGCTATTTATTAAATACAATTAGCCGTGGTAATGCGCCTTTAAAACAAAAAGGCCCCTTAAAAGATACATTATTTATTGGCATAGATCCGCCAAAAGAGGTTTTAAAAGAGTCAATTACAATGCGCGCCCAGCAAATGGTACAAAATAATGTAGAACAAGAGGTTAAAAGCCTATATAAAATATATGGTGCAGGTTGCAAAGCTCTTAACGGTGGCATCTATAAAACATTTAAACCCTATATAGACGGCCAAATAAGCTTGCAAGAAGCAGTTGATGCAACCATAATGAGCGATATTAACCTGTCTAAACGCCAACGAACGTGGTTTAAGCGCCATAAAGACATAACGTGGTTTATTGACGGTGTGCAAGCCTATAATTGGCTTGCTAGCCAATAAAACGGTACTTAGTAACTTAATAAATACGCTTTTTGTTCTTTAGGTTGCTATAATTACTATTATGCATTCCCATAGTATTGTTGTTGGTAAAAGTATTTTGTTTGGTCTTAAAATATTGGGGCGTAGGGGTTCTGCCTTGCCTGGATACGCTATAGAAAAAATAGATAAAAACTTTTTGCGAGATATGTTAGCCCAATTGCCAGATGGCGTAGTGGTTATATCTGGCACAAATGGTAAAACCACCACCACAAAAATGGTAGCAAAAATCTTAAGCGATAGTGGTAAAAGGGTTTTAACTAACCCAACAGGTAGCAATTTTACTAGGGGAGTAGTTGCAAGCATTGTTAAACCGGTTTCTTTAACCGGAAAATTACCTTTTGATATAGCCGTAATAGAACTAGACGAGGCCTATGCAGCAAAATTTGTTCAGCAAATTAAGCCCCGCGCCAGCCTAATACTAAATGTTATGCGCGATCAAATGGATAGATTTGGAGAAATAGATTACACGGCTCAGCTATTAAGTGCAGTTGTTAAAAAAACTACAGAAGTAGTAGTTTTAAACAGAGATGACACGCGTGTGTCTAAGTTGTACAAAGACGCTTCTGCTAGTGTAAATTATTATGGCGTGGCACCAAGCCTTAAAGACATTTTTAGAGATGACGACGAGCTACATGGTGGTTCATCTGCTAGCTCTAAGCAGCTGGCAACCGTACAGCTAGATGCAATCGATGATGATAAAATTACAACAACTATTGACGGCCACAAGAAAACTTTTGCTTTATCTTTGTATGGTTTATACAACGCTCAAAATGCTGTTGCGGCCATGGCTTTATGCCATGCGCTTGCCGTGTCTGCAGACCAAATTATTAAAAGTATTGCTACTGTAAAACCAGCTTTTGGGCGTGGGGAGCGAATAATGGTTGGCAAAAAACAGGTAATTTTGCAACTTGTTAAAAATCCAAGTGGCTTTAGGCAATCTTTATTGGGTGCCTCTAAGATTAATGATGTAGTTACGTTAATAGCAATTAACGATGCTTACGCAGATGGGCGAGATGTTTCTTGGCTTTGGGATGTTGAGTTTAAGGGCATGATAAATACTAACGGCTTAGTAGTCACATCCGGTTCCAGGGCGTTTGATATGGCTTTGAGACTATCTTATGATGATATTACTACTGACGTTATTGAGCCAAAACTTTTTACTATGGTTAATGATGAAATATCCAAAATGAACGAAGGCCAAACTATGCTTATATATACAACATATACGGCAATGCTTGAAATAAGAGGTTATTTATCAAAGATGACTACTTTGGAGGAAATATGAAAACGATAAAAATAGTGCATTTATACCCCAAGGAGATGAATATTTACGGGGATAATGGAAATGTTTTGGTATTTTCTAAAAGGCTTCAGTGGATGGGCTATAAAACAGAAATCATAGGAATTGGAATAGGTGACAAGATTCCGATAGATAGCTCGATTATTATAGGTGGTGGTGGCCAAGACGCAGGTCAGCTAGATATTGCAGATGATTTGAAATCTAAAAAAAGTGTTTTGCAAGATATGGCTAACAACGGCGTTCCTATGCTAATGATATGCGGAATGTACCAGATGTTTGGAAACTATTTCAAAACGAACGAAGGCAAAATAATTCCAGGCCTAGGGATAATTGATATTACCACTATTGCTGGAGACGAAAGAATAATTGGCAATATTGTTATTGGCAGTGAATGGGGTGATATTGTCGGATATGAAAATCACAGTGGTAAAACATATTTAGGTAATGGTATAAAACCTCTTGGTAGTTCTGTTTTAGGCCAAGGTAATAATGGCCAGGACAATACAGAAGGAGCTATATATAACAATGTGTTCGGGTCATATTTGCATGGTCCAATTTTATCTAAAAACACTATGTTTACGGATCATTTGCTTAAAATAGTTACTGGTCCAGATGAATTGAGTAAAAAGAATCAACATCTGAATATGGTTGATAATTTATCTGAAAATACAGTAAAAATTGCAAAAAAACTAAAAAGATAGCACCATACAATATAGTCTGCACAACTTATTTTAAGATGGGCTGTATAAATATATAATTGCTTGCTACAATATAGGTATGGTTGAACAACTGTTTGGATCAAAAACTCGAGTTAAGTTACTGCAACTTTTTTGTCAAAACCCTAATCGTTCATTTTATGTACGTGAAATAACACGTAAAATAGATGAGCAAATAAATTCGGTTAGACGAGAACTAGCTAATCTGCTTAGTATTGGCATAATTACATCAGATAATTCTAACAATAAGCTTTATTATGAAGTTAACCAGGAATATGAATATTATGATGCCTTGGCTAACATGTTTGCTGGTAAGAAAATGAAAGCAAAAAAGTCATCTAAGGCGAAGCAACAGAAGGCAGATGATTCTATCGTTGATGAAAAACCGGAGACCGAAGATGAAGTATTAATTGTAGAGGTAGGAGAATCTAACAATCCAATTGCTGAGATCATTCAAAAAGCCGGTAATGTTCGGCTAGCAATTATTACTGGTCAATTTACACTAGACAATAAAAGTGGCGTAGATATAGTTGTTGTTGGCGATGTTAACGAGACGAACCTAGACAATGCCGTTACAGAGCTAGAGGCTCAAGAAAAGAAAGATTTAAGATACGTAGTTTTTGATACAGACGAGTTTATTTACAGAAGACAGGTTAATGATCGATTTGTTTCAGATTTGAAAGTGGCCAAAAAAGTCGTTTTAATAGATAAAGATAATTTGCTTTAGGGCTATAAAAAGGGGTAGTTATGGAAATTGAATATTTTGGTGGGAATTGCGTAAAGCTTTCTAATAAAAAAGCTAGTTTAGTAGTTGATGATAATTTGGTTGAACTTGGGCTGAAAACCAAGATAACATCTAATGATATAAGTTTGGTAACAAGCAAAGATATCAAAGTTGAGAATGATGCTAGATTTTTGATTGATTGTCCTGGTAGTTATGAGATTTCAGACATTTCAGTCAAGGGAATATCTGCCAGATCTCATTTAGATGAAGCTGGTGAAAGGGCAACGGTATATGTAGTACGTATAGGTGATTTTTCTGTTGCCGTTGTTGGGCATATATACCCAGATGTTAGCGATGAATTAGCGGAGGATATTGGGGTTGTTGATATTTTAATCATACCAGTTGGTGGCAGTGGCTATACTTTAGATGCTGTTGGTGCCGCTAAGGTAGCTAATAAAATTGACCCCAAAGTTGTGATTCCAACACATTATGCTGATCCAAAGATTAACTATCCGGTGCCACAGGCTGAGTTAACTGAATTTTTAAAGGTTATGGGATCTATTGAACCAGAAAAAACTAGCCTCTTGAAAGTTAAAGAATCTGAGTTGGGCGATAAGATGCATGTTGTAGCAGTAGAACGAAGCTAATATTTATAAAAATTTAAAAAAGACTTGTCATAACGACAAGTCTTTTTTAGTAGCTTTAGTATATTAAATTAAGCCTTTTTTCTTCAAAGTTCTCATGGCTTGAGTGCTAATTTTTAGCTTAACTTTTTTACCATCTACAATGACAGTTTTTGATTGTAGATTTGGTTTCCAAACCTTTTTGGATTTTCTTTGAGAAAAGCTAATGCTATTTCCAAATTGCTTTCCTTTGCCGGTAATATCGCAGGTATTCATAACATCCTCTTAATGATTTCACGTTTATTAAATTCAACTGTTAATTTTACACTTTTAACACCGATAAATCAAGAGGCGAGCATAAAATGGGATTTTTGATTGTTTAAGACAAAGTTCTGTATACTAGGTTGGGTATGGATGATGGATTAATACAAAAAATATTATTTGCTCTAATAGCGATTGGTATTTCTATAACACTGCATGAATTTATGCATGGATATGTTGCTAAGTTATTGGGTGACACAACGGCTGAAGATGCAGATAGGCTAACCCTAAACCCAATCAATCATATAGATCCGTTTGCTACAGTTTTGTTGCCAATAGTTTTATTAGCCATTGGTATGCCTCCTTTTGGTGCTGCCAAACCAGTACCAGTTAATTTTGCGCGATTAAAGTATGAAGAGTTCGGTGGTGCTTTAGTTGGACTTGCAGGGCCATTGACAAATTTAGCTCTAGCTTTTGTCGCTGGATTGTTTGCGAAGTACTCTGGCCTAGTAACTGGTCCTGGGCCTTTGGTAAATTTCATTGCGATTTTCATTGCCATTAACGTAGGTTTTTTCGTGTTTAACATGATTCCGTTTCCTCCACTTGATGGGTCCCGCGTATTATATGCGTTTGCACCAGAGCCTTTACAGAAATTAATGCAAACAATAGAAAGTTTTGGTTTGATTGCAATAGGGTTATTTATAATTTTAATTATTCCCATGATAAGCTCAATATTAACCAATATTAACCAATGGATATTCAACTTAGTAACTTAGCTATAACCTTTTATTAGTGGGATTTAGCTACTTGTCGAGTATAATAAAAGAGGCCCGATATCAAGAATTGATTTCTGAATAGTCACTTTTATGGGTAGCCTTATATCCTCTAACCTCTTGGGGTTAGTATGCGGGCTTCCACTTGGTTTCCAGCAGGAATCCAAACGGATATCGGGCTTTTTTGTACCAACTTTTGTACTAACGGGGTGTAGCGCAGTTGGTAGCGCGTACGGCTGGGGGCCGTGAGGTCGCAAGTTCAAGTCTTG
>CAYZCZ010000033.1:0-6674 GCA_964477125.1 uncultured Candidatus Saccharibacteria bacterium | reverse complement strand
CAAAGGTTGGTAAGCTTTTGTCTATTAGCGCTAGCGGGCCATGTTTTAGCTCGCCACCAGCATAGCCCTCGGCATGAATATAGCTAATTTCTTTTAGCTTTAGGGCGCCTTCTAGGGCCATAGGGAATTCGTAAATACGCCCTAAATACATAAAGTTGCTATGGTGAGCATATTTTTCGGCAATTTCTTTTATTTGGGGGGCTAGTTTTAGCACTTTTTCAGCTGTTTTAGGCAGGTTGGCTAGCTCGGTTAACAGTGGTTTATATAAGCTACTTTTACCCTTGCCAAGCCAAAGGGCAAGTAAGTTTAGTACAGATACTTGGGCCAAAAATGCTTTGGTGCTGGCGACAGATATTTCGGGTCCAGCATGGCAGTATATGCCGGCGTCTGTCATGCGGGCAATGGTGCTACCAGGCGCATTAACAATACCAAAGCGCAATAAGCCTTTTTCTTCTACTTTTTTTAGGGCAGAAATAGTATCGGCTGTTTCGCCACTTTGCGATATGGCTAATATGGCCGTATTTTTGCCAAGTGGTTCTTTGCGGTATTTAAACTCGCTTGCTAGCTGTACCTCGACTGGTATTTGGGCTATTTCTTCTATTAAATATTCGCCAACTAACCCAGCATAGTAAGATGTTCCGCAGGCAATAATAATAATTCTGTCTATAGTTCTTAGCTGATCTTCGACAGCTTCTATACCGCCAAGCTTAATATTGTTTGTTTCTAGCTTTATGCGCCCCAAGATAGAATTTTGAATAGTTTTTGGTGCTTCGTGTATTTCTTTTAGCATGTAGTGGGCGTAGTTGCCTTTGCTAGTAGCTACATCTTCTAAAATGATGTTTTCTGGTTGCCTATTAACTAGTTTTTTATCTTTAAAGTTTTTAATGGTATATTTTTTACGCTCTACAATAACCATTTCGTAATCATCTAAATAAACTATTTTCTTGGCGTAATCGGCCACGGCCGAGGCGTCGCTACCTACCATGTTGGAATCTTCTCCAACCCCAATTACCAGCGGGCTAGATAGCCGGGCAGCGTATATTTTGGTAGGTTCATGAATGGTGGTCATGGCTATGGCAAAAGCCCCTTGCAGTTCACGGATAGCAGTTTCAAATGCCTTGTCCATATTGCCAAATTTTTCGTAAAAGTAATCTATTAGGTGGGGAATAACCTCTGTGTCGGTATGGGATATAAAATGGTAGCCATGTTTTTCTAACATTTGCCTTATTTCGGCATGGTTTTCAATAATGCCGTTGTGCACTACAAAAATAGTATGGCTAGAGTTGTAGTGGGGGTGGGCGTTTAGCTTGGTGGGGGCGCCGTGCGTAGCCCAGCGGGTGTGGCCAATGGCATTGTTGGGCTTAGCCATTTTTAGGCCTGCAAGTTCGGTTTCTAGGGCACTTACCCGGCCAACTTGCTTAACATTTGTAAACAGTTTGTCTGAACAGAAGGCAATGCCGGCGCTATCGTAACCGCGGTATTCTAGGTTGTTTAGGCCAGCCAAAACTGGCGTTATTGCATTCCCACGTCCCACATATCCAACAATTCCACACATACTTTACTCCTTTTGATAGATAGTATTTAGTATAAAGTAATTAGCAGTAATAACTGATGTTATAATTGCTATATGAAACAGATTGAAAATATTACCGTTAGCCAACTTAGTGAAATGGCCGAAAAAATGTATGGTGGTTTGGTTAAGGCTGTGGTGGATATAGAAAAGAAAATAGTAGTTGTAGATGCCGAAATGCATGTCGATGAAGAACAGCTGTTATTGGAGCAAGGAAGCCAACAGGCTAATCTGTGGGGAATAAACCTATATCCTAATAAATATGGTAGTGATGATTTTATTGAATTTGATTCCATGATAAACATACGTCCAAGCGCAAATAACATGTCGCGTTATATAAACGATGCCACAATACGGGGTATGATTATTAAACTTATAAATGAAACTGTAACAAATGACTAACTATGCTGTAGACAGAAACAAATGGGCCAAAATGACCATTTTTGAACAAATGGGGAACATATATAGTGAAGTTGGCCGGTCGTTTAGTGCAAATAGGCGTGGCGACAGCGAAGCTACCGAAATGGCTGTAGCCAGGGCGATAGACTTGTTTGATGCAACTACTGACGTACTGGTTGCTAGTAAATCACCCAGGACAAAAGAGGTTCTAAGGTCCAAAGACCAGTTTTTAAGCGTTATATATGGCAATAACGCCAGTGATGAACAAGCAATAGACAATTACTTTTTGCAATACGCTCTTGTAGCCAGAAGTAACCGCTAAACCAAACCCCAAAGCTCTCTTCCTCATCATTAACAAATCCTCACTTTATTCACGATCGTGAGAAAATGTGGGTATAATTGTAAATATGAAAAGGGCACTATCTAACAAGCAACTTCCAGAATCGGCAATAAAATATGTATTAGAGGGTTTGGTTCCGTATACAGATGCAAACCTAAAACTGGCATTTAAAACCACAGTATTTATGGACGATTTGGAAAAAATCATCCGCAACAAAAAGACCGTAAGCAAAAAAAGCCTGCAAAATGCATATTACAGGGCTATAAAACGTGGCTGGGTAGCAATAGACGATAACGGAACGCCCAAACTAACAGCATTAGGACGGTCCCAAATAGAGCCATACGAGCCAAGCTTGCTAGATAAAAATACAGTATTAATGGTGATATTTGATATTCCCGAGACCGAACGGCCCAAACGAGATAGGCTAAGGCTAGTGTTAAAAGATTTAGGGTTCGAGCAAGTACAAAAAAGTACCTGGACTAGCAGGCTAGACTACCGGGAACACTTAAAAGACGAGATTAAATACAGCGGATTAGAAGAATACGTTAAGGTGTACGAGGCAAAAAAAGTATAAATATCCTCACTTTATTCACGATCGTGAGAAAAGTGAGGACGGAAAGGGTGGTGGAAAAGTGGGTTGGATTTTGGGATAAACTATTTGCTTTTGGATATGGGGTTATTCATAATTAAACTTAAATTTAAATGAGAAAACGATGAAACAATTTTTAAAAAATCGACCAGTTAAAATTTTACTAATAATACTTGCCGTGGTGGCTGGTTTTGCATGCGTTGGTTGGTTATATTACGAAAGCCAAAGGCCAAACTATAATGATTTGCAAAAAGCGTATAACCAGCTAGAAATACCTAGCGATTGGAAACTCACAAAAGAGTTTAGCGTAACAGGTTATAAGGGTATGTTCTGCTTCACTGCCGGTGTAGATGAAGCTTGTCCAGTTTTAAATAAAACATTTGATAATTTAGATAATTCAAATAAGGATCCCGTTAATGATGTCAGCCTTGCTCGTAAAATACTTTCTAACGCTGGGTTCACTATTACAGAAGAAAGACTCAGCAGGTGTAACAATGAATCAGATATATATTACTGTGAATTTATAGGAAATAAAGGCAGTATTAAGATTAATATGACACTAGGAGTTGATGAAAAGAGTAAAAATCTTACTTTGAGCCTGGAATAAAATGAAGAAATTTGCTCTATCAATCTTTGTTTTTAGCATTGTTTTAAGCCAATTTACTATATTTGGTCAGGTTATAGCTTTGGACGATGGTTGTAAGGATATATCTTTAATATTTTCACGTGGCTCAGGACAAAATAGTGGAGACATAACGGATGAAAAAATACTAAGCACTTCTGGTGCTTTAGATACCGAAAAGCAATCAATAGCGTTTTTTAAGGAGGTTGATGCTAAGTTGCCGGGGTTGACGAAGGAGTTTGTTTCTTTGCATGATTTTGCCGGGAAATACAATAACTATGGGTATAAGGCAGTAAGCGTAATGCCTAGCATGGTTGAGCCGGCTAGCCATAGAAGCGACTCGGTTAATTTGTATTATGAAAGTGTAAAAGACGGCACAGAGGAACTTACCGGTTATATAAAAGATAAAATTGCCGAATGCCCAGACCAAGAACTTATATTAGGTGGATATTCGCAAGGCGCCCAAATTACAGGTGAAACATTGTTTAAACTAACGTCCCAAGAACGTAGCCATATCCGCTATACGGCATTTTATGGAGACCCAAAACTAAATGGGCATGAAGGAAGTTTTGTACTAAACAAAGGTCCTTGGTTGCGTGGTAATTCGCTAAGAATTTCTAAAGGAATATTAGGAGCCAGAGAAAAGTATATTCCGGACGACATGAAAGACAGGGTGGGAAGCTGGTGTGACTTTGCTGACCCTATTTGTTCAGGACAAAGTATTAGTATGCATGTTGATGCCCAATTGACACCTCTGAGGTTATTGGCTGATAAGTTTATGGACAGGACTCATTCAGACATTTACCAAGGTAAATGGATTCCCTCTTCTGCTAACGAAATAGCATCGAAAATATCTCCACAATCGTTTTTAGATAAAAACAATAACTATACAATTAACTATTCAGCGAACAATAGGGATAATGACATCACACTGGTTATGGATATTTCTGGATCTATGGCAGGATCACAAAGCTATATCCGTTTAAATAGGGATGCTATTGCACAGAACCTATTTAATGGAAAAAACACCCAAGTAAGATTTACTAAATATGCCAATAAATATACCGAACCTGCCTATTTTCAAGAAAATTTTGCGTATTCACCAGCCCCATTATTAGTGCAGGCTAGGGATTTATCTAATTTGCTTATGACCAATAACACGATGTCGCCACATAAAACTGGTTATTCCCCGCTTTATAACGGATTGCATCAAGCAGTTATAACTCAAAAGCAATATGGCAGAAATGTACCAACTACCAACAAAAACTTTATTGTAGTTACCAATGCCAAACCAAGTCCAGAATATGTGTTTCCAAACCCAAATATGGATAAAGAATATGTTCTTAGGGAACTGTTAGAGCTTGACCCAGTAGCGGTGAGCTTTTTGGTTTTGCCAGATGCAGTTACGGGCAATGTGCAGGCCATACCAGAATATAACGAAGTGGCAAAAGCAACCGGTGGTAATGTGGTTACGCTTAATAAGCTTGACGATATTGGCACTGGCATTCAACAGCTAACAAAACAAGTTACTAGCTCACCAATTGCAATTATTAATAGTGAATACAATGGTGAAAATACTGTTATGCTTTCGGCTGGTGATTCGTATGACACGAATAGTTATATAACAAAATATAAATGGGATTGTAACGACGATGGCATATGGGATATTGAAGATGTTCAGCCCAATGCAAGCTGTGAATATAGCACTGACTATAACGGGTTAGTTGTACTTGAGGTAGAGTCGTTTGACGGCCAAAATTCTAAGGCTATTCATGAACTTAACATAGTGCATAAACAGCAAGTAAATAATGTGGTTAAGTTCGAAAAACCCAACGTTCAGATAAAAGATATTAACAAAGATACTGTAAACTTTTTGTTAAATAACGAATATCCAGACGGAACAGTATATAAAGTTTATGATGAAGATAATAACTTACTAGATGTAACTAATAACAAAGAAATATTTATAGAAAATACGAAAGACGATGTTGATAGTAAATATGGTTTTATTGCTCAGAAAGAAACACAGGAAAGTGAAATTGCATGGGTGAATGTTGCAAAGCTGGCTAAGATAGAAACACCAATTGTTACAACCGATCTGGTTACTTTGACGATATTAACGGAACAAAAAACAATATTAGATACTACCTTAATGGTGCCGAATAATTTAGTTTCTAGCTTAATATCACCAGTTGTAAAATCGATTGAAACTAGCACAGCAACAACTATTACTAAACCAACACAAGATACTGATCGTAACGTAGCTTATGTTGATGAATTCACTGACACTAAACCGATTGGCACACCAAAGCCAGAAGGCAATGTTGCTACTACTAATACAGATGAAGTTGGGTCTACAAATGTACTGGGTGATAATCAAACAAAAATTAAATCTAACCCAGCAAAAGCCATTATTATATTTGCATTTATTATTGGTCTAATAAGCTTGGTGATTTACCTAAGTAATAGAAAATATCGCAATACCTAGGTATTTTATTTGTGAGTAACTTGGTCCTTAATGAATTTTGAGATATTTTTTTTGAAATTGTCTTCGCTAAATTCTTTTACTGAATTAGCAATTTCTTTTTCATTCCAGTTCGTTTTTAGGCCTTTATTAATTGCTTTGCATAAATCCTTAACGGTTTGACGCTTAAATAGTATGCCGTTTTCAGGCTTTACGTAGTCTGTGGCGCCTCCGTTACCGTAGGCAATCACCGGAGTACCGCTAGCCAAGGCCTCTACTGGAGCAATGCCAAAATCTTCTACACCTGGGAATAAAAACAATTGTGCCTTGGCAAGTAGCTTTGGTAGCTGGGCATCTGATACGTTAGTTAAGAACTTTATATTTTTATGCTCAATTGCCATTTTTACGAGTTGTTCATGCATTGGGCCATTGCCAATTACTGTCAATGGAAGCTGTAGTTCAATAGAAGCCTGTATTGCTAGATCAAATTTTTTATATGGGACTTGTCTGCCGGTTATTACCAGGCCGTTACGTTCACTTTGGCCCTTTTGCTTGAACCTTTCAATATCTACTGGAGGGTGAATAACGGTCGAATCACGATCGTAATATTCTTTAATCTTACCTTTTATATAGGCGCTGTTGGCAATAATGGCATTAGGGCGTTGGGCTACAAGATAGTCCCATTTGCGC
>CAYZCZ010000032.1:0-6675 GCA_964477125.1 uncultured Candidatus Saccharibacteria bacterium | reverse complement strand
ATTGGCAACTGTTTTGAATTTTTAAACATATTTGATTATTAGTATAAGGCTTATGTATAAATATGTAAAAGCCCCCACTACTGGGGGCTATTACACAGCCACGCCAGCGTGAGGGCTAGACAGTCAACAAGGTGATTATTACAAGCGACACAATGGCCAAGTTCCAAGCTGCATGGTAACTTGTTGATCGTATCACTCCACCCTTAAAGTACTGGTGCGTGAACCAAAGTCCACAAATACTCAGGGCAAGTCCAACACCAATACTCACGCCCATGATACAGTGGACGAGGCCAAACACAATGCTTCGCTTGACACCACTTTTCCAGTTTGCGGTGCCTTCCCTGAAGAGCTCTTCTTCGTATTCCGCCAGTCTTGGCATAGCGAAAAATAACACAACAAGGAAAATCGGACCAACAATTGGTAGCGAAGTACTCGCCATTATTGCATTTTGGCCACCTGCTTCAGTGCTGGAATCCAGTAACTGCCACCATCCCCAACCTAGTACAGGCAGGGAGTTTAGCAACATGGATACCATTACTACGAAAACCAACACTAGCGTGTTCTGGATAATCATCCACGGTCGAATCCGTCTAAGAATAGCCAGGCTTTTTTGGAGATTACCTCCCCAAATTCCATCGTGCAATGTAGTAAACATCACAAATGCTGCAATGCCATATATGAACCATTGGCTCAATTAAATCACTCGCCTTTCAAGGTACAATCCTTATAGGGAATATAAAGATAATTATTTATACCATATTATTGTTATATTTTCAATATTAATACATCAACACCGATTTTTGATTCGTTTTTATCTAGTACCTACGATTTTGGTAAAAGTAATATTGCTAAAAATAATGTGCCGAAAATAACTATTATGATGATGCAAAGGATTAATCGAAAATATCCAATTTTAAAACAAATTAATTGTTAGGTTTTCTACGTTTTTCAAACCATTCTGGTACGGGCGAATTTATAAGATATTCCGGCCAATTTGACATTTCTTCAGGTGTAATATCATATTCTGCCTGATAAGCCGGTATTACGCTTCCGTGCAAGGCATCCTTTTTATCGTAGCCTAGTAGCGCAATCACCTTATCCAGTGATTGTTCGTTAGGAGCCTCTAGCTCAACAAAAGGTTGTATCCAGGGCCAAGTATCTAGTTCTATCTGAACCCCGTCCAGTAGCCAAGATTCGCGTTTAGTTTCTTGGTATGCTTTCTTTTTTGTTACACCAATAGCATTTAAAAATTCTTGGGCTTTTTCAAAACTATCTATCTGCATATTTACTTCTTTCATACCATGTAGGCTAACATCATCGCTTTGTTTGTAGCTTATTGTTATTTTGTCTCCCTCGTCGCGTATTCTTACCCAGCCTTTTTGCTCTTTGGCCAGCCGGTCATCTGGAAAATCATAGTTTGCCCGTGTCATTAGGCGTTCTTTTTGTATGCATTCTGCGCCATTTGCAGCAAGTTTTTTACGAACTTCTTCATGGTTTTATTTTATAAACTTGCATTCTAGCTCTGTAACCATTTTTTCATTATATAGCAAAACAATACACAGCCAGCTTTGTATTGTTTTATTTATAAATTGGAATATATCTTATTGTTAAACAATTTCACTTATTAAAAGGAGTCTTAATTGTATGATCAGCATCTGTGATTCGTTATAATTATTTTATAGCAACATTTATTTATTTTTATATAATTACTTTTTGGTAATAGTAACTTAAGCTATATAGTACTGTCCCTATCTATACATTGGACATACAATTTCCAATTATGTCGATTGACCTATTTTTGATACTTCACTTCTTTTCAAGCTAAAGCTTTTTAATACATCTTTTCTTAATGTCCAGAAAAAGTAATAACCAGGTATTATTGGCACCCAATAAGTTATTAGTCTATAAATAAGCGTTACTGTAATTGCTTCAGCACCACTAACGTCAATTATAACACCACGTTATGAGATACATAATCTTCTTACAACTAAAAACTAATGTAATATGTAAGCATGTCAAAAGTTCAGCTATATATAAGAAAAGATATTGGTAAAGGTAAGTTAGTTATTCTGCTCCATGGGCTTTTTGGCGACGGAACACAATGGAATAAAATCACAGATATTCTTGTTAAGTCTGGCCATAGGGTTGTTGTACTTGATCTACTTGGACATGGAAGATCGCCCAAACCAATTGGAGCCAAATTTAATGCTAAGGAAAATGTTCAGGCACTAAGAGCGTCATTGGAAAAGATTAATGCTACTGCTGACGCGACGGTTGTTGGGTATTCTATGGGCGGTGCGGTGGCGCTAAGCTACTGTGCTAAATACCCGCTTGGAGCAAGCAATTTAATAATTATTTCGACTCCATTTTATTTAAAGCCAGATCAAATGCTTACATCCAAGTATGCCCTTTCTGTATTTATCACAAAAATGACTTCACGTTTCTTTACTACCGTTAACAAATTATTTATATCAGAAAGAATCTTAGCAAAAATGGCACATTATGCCGATACATCAGACAAATTCCACGCTATGATTGGAGCAAACGATGGCACGCAAGATCCAAGGGTTATAAGGAATAGTATTGCTAACCTTATTCAAAATTATAATTTTGCAAGTGAATTAGAAAAAATAAAAATACCAGTCAGTTTTTATTGCGGGAAAAAAGATCCATTTATTGTTCAGAATCAGCTATATGCACTTAAACAATTTAACTCGTATATGCACATTCAACGCCTAGACGTAATTAAGGTTGATCATATGCTAGTGCAAAACCTCCCTAAAGAAATAGTCAGCATTATAACTAAAGATGATGCCAATCTTTTAAACATTCATACAGATACAAAACTTGGAGAGCCACTAATTTTATTACACGGAATTGAAAGTTCTAGTTCTTATTGGAACGGAGTTATAAAACCGCTAGCAGAGAATAATAGGGTCATAGCAATAGACTTATTGGGTTATGGCCAATCACCAAAACCAAATAATATTGCCTACAGCACGGACCAGCATGTTGAATACCTACATCGCACAATTAAAACTTTAAATATTAAGAAATTCCGTATTGCAGCACATTCCCTTGGCTCAATAATCGCGCTAGCGTATGCATCAAAATATCCGGGTGAAGTATCTGGGTTATTTTTATTTGCGCCTGTGCTAACCCAAGATACTCATACCTCGAATAAATTTTTAATAAAAAATATTAACCTACTTTCTGCAATTTCCGACACAGGCAAGCTACACCCAGAAATTGCAAGAGCAATAGGCGACAAACGTTTAGCACAAATTATCCCCACTATCCGTACAACTCAAAACACCATTTACTCACAAACGCCTATCTCTTGGGTGAGATCAATTAAAAATATACCAGTAGTATTTGCTTATGGAACATTCGATTCGCTTGTAGACGGAAATACAGTTACAGAAATAAGTAAAATAGGTAGCAAAAATAAAGTAGTTGAATTAAACGGAATGGGTCATAACTTTGTGCTTAGCCACCCTCAGACCATAATAGATATTATTGAACCATCAATTATTCATAATGCAAAACCGAAAAAAAGTAGTCTCATACCAGTAAACTACTTTAGACATATCGCTTCACTGACTATACCTAATTTAGTGCTTAAAAGCCTTGCTTATATATTGGCTGGTATTTTAATATTCACTCCTTTGGTTATTCCAGCAGTTACCATCGGCTTCGCAGTAGTAGTTATAAATAAAAGCTATAAAATAATTCGTGGTGCATTTTCATTAAGAAACGAAGGTTTAGCCTACATTAGCTATGTTTTCTTAAGTGCCTTTATTGCTTTAGTTGGGTTTGGTTTAATACGCCACCCCCAAGTAAGCTTTAAAATTACTGCATACAGTATTGCCACGTTAGTCTTTGTTGCCGGGGCCTTACGAATTATTGCCGCGGTTGCATGGACAAAACAGCAAGCCCTAAAAAGTACCCTAATTATTTCTGGAACACTTATGCTCTTATTAGGACTTGGCGCATTGCTTGGTGGTGTAGTAAGTGCGTATATAATTGCTTATTCTATAGCTATATATCTTATTGGCCGAGGACTTTTATACGGTTTTTATGCAACAAGTATTACATTCTTTGCATTTATTCGTGGCTACATTAAAACGTAATACCGAACATCCACTAAAGCAGTACCACTATTTACTAAGAACATAATACATCTTTAAGCCTATGGTATAATTTTTTAGAACTTAACAAATAACAAAAAGGTAAAAAATGCGCGGAAAATTATTCGACAATATAGAAAACACACAAAATGAAAATTTGGTTTTTGTACAACAAAACGACTATACACTACTTGTTAATTTAAATGGTAAAGTTTTGGCCAGACAAGGCAGTATGGTTGCTTATAAGGGCGATATAGCCTTCAACTACAAAGGGGCCGGAATATCACGTTTTCTAAAAAGTGTTGCTACTGGCGAAGGCATGTCGCTTATGGAAGTTTCAGGTACGGGCGATGTTTACTTAGCTAACCAAGCCAACCAAGTTCACATTGTAGAGCTAGAAAATGACCAACTAACTGTAACGTCAAGGAATGTATTGGCTTTTACTGATGGTATCAATTGGGATATAAATGTACTTAAAGCAGGTGTTACCGGTTTTGCAGCCGGTGGCTTGTTCAACACTACTCTTAAAGGTACTGGCACTATAGCGCTTACTTCTACTGGATCACCCGTAGTTATACCCGTTAAAGGCGGTGGCGTGTTTGCAGATACTAACAGTATTATTGCTTGGTCGGCGGGCTTAAATGTATCTATTAAAAGTACCTTTAAGGCATCTTCGCTTATTGGTCGTGGCAGTGGCGAAAGCTTCCAAATGGCATTCGAGGGCGATGGCTACATAGTCGTCCAGCCAGGCGAAGGTATGCAAATACCTAGATAGCCCAAGGTTTTAGCTTGCAATATTTGTAGCTGTTAAGTGTCTGAGTTTTATGTCAATGTAACGTTCGCGGTATTTAATAATATTCGTGAATTGTGAAATAATGTTTGTATGAAAAGATTTTTAGAAAAGAGTCGCCATATAATAATTATTGGTGTAGTGGGCACATTTATTGCGTCACTCGCACTATTTATATTCGGATTTGCGGGTATTGTTTTTGCGGTCTGGAATTCTGTAGGTGCCACCGATCCTTTCGGCTACGAAAATATCAAAGAAATAAGCGTTATTCTAATTACTGCAATAGATATTTTCCTACTTGCAACTGTGCTTTATATAATTGCACTAGGGCTTTATGAATTATTCATTGATGAATCACTTGACCTTCCTGCTTGGCTTGAAGTTCGTACCCTAGATGATTTAAAGTCCCGGCTTCTTGGAGTAATCGCCGTAATTCTACCAGTAGCATTCCTGGGTAAAATGGTAGAGTGGAAGTCCGGCCAGGACATACTATGGTTAGGTTTAGCCGTTAGTGCGGTTCTTATAGCAATAGCTTCGATTCAATATGTTAGTCATATCAGGAAAAAGAAATAAATATTAAACAAAGATCCAATAAAGTAAGTCGTAGACAATTTATTATGAAGTATATAAAAATATATAAAATTGGCTTAATTATGTTGCTGGCGGCACTGGCTATTAACGCTCTTATTATGGTGTTTGGGTTTATGAACTGGTATCAATTCATAGCCAATCCTGGCAAGGCATCAATAATAGATTATATCTGGCTATTTATCGGCTACCCTTTCTGTTTAGGCCTAGCAGTATTCATTATCTTTAAACCACAAAAAAATAACTAAAAATTCCTGCTATTGTCTGTTTAGGCATCCTAGCGTAAAAGTAGAATTAGTTTGCAAGTTCTGGCCTTCGGTTTAAATAGCTATTTTTAACATTGTTTAGGTTGGGGTATTTGTGGTATTTTCAGGTGGGTTGGTAACTACTACGGGGGCTTGCGCAGTAGCTTGGACGGTTTTGTTTTTGTTGTAGTTGCGCATAACTGCAAAATAGTAAACTGGAACAATAAGCCACATAAACCCAACTACAAATGAGGCAATTAATAAAACTATCCACATTGTTCTATCTTTAATATCTTCGTGTTTAATGACATGAACTAGCTGTATTACCCAAAAAACAAAAAATATAAGCGAAATTACTGCAAAAATTATAAAAAGAACCAACAAAGCTATGCCAATATTAAAAAATGCATTGGTAATATTTGTACACTGTTCGGTAGTTGGTTGTAAAACTCCGTCTACAAAACAATTGCCGTTAGTGTATTCATAAGACTTGGCCACAAAATTGTACATAGTTATCTCTTTTCATTTATATTATTACTTTTGAATAATAAACAACTTTATAACGATTGTAAAATTTCATAATTTACTATTTTTCACTAAGTTGGTGGCTGTATCAATTAAGTAGTCACCTATTTTGCCCCATTTAAGGTACTTATTGGCGTCTTTAGGGTTTACCAGTTCTATTTTAATAATTCCTCCTGCTGGGTCTTTATCAAATTCACCAAAGGGTTCTACTATACAAGCATATCTAAGCTGATACGTATTCCCACTACTTTGTGTTTGATATCCTAATGGCCATGCGTTAATTAATTTCATATTTGACTCTTCTTTTATTTCGCGGGCGAGGGTCTGAATATATGACTCACCGGCTTCGGGCTTGCCACCAAGCAACGTCCAATTGTTCGAACTGTTAAAACCTAAT
>CAYZCZ010000031.1:0-6917 GCA_964477125.1 uncultured Candidatus Saccharibacteria bacterium | reverse complement strand
GGCGTTTCTTTATCAGCCTGTCTTGTTCTTAAAAATTCAAGATGTTGCAAAAGTTCGTTTTTCCGAGCATCTAACTCTTGTTTTTCGTTATCGTCCACGCTTGGGTCGCTAAGTTTTGTTTCTATATCAGCGAGTTCTGCTTCAGCCTCAGAAATAACCCTATCTATTCTCTCATCGGTAGATTCTTCAGTAAAATTAGGCTCACTGACCTCTAGGGGTTTTTCGGCTGGCTTTCTTCTAAGTAAGAATTCTTGCTGATCCAGCAAATTGTACTTACGTGACTCTAAAACTTGTTTTTCGTTATCGTCCACGCTTGGGTCGCTAAGTTTTGTTTCTATATCAGCGAGTTCTGCTTCGTTATTGCTTAAATTATTTAATATTCGGTCATCTGTATTTTCAGCAGAAAAATAGCCTGGCTGGGACTTATTGGGTTTGTTATTTTCTAATTCAGGTGGATTATTATTTAACACTTCTGACGAACTATGTATATCATCTTGGACTGATTGTTCTGGTAATTGTTCTGCATTATTTTTGTCAGCTTGCTGTTCTTCGGTTTGAGGTTCCTTGTCTTTTAGGAATTCAATCTCTTTATCTATCTCATCCAATTGGGCTTTAGCTTCGTTATCATAACCCGCTTTATTTGCAATTTCTTCCCGTTGTTTTAACAAAATATCTAGCTCACTAAGCTTGGCTGGATGTTCGGTTTCGGGGTCTACCTTAGATTGATCTATTCCTGTTTTATTTTGTTCCTGGACTAAGTCGGCTGCATGGTTAGCAACGCTTACTATAAAAACCTGGCCTTCAGTAGCCTCACCTTGCTCTTGGGCCTCAATTGCCTCATTTAATATACGGTTTTTTTCATCTTTATCTGCCTTATCAAAGTCAGAAAGTTCAGGGCTGGCAAACTTTGATAGTAATGTATCTAAAGGCTCATTCGGGTCTGCCCCGATTTTTTCAGCCAAAAGCTTTTTTAGCTGTTCATGCAGAACCTCACTTTGTATTTCTTCGGACTGTAATGATTGTAGATCTTCGCTCATTAAAGTTCTCCATAATATGCTTTTTTAAATCTTGTCATTGCAGTGACGGTTGCATTTTGAATATCAATACCGCTATCTTCTATAAATTTAATTACAGCCTCTGGAGATGGGTTTGTGTCTAATAGTTTATTAAACTCGTCAAAACCAGCTGGTGTTAGCCTTGTTAGTATTTCAGCATTTAAATGGTCATTCATAGAAGCTAAAATATCGTTGATCATGGACCGCTTTACTTCTTCGGGTAGGTCACCTTTTTCATCTACTATTTGTTTTGCGTATGCGTACAGTGGGTCGTCTTGCACAATTTTACCTTTTTGTTAATTAACTCTTTGTAGTAATGATAAACTTTATGCTTATAATGTGCAAATATTTACACAAAAAAAGAGCCTGTTGGCTCTAGAGGTAAAATTCTTATTAAGTTGTTGGGGTGGCTTGGGGCGTAGTAATGGCATTTCTACCAAAACCACGCCCCTAGCCACCAGTATTCTTCAGACTTTCTTGGCAACAAAGCCCACCCCAATGGCGAGCAGAACAGTTAGCAGAGCCAACATCCAGAAGCTCTGAATGATTGCAATGTTACCAACGTACATGACAGCTAGAATCGGTGCCGCAACACCAATTGTCGCCACAACGAACGCAACGTAACTGTTGGCATCGATCATGATGACAACTGCCAAACAGACAGATGTTATGATGCATGAACCGTAAAACACCCAACCGTTAGTGCCACTAGGGAACTGCAAGCCCCAATCTTTTGCCAAATTCATGGCGAAAGCAGAGACGAAAGCCACAAGGGCGTAGGATGCAAGCTTTTTCAGGCTATCACCAATGTCCACTTTTACTCCAAAGAACAAAATCTCAAAGAAATTCCCTGAGATACATGTATTTTTATACCATTTTTAGTCTATAAAGTCAATTTATTTATTGACTATTTCGACTTTTTTACGGGGAAGAGTGAAGCCAAATGTACTACCCTTGCCTTCATTACTATGGAATATAATAGCTCCACCTTGGGCAGTAATTACCTTTTTTGCCATAAACAAACCTAAACCAGTACCATCGGGTCGAGCTTTTTTTGCATTACCTGCCCTGTAAAACTTAGTAAACAAATGCGGTTGTTCGGGCTTGGACACGCCTATGCCGTTATCTGTTACCAAATACTCAATAGTTTCTTTTTTTACCTTAAGCTCTATATTTATGGTTCCCCCTGCAGGCGTGTAGTACACAGAGTTATCGGCAAAGTTCATAATTACTTGGCGAAGTTTTTCTTCGTCTATATTCACTGTTGGAAATTCCTTGGGCTTATTAAAGTTCATAGTTAACCCACGGGCTTTAACAATTTCCTCAAGTTGAGCGATTTCCTGTTCGACTGTGTCTGGTAAGTAAGTGGGCTTATTTTCTATAATAAATTTGCCTGTTTTTAGTCGACTAACGTTTAGCAAATCACTAATTAAGTAAACCATCCGCTGGCTACTAATAAAAGCTTGGTTTAAGAACCTGCGAAGTCGGTCATTTATTTTACCAGCGTCTTCTTCTAGAACCATACTTACATAGCCTTTCACGCTTGTAAGAGGGGTTCTTAATTGGTGGCTAGCCATACTAATAAACTCATCTTTGGCTTCATCAAGCGCTTTTAATTTTTCATTACTTTTTTGTAATTTATGAGTAGCTACCTTTATCTGTTCCTCAAGGCTCTCATTAAATTGTTTAATTTCTTCATATCTAAGAGAGTTTTGAGCCGCAATAGCAATACTATCTGCTGCAGTTTCTAATAGTTGTGAGTCTCTTTGGCTGTATCCGTTACCACTTTTTCGGTCTCCAAGAATTAAAAGTCCAATAAATTCATTATTGGCTATTAGTTCAGTGACAAGTCCAATCTGGTGTTTTGTAATAATATGATGAATACTTTGGGTACGATCAACATTATTAGCAATTATTGTTTTACCAGGATTTTCGTTGGTATATTTAACAAATTGTTTGATGTCGTTGAGATTATAGCTAAGATTTTTTGTGTTGTAAGTATGCCTAAACTGTTGTTCTTTGTCCTGGATTGATAAAACAACAAAAGTTGGCTTTAGATGTTCACTAATAACATCTGCAGATTTTTTTAATAATGTATCTATGTCAGATACGCTTACTAGGTTTGCATTAAGCTTATTTAGAAAATCTTGTGGGTCATAGGCATCTTGGAAGAATATTTTATTAGTATGCCTATCAAAACGTGTCTTCAGGGGCCCAAAAGTAAAGGCAACAATTATTGCAGCAACAGCATTTATGGCAAGATCTGTAGCTTGGATATTATCTTTTCTAAAAATTAATGTACTAATTGTACTAACAGCAATAACATATGTTAGGGCAATTAAGAACAAGAAACTTACGTAGGCAAAAGATCTTGCAATAACTGTACGAATACTAAACAATTGGTGTTTTGCAATTGCATAGTAAATGATTATGCTCATTAATAACAACGAACTTGGGATAAACATTTGGGACTTGCCGTTTGAGGCAAATACAGTGCTTGCTAGCAAACTAAAAAATAGCGCTTGAATAAGAGCAACTAACAATAAAATATCTGCATCGTTATGCTGGTGCGTAGAAAATTTTGATAATATTTTTTTAACAGAAAATATAGCAATAATAATTATAAAAATGATTTGGGCCCAATATATGTAAGAAACCTGATTAATAGTTGGCTGGCCATCAATGATTGATATTTCGCTAACACTCAATCCAAAAATAGACGAAAAGAGGAATAATATGCACAATACCATTAAATATTTCAAAATTGACTTATTAATAATCGTTTTGGTGTAAGCAAAAATAAAAAGCAAGAAAGAAAAGATTATTATTGGGCTAACGCCCACCGAAAGAGCTATTAGAAATGAGCCAAATTTACCACCTATGATTACCCCGATCCACTGTAAGATGAGCCATATAGCTATTAAGCCAACTAATAAACTAAATCTTCGCATGGCCAAAGATGATTTATTGAATACGGCAAGTATTAGTAGCGATACCAAACCAGAGACTGAAATAAAATAAACAATGTTTTGTAAAACCATTAATTAAAATGTACACTAAAAATAATATCTATGCTTACTTTTACTAAACTAGATTTTACCAATAGCGGTGAATATCTTAAGGCTTTTCAATTTTACGAACCATATGCAGATTACTATTTCAATAATCTTTTTACTTGGTTGGGCCAAAAAAGTTCAGTAGAATGGGCACAATTTAATGAAGGAATTATTTTAAAATTTATTAATCCTTTTGATGATTCAAAAAAATATACATATTCATATTTGGCAAAACAATCATCATCTAAAATATTTGAGGAATTGACAGTAAAACATGGTGTAACAAAGTTTAGTATGTTACCTGCTATTTCATTTGAAAATATCGAAAAAAAACTTCTTAAAGGGTACACGATAACAGTTGACTCCGATAATAGTGATTATATATACAATACAGAATCAATTATTAAAATGATTGGGCCAAAATCTAAAGGCTTCTTAAGGCAAGTTAATTATTATTTAAAAAATCATTCCGTAGACTCTATAGTTCAAACACTAGATTTAAGAAATAATGAAAACCAAGTCAGACTGATCAATTCAATTCATATATGGCAAAAAATATACACCCATAACGATACAGAAAAAAATGAATCAAAGGCAATTGAAAGATACATTAAATATTCAGATGAACTTCGTCCTAAGTGCGTTGCAGTTGTAATCAATGACAAAATTGAGGCATTTTCAATTTATTCCGAACCGCCCCAAAAAGATTACATTATACTTAGTCATGCAAAAACAAGCTATGAATACAAGGGTCTGTTTGATTTTTTAGTATTTTCAACGTTATCGAGAGCGTGCGCAGAGACACCTACAATAAAATTATTAAACTTTGAACAAGATCTTGGAATAGCTGGCTTAAAACAGCATAAAATGTCAATGAAGCCAATTAAAAAACTATACAAGTATGAAATAACTAAAAATTAATTATTTATATCTAAAACTTTGTAATAAATTTGTTCTTCTTGTTGAGTTGAAGCATCTACATAACCAGATAACTCTGCGGCTTTAGATATAATATTTGGTATATAAGCAGCTGAATGATTTGTACATTCAAATAAAATATCAAAGTTAATATTACCCTGCTTACATGCTCTACCAATTGCGTTTAAAACCTCTATAGCTTTGCCCGCTCTTTCTTTATGAGCAACAATCCCTGGAAAGTAATAAAGGGCATGGTCTGAATTTCTAAATTTCTGTAACGAATTTAGGTTTAACCAGGATGCTTTTTCAATATTACCAAGAAGATACGTAAAGCATGCTACCTTACCCTCTTGGTAGGCTATTGATATTACAGTTCCGTCATCAGTTACCATGTCTACAAATTCCTCGAAACTATCTTCAAGATTAATAGGAAAGTTGAAAGCTATTTCAGAAAGCCTTTCCCTGTAAACTTCCCACATATCAGTTAGTAAAAGATGGTTTTCTATGAGTTGTTTGCCACTCAATAATTCACTACCTTCTTTTCTGTCATACGAAATATCCCCTTGTGCAACTCCCCTATCGAACGATTCACACAGATCACCATTAAAATTATCCTTGCTTAGTTCCTTTAGCCTTAGCTGTCCACTGTATAAAATCATTGATCCCTGCCGTAGTTGCTCAGGAGCAGGTTCGTGACTGTACTCTGAAAAATCACTTATTGAGTATCCAGCACGTTGTTGGTCTAATATTTCAGTGATTATTTCAATTATTTGCAAGTTTTTTTTGCTACATTCAGAATGTTCAAAAAATAATGACTTCTCTGTTATCTTATTTTCAGAAAAGTATTTTAGCAGTAAGCCAAGGCTAGCATTATCCATACCTTCCACAGAAAACAAAAAAGATTTTCCAGGATACTCACGATCAAAATAATTATAGTTCAACCCTGGGACATTTTCGATAGGATTTATAACAGGTATTAATAAACCATCACTATTTTCTAATACTAAAGAATTTGGGTCATCAAGAGCCCTAAAATAGCTTTCTGGTGTTATTAGACCTTGTTTACGGCTACTTTTAGAAGTATTATCCAAAACGTATCGATAATGCGCGTATTGTTTATCAAATAATCTATTTGGCTTAGTAGAAATATAATTTTTTTCTTCGTTAAACTGACTCATCTTACTAAATCCTAACGCCTATTAAGCTAAAAACAGTGAACCACCAATTGACTGCATGGCCATATTAATATTTGACATAAAAAATCTGCACCTTTATCTTTATATAATTATTTTACAAGATTTTTTTATTTTGTCAATATTTAACAGATTAGATATATCATTTCAAGACTATCCAGTATTAATGGTGGCAGGTTGAATTTCCACTTTGGCACGAGGCAAACTAAAACCAAATGTACTACCTTTGCCTTCATTACTATGGAATATAATAGCTCCACCTTGGGCAGTAATTACCTTTTTTGCCATAAACAAACCTAAACCAGTACCATCGGGCCTAGCTTTTCGAGCATTACCTGCCCTGTAAAACTTAGTAAACAAATGCGGTTGTTCGGACTTGGGCACACCTATGCCATCATCTTTAACCGTATATTCTATAGTGTCTTTGGTTGCTTTTATATCTACATTTATTACACCGCCAGCTGGAGTGTAATAAATGGCATTATCAGCAAAGTTCATAATTACTTGGCGAAGTTTTTCTTCGTCTATGCTAACAGTTGGGAAGTTTTCAGGTTTAATGTATTTCATGGTTAGTTCACGGGCCTTAACAGTTTCTTCCAGCTGTGCAATTTCTTGCTCTACTGTATCCGGTAAGTAAGTAGGCTTATTTTCTATAATAAATTTGCCTGTTTTTAGTCGACTAACGTTTAGCAAAT
>CAYZCZ010000030.1:3973-7833 GCA_964477125.1 uncultured Candidatus Saccharibacteria bacterium | reverse complement strand
CTTTGTCGGTAATACTGAAGATCTGGGCTAAGGGCATTTGATAATTTGTATGAATCTTTGGCATTTTGGCCAGCTTTGTTTAACATTTCACCATTTACAAAACTGTAAGTTAGTACCTCGTTTGCACCAGCCGATGCTAGAATACGTCGTAATATATTTTTAAGCTTAATTTGAGGTTCAATAATACTAGGACTAGCAGGGGAAAGTGGCAATGATACAGGCAACTTGTCGAATCCGTACATTCTACCAACCTCTTCAACAATATCTTCTGGTAGCTCGATGTCTTCACGCCAAAAAGGTAAATCAATATTTAAAATATCACCAGATATTTCAACTTTGAACTCGACATTTGTTAAGAGGTTTGCAATTTGTTGGGGGCTTAAATCTGAACCAAGACGGAGGTTGATAAAATTACTATCAACCTGAATATTTGGTTTTGGCACCACTGAATCATGTTTTACGTCTATGACATTACTCGCTTGTGCTCCACCGGCAAGGTTACTAACCATTTCCATTGCTTTAGCTAAAATTCTATCATTTTGCAACGGACTTTGGCCTTTATTAAACCTAGTTACAGCATCAGTAAATAAACCGTATTTCATAGAGGTTTTACGGATACTATACATATCAAAAGTTGCACATTCTAATATGATATTTTTTGTCTTATCATCTACTTCTGTATCGGTACCCCCCATAACCCCAGCAACACCAATAGCATGGTTATCGGTAGCTATTAGGAGCGTATTGTCATCTTTGAGCTCTAGAGTTTTGCCATTTAGAAGTTTAATTTGCTCACCTTTATTAGATAGCCTAGCTATAAGATTTGCTTCTTTGCCATCATCTTTAGCTAAGACTTTATCATAATCGTAAGCATGTAATGGCTGACCTGTGAGTTGCATTAGATAGTTAGTTATATCTACTACGTTGTTTATGGGCTTAATGCCACAATAATTTAGCATTGATTTTATTTCATCAGGGCTTTCTGATACAACTATATTTTTCATAGATACAACAATAAACCTAGGGACTAGCTCTGTTTCTACCTTAGCCTTAATTGGCAGGGATTCATCGCTAAAGGTATTAAATACTGGCGCATCTAAGTACCATTTAGGACTTGTAAATTTCATATTCTGGATTCCAGCTAGTTCACGAGCAACTCCCAAAATACCAAAACAGTCTGGTCTGTGTGTAAACATTTTATTTTCTAGGTCTAGTACAGTCTCGTTTAGTTTTGCATATTCGGCAAATGGCATGCCTGGTCTGGCGTTATCTAGTAATAATAATCCGTTATGATCTTCACCAAAACCAAGCTCATCAGGGGCTGCGAGCATGCCATTACTTGTTACGCCTCGTAATTCACGTGTACCAAGCACAAACGGTTCACTTGTCCCATAAGTTGCTGGTACGGTAGAAGTAGGGGGCAACCAGGCAACGTAAACGCCAGCTTCAACGTTTGGAGCACCACAAACTACTTGGACAAGACCATTATTGTCTCGTTCTACATTTGCGGTTTTACCGTTATCATCTACTAAACAAACACTAAGCTTATCTGCATTCGGGTGTTTTAGGCATGAAACTACCTTTACAACAACTGCTTTGTCGTATTTTTTGTTCCAGTACTCAACATCTTCTATTGCACCCAGTTGGGCGCCAACTTTATTTATAACTTCGTCAATACCATTTTTTAGAATATCGACATTACTAATACTATTTGCAAAAATTAGGGGTACTTTCATTTAAACTGCCTCAAGAATTCTATTTTAGGGTTTTCAAAATGCCTAATATCTTCGATACCATATTTCATTAGTACTAAGCGTTCTAGTCCACCGCCCCAGGCAAAACCTGTATAAATAGTTGGGTCAATACCAGCCATAGATAAAACATTGGGGTTAATCATTCCACATCCAAGTAGTTCAAGCCATTGATCAGCTTCGGTATTACCTTTTTTTAAACTATCTGGTCGTTCAATTGCAAATTCAAAACTGGGCTCAGTAAAAGGAAAATAAAATGGCTGAATTTTTGCCCTTAGCTCTTGCCCAAAGTACTGACTCATAAAGGTTTTTAATACTGCTATAAGGTTGCCTACGTTAACGTCCTTAGATACGTAAACCCCTTCTATTTGATAAAAAGTGTGCTCATGGGTAGCGTCTAGGTCTTCATTTCTAAATACCCTTCCAGGAACAACAACGGCAATTGGTTCACCCATTTCTAGTTTGTACTTATTGGCTTTTAATACTCTGTTTTGCATTGTGCTTGTGTGAGCCGGGGCAATAAAGCCATCTTCCGTCATAAAAGTATCGTAATCGTCTCGCGCAGGATGACCAGCTGGAAAATTTAAGGTTTCGAACATATGGTAATCGTCATCAATTTGTCGCGACTCTACAATTGAAAATCCCATAGTCATATAAATTTCTATAATTTTATTAAGTTCCAATGTCAAGGGATGCATGCTACCAAGCTCTGGACTTAATAATTTTGGTTGGCTATCGTCAGGAATATTTACATCTATGGGGGCAGTAATGTCGATATTAGATTTTAATTGTTGCGCGTCTTCTGTTTTGCTTAACCATGACTCAACTTCGGTTTTAAGTTTATTAACCTGTGATCCAAAACTTCCTCTTTCATTTTCGGGTAATTCTCGTATCTTAAGATACAAACTTCGAATTAAAGGGGACTTTAGAATTGCTTTTTTATCTTGTAAATTAGCAAATTCTTTTACTAGTTCCAGCTTGGCCTGGTTAATATCTTCGTTTGAATATTCCATACGTTATCTGTAATTATATAGGAAATTTAATAAGAATAATTGACATTTTTATGTAAAAAGCCTATTTTTTATACACAACTAATGTTTTAGAAAGGTCTAATTAGTGCCGAAACAGGTTCCAGATCAGATTTTTACTTCGATACAAACACGTTCAATAGATATAATTCTCCAAAAAAAATCGGCCGGGCTGTCTTAGATTTAATAAATTGTGCAAAAGCTCAGCGAATATCTAGGAAACACCTATCTTACTATCCTGAAGATGGTGATCATGTTACCGCATCACATTCTTCTGTAAATTGTGGCCCCGAACCTTGCGCGCCTATTGAAGGAATAATCGACGGTAAACCACATCTTACTAAATCTGCTGGAGAAATATACTTTGAAGTAATAAAAGCTACTGGCCAAACCAAACCGGTATACATGCTTCTAAAAGACCGTGCTAGTGAAAAATGGCATTCAACTGGTTGGGTTTTAGAAAAGAATGTAAGTGTTAGCGATTAGTTTGGTAATATGTAGCTATGAGTAAATTTAGTTTTGATGTAGTTTCAGATTTTGATAAAGCCGAGATGAATAACAGTTTTGATCAAGCAAAGCGGGAAATAGACAACCGGTATGATCTTAAAGGTACCAAAGCGAGCTTAGACTGGCTAGATTCCGAAAAATCTGGCGTTAAGGTTACCGGGGATAATGACTTTCATATAGACGCTATTTTAGATATTTTTCGAAAGAAGCTAGCAACAAGGGGTTTAAGCCAAAAAGTGCTAGATATTTCAACAGAAGCAACTAATAGTAATTTGATAGTGACTAAAAAAGTTGCTTTTAAAAAAGGCCTAGACCAAGATAAGGCTAAAAAGATTACCACTAAAATTAAGTTTGCATTTCCTAAGGCGTCTACTCAAATTCAGGGCGATGAGGTGAGAGTAACTAGTGCAAAAAAGGATGAGCTACAGTCTATAATCACTACTTTAAAAGAAGCAGATTTTGATTTTCCACTAATTTTTACCAACTACCGCTAGCAACCTTAAGCAATTCGGGGTTATACTTTAAATATGGACCATCCCAACGATGATATCGACAACTCTTTAGCTGAAATATG
>CAYZCZ010000030.1:0-3873 GCA_964477125.1 uncultured Candidatus Saccharibacteria bacterium | reverse complement strand
CCGGAACAACGCATGAAAAATATTGATGCTCTAATGCTGTGGGATTCAGTTATTAGGCTGAGGCGTAAAAGGTATGATATTAATAAAATATTGCACCACCAGTTATTTGCAATAGAGGACGTAGCCTTTAATTCAATTTTAGTTCGCAATAACCAAATAGTAGAAGATATTGCTAAAGACATTAGGATAAAAGTACCAAAAAATTTGCAGGCAAATATCGATCAGTCAAAATTATCACTGGAAAATCTTTGGGATGATACCTATGGGGTCTATTTGAGTAGGGATTTTGTTACAAATAAATTAATTCGTTCTCCAACCATAGCTAGTTTAATGCCGTTATACGCTGGAACAATTCCAAAAGAGCGAGCCGATAAATTAGTTAAAGTGTTAACTAATGACCATGCTTTTTGGCTAAAGTATCCACTGCCTTCTGTTCCTAGGAATATTAAAGGATTTGACCAGAATAGATATTGGCAGGGGCCAACATGGGTAAACACAAATTGGCTAATAATAGATGGCTTAAAGAGAATGGGCTATACAGAAGAAGCAGATAAACTAAGTACAAGAACAATCGCAATGGTCAGTGCCGAAGGACCGTGGGAATATTTTAACCCACATACAGGTAAAGGGTTGGGGGCTAATAATTTTAGCTGGACCGCAGCCCTAACCCTCGACTTAGTAAAAGAAAAAAATTAATATTCGCTAGAGGGTTTGTCTATTAGAACTGGCTCTACACTATCTGTAGTGCCAGCAATTTTGACTACGTCTTTATCCATTTTTTTCAGTTCTTTGTGGGCTGAGTTAAAATGGTTTACGGTTGTGCCAAGACTACCGCCAAGTTTTTGCATGAATGATTCATGGGCTGCAATATGTTTGCCAAGTTCACCTACCCTTTTTTGTATTTCTTTAGCTTGACCTTCTATTTGCAAGCTTCTTAATCCTTGCAACACTGTTTGTAAATAGGCAAGCAGGGTAGTAGGACTTACTATAATTACGTGTTTATCACGGAAGGCATATTCTATTAAATCTCTTGCCGAAGTATTCGTGGTTCCTACTTGGTTAACTAGCAAATCATAGTAAATTGCCTCGCTAGGGATAAACATAAAAGCATAATCTAGTGTATTGTCTTCAGGTCTAATATACTTAGCTGTTTCATCAATTCTATTTTTTAGATCAGCTTTGAATGCTTTTGCAATAACCTCACGCTGGGTCTTATCCTTTTCCTCGACTAATCTATTATAATTTTCTAGGCTAAACTTACTGTCTATAGAAAGAAGACGGTTTTTATCAAGGATAATGACGGCATCGACTATATCACCATTAGTAAACTTATGTTGCAGCTCATATTGTTTAGGGTTTAAAACATTACCAAGAACGCTATCTAGATAGTATTCCCCAAGACCACCGCGCTGTTTTGGATTTTGCAAAATATTTTGTAGCAATTTTAGCTCATCAGCAACATCTACTACGCGTTTGTTTGTTTCATCTAGCTTTGTAAGCCGATTGGTAACTTCTGTTATTAGTTTTGAACTTTCGCTAAATTGTTTTTGCATAGAGCTACTCATAAGCTGGTTATTACGGTCTAGGCGATCGTTAACTGTTTGGTTTAAACTATCTTTTAGTGTCTGGAGTTCCTTATTGATTGACAGTAAATCTTGTTTTAGTAATAAGCTCGATTCGCCATTTTGGTAATTTTTTTTCGAAGATTGCCATATAATAATGCTAACTACAATAGCTATAATAAAACCGGCTAAAATACCAATAAATAACTCCATTATCTATTAAGCCTTCTTTTTTGCAGTTTTTGGTTTAGAAGCAGTAGAACCAACAGTTTTTTTTGCATGATGAAGTTCAAGGTGTTCTTCTAGAAATTCAGCTACCTTATGTGATGCTCGGTCGGTAGACGCATGTAAATGAAGGTGCTTAATGAGCACAATGAATAAAACTAAGAGAGATAAAAGTAGAACCCCGTAAATAATTTGCATATGCTTATTGTACCCTAAACTAGGCTAACGGAAAATCTTATTCAAATTTATTTTCGAGTGCTGTTATGTTTTTAGATATCATAAAAGCCGGGGTGTTTCACCCGGCTTAACTGGAAGGAAACCTTCCTACTTTTATACTAAACCCGAATAGTAGTTATTTCAACTATCTATTTTTTTTCAAGGGCATCTTTAGCCATAAAGCCAATTGCAATTTCCATTGCTCCAGCAATTATTGCAAACATTCCAACTACCCAAACCCAGGCTGTTACGCCGGCAACGGGGTACCATACAATCACTAATCCGGCTACAATAGCCAATAGACCAATTGCACCATTAAGCCACCTTGTGCCATTTGATGAAGTTGAATCGAATGCTAATACCAAACCAATGACACCACGTACTATAAAGCTAATTGCTACAAGAAGTGCTAAGGTTGCTACTGCAAGGCCTGATCCGACATGTCGAAGCAAGAAAACTGATACACCTACTTCTAGGAATCCTAAAATTAATGTTAATGCACCAGAAAGAAAACTATCTTTAAACCTTCGTAGTGATCGTACTATATCCAAAACACCATATACGCCCAAGAATACTGCTAATAGCAAAGCTAGTACACCCACTGTAATTTGTGGCCAAATCATCGCTACAAAACCAAATATTACAGATATTATTCCGCCTACCACTAACGTCCACCATACTTTTTTCGACGTTTCGTCGAATTCAAAAACTTCAACAGACTGCGAAGCCATACTTTCCTCCTTAGTTATTTTGATACCTTAACATTACATCTGTTAATAGCGGATTGTCAATTGGGTTTATTCTTTTTATTTTTTTTGGGAACTGAGTGTTGAAATAATTCAGACTCAATTAGCTCGTGTCGTTTTAGGTATACTTTTATACTTTCTTGGGCGATGGCTGCTATTGGCAGTGCTATTAAGGCGCCTGCGACACCGGCTAAGCTAGCGCCAATTAGTACAGCAACAAGTGTGACTGCTGGGTGAATTTCCATAGTATGAGCGGTTATTTTAGGACCTAATAAGTAATTTTCAAAAAGTTGGTAAACAGAAATGAATATAAGTAATAATATGGCTGTTTCGGGGCTTTGCAAAAGAGCTATAAAAAGGGGAACTATGGCACCAATATATGTGCCAATGACTGGTAAAAACTGCGAAACTATTCCCATCCATATTGCTAAGGGTAGGGCGAATGGTACTCCCAACACTGTTAGCACAATAAATGTTGCTATGGCAGATACTAGGCCCAGGAGGCCTCTTGAGTACATATAACTACCAGTTTTATCTATAGCTAGTTCCCATGTACTTAAGACAAGCTTTTGTTGTTTGGCGGGTAGAAAAGAACATAATATTCGGCGAAGTTTAGGTGCGTCTGCAACAAAATAATATGTAAGCATTAATACCGCAAAAATTTGCAAAATGCCAAGTATAATTTGTTTACTTATGCCAAATACATTTCCAGCTATATTCACGCCATAATTATTAATTATTGAACTAAAATTGCTCACTTGGCTAGTAATATTTTGGGAATTTATTTGAGTTTCAAAATTATTGTTGATTAAAGCGGAAAGTTTCTCTGCCCATATTGGCGCTTGTCTTGCAACATCATCAAACTGCTGAACTATTAAGGGAATCATTGCCCCAAAGACAAGTAAAGTACCAAGGCCAAACGATAAGATTATGAAAATAGATGCAAAGTTCCTTTTCCAGCCCTTTTTAATAAGAAAATTTACAAATGGTTCTAGCGCAAATGATAAAAATAAGGCAACAGCCACAAGAGCAACAATGCCACTAAGCTTCCAGAACAGGTAAACCGCAAGCACAAATAATGCAATTGAGCCAAGCACAATTAATACTAGCTTAAGTATCCAGGG
>CAYZCZ010000029.1:0-7867 GCA_964477125.1 uncultured Candidatus Saccharibacteria bacterium | reverse complement strand
GTATTTTAATTTCATCCTACATAATTAAACTATTTATATGGTAGATATTGCAAAATAACATACACTTGGAAGGCCATCGCAAAAGCTATTGCAACTAAGATTCAAGAAAATATTGTTGAGCAGAAGCTAAATATTGCTCAAATGGCACGGTAGAAATATCAAAGAACGGATAACCTAATTGCCCTGCTTCGGCTTTTAACTCTATGCATTTTTCCGTTTGCTTTGCGACCCATTCCCGTATTTTAATTTCATTACCGCCATCTTTTTTCAGCCAATCATTTATCCAGTCGTGGGGATTGGCTTTTGCGAAGGCTAATATTTGGTCGGCGTGTCCAGGATTGGTAAAACCTACAAAAGCAGCACTTATAGCAAACTCACTAACTTTTAAGCTCTTAACTAAATCGGGTGTAAATGCAGCACCTTCAAAAGCAACGGACTCATTATTTCGGCGATAATAATCAAGCATTCCAATAATAGCTTTTAGTGTTAGCTCTGACTCTGTGCCCTTATTTGAAAATTTCTTTCTTTCGCCACCCTCTGTAAGTGAAGTCTTCCACTCGGCACTTCCTGTCAGTTCAATATCCCTAAGCATCTGGTGTGGCTCTCCGGTAAGCACATTACGTATTCCGTGTTCAACAGCATCAGAAGCAATGAAGGCTATGCCTTTTTCTTTTGCTAGACCTGACATAATTGTGGTTTTGGCTGTTCGTGGTGGACCACCGAGTAGATAAAGCGTATTCATAAACTAATTGTACCAAAAAACAGAGGCATTTTACCTCTGTTTTAAGCATAATCGGATTGGAGGGACGTATGTATGGTTGTTGCAACTAAAATGCGTTATCCAACCAAGCCTATTTTTCTTGTCCGGCTTTGATTGATTCCCATTTTCCTCTTGGGCACATAACTTGCCATTCTTGCCAGTGCAATCTATATTCCCCAAACTCGTCTTCCTCTACCCAATGCAATTTTGAATCGTCAGTAATTCTTTCAGGGAAGCGGATTCCATCTAGGTGGTCAACCTCGTGCTGTGCTACCCGAGCCGGAAAGCCCTCAAAGGTTTCAATCACTTCGTTACCTTTTCTATCAAAAGCTTTTAGTCTTACTTTTTTTGCTCGTTCCACAATTCCACAAACCCTCGAGGTTGAAAAGCATCCTTCACGGCCATCCTCTGTATCCGTAGAAAAATCAATTATTTTAGGATTTATAAACTCACGCAATTCAGGTTGTTCGCCACCACCAACTGCATTAATACCAATAATCACAATCCGCTTCGAAATACCGATTTGTGGTGCAGCAAGACCTACTAAAGTAGGGTATTTAGCATCTCCTTGTCTACCGTAGGCAACACGATACATTCTATCAACTAGTTGCTGAACTTCGGGTGATAGTATTTCTTCTGGGTTAATTGGCTCGGCAATTTGGCGAAGCACCTCACTGCTAGGAGGTACTTGGCTATCAATTGCTTCTTGGGTGTAGCGTTTTTCGGTCATTATTGTATTATAACAAAAACAGAGGTAATTACCTCTGTTTTAAGCATAAACGTATTGGAGTGTCCAGTGGGGCTCGACCTACCTTTGGCAGGCCCGAAACCACATCTTTCAAAACAAGTTTTGAAGAGTAGATTTCCTTGCAATCCGCCACTGGCGGATTTCACCACTCCACCCCTTGGCATGTCGTGTATTCAAAACCACTCAACTAACCAATTAAAACACCCCAGACATGCTGGGGCGATTTAATTGGAGGGTCCAGTGGGGCTCGAACCCACGACACCCTGCTTAAAAGGCAGGTGCTCTAACCAGCTGAGCTATGGACCCATTTATTGTTAATGTAAATAAAAATAAACAACAGGGGTTAATATATCAGATTAGACCCTTTATGTAAACCTTACTTGTAGACTGATTAGCTATGACGACTTTTTATAAATTTAAAAATTTATAAAAGTTCTTTTTCGAACGCTTGGCCAATGACAGTTGTCACCCAACCCCTAGCATATCTTTGGGCATCAGTTTTTATAAACCTAGAACCCCAGCAATATTTAGGATCCTCGTAAATAGATCTTAATA
Source organism: uncultured Candidatus Saccharibacteria bacterium (assembly GCA_964477125.1). Taxonomy (GTDB): domain Bacteria; phylum Patescibacteriota; class Saccharimonadia; order Saccharimonadales; family CAIOMD01; genus DALYDK01. The sequence goes on along the minus strand of CAYZCZ010000029.1, from coordinate 5,804 downwards.
ATCCTGCGACATGTGGTGCAATTTCTAAAGTATTTTCATTGCCACCCCATGACTTGAATACCTCCCAAATAAAATAATCTAAATTTTCTGGTTTTAATAATTCATCATTTGCATTTTCAATTAAATATTTAATATGCTCTGGGTTTTCAGTTTTGTCTGCAATTGAACTGTAGTTCCGATATCCGATGTCGAAACTATCAGGATTATCCCCAAATGATTCATCCATTTTTTGATGAAATTTAAATAATTTTGATTTTTTATAATCATTAATTATACGCCTAACTCCTACCGAACCGTCCGGTATTTGGCAATCAACCTCTGCCAAAAGCTGGTTGGATCCTTCATAGCTAGACCTTAAAACTAATAATTCATTAAGTGGTATTTCAAAATCAACACCTTTTCTAGGTATTTTGATTATTGTTCTAACAAAATCTGGATCAGATTTTTCTCCTTTTATAAAATATGGGGTACCCAAAGAGCCGATTGACCTATTTTCAACAGAATACTGCATTGCCGTATTATCATAGGCAATCCCATAATCTCCTTTGTCTGACACTTCTACAGCAAAAGGTTGGCTTGCTCTAGATTCACGAATTACTTCATTAAAAATAAATTGTTGTAGCCTTACCGTTGCAACGTGTAGACGCTCCGCATTCTCTGGTACCCTCTTATGTCTTTTCAGGTTAAGGTTGGGAAATTTTTGTTTATCAAGTACAGTTGATTCTATATTTCCGCTTATTTCAATAAGATCATCCATCACACCTGAATGTTCGCTAACTGAAGTTATAAAATTATATCCCCGTCCAGAAGCTATAGCCTGATATTTAATACCATAAGCTTCTAATTTTTTATTTAAAATATTATATATTGATTCAAGTTTATTAAAAGTATCTTCGGGGTTCTCTATAGGGCTCAGAGGACTATGTCGATCATATATCTCTAAGTCCCATACAAACAAAGCCCTATTAGGATAAAGACTATTTTCTACTGATTCACGTTGCCACATAGAATTATGTAGTTCAAATTGTCCATCAAATACTTCATAATAATCTTTAAATTCTTCTGGCTCAATTATAATTGAGGGCGAAACTTTGTCAGGCCTATTAAGCTTATCTCGATTCGCCAAGCCAAGAAACTCGCTCGAAACATCACCTTCTTCCCATAAAGCCCAATCCATAACTTTACTGCCTAAAAATTCAGAAATTGCTTTTTTTACGCCAGGTTTTTTCCAATATTCAGCTCTATAATAATTTGCGTCTGAGCGAAGTCTCTCAATCATACAATATCAGTAATACCTTTACAGTTTTCTACTACTTCTTCATATGGATGCCCAAAGGCTTCATTTACATACAAAAAAGGTTGTTCAATGGTCCCTTTTGCCAACCCAAACTTTAAAACTATCCGTGCAATATCTTTGAAAAAATACTCGTCTGGATATACTGGACGGTTGTTAGGTGCTTCTGATTCTAATTGAGGTAACATATGAGTCTTATAGCCCCCACAACCAGTAATATGCATTACTTTTATCTCACTTCCTACGGTATCTAATGTTTTTTTGAGATAGTCCGTAAAAACTAAATCATCTCCACTATGATGAAAATTATTTTCAGCCATAATATTGCGCGTACGCCATAAATGACCCACATCCAACACTATCCCATTTGGTGTACTTCCACTTTTTGATAAATAACTTACAACTTCATTTATTTCGTCAATTGTAGCTGGGTACTTTGGGTATTCTAAATTTTCTATTAACATTGGGTATTTATGTCTTTGCTCAGCATAGTAATTTGTCAATTCATTAAATACTTCTAGGCTTAACTTGTTATCATTAGGCCTTCTAGATAAGTCCTCCCATCTATCAATAGTTTGCAAATGAATAGTAAAGTAGTCAGCAGTTATTGTATGAGCCATATTCATTGCCCTTTTTATTTTTTCTACAGACTGTTCTCTGTGCTGATAATCAATAACATCTACATCTCTAGAAGGTTGATGTACTCCAAGAAAAACTGGCCTATCTTTGATGTCTGGTATGTTTTCAAAATTATCTTCAAGTTCTAGTTCATACCCTAATCCGTTTGAATTAGCCGTGTTGTTTAAACTCAATAACCCCTCAGGTAATCTATAATGTGGATTAATATTATTTGCAATATCTGATGGAGCAAAACCAAAAAAAATTGATTCAGAACTTCTTTTCATGTTTTAAACCTTCAACATATATTATTTATTATATTTATAATATCATACAATTTGTTTTTTAGCCTTTTTGTGTTTTAAAATATATATTTCCAAAACGAAGTCAATTACTACGCTATTTAAATTACATTTCAGTCACAAAACTATTATTTAACGTAAACCTTACTTGTGCTTTTTGTCAGCTTTGTCGTGTTTTGGTTTTTTAAGAAATATATAAATAATACTTGCTAGTAAACCGGCAACTAGGGCAACGTCTAAAAAAGTACTTAGCGTGTTGAACAAATTTGCGTTTTCTATAACTGTTTTATTGTCATAAGGTAGCTTAGATACTACTAGGTTAAAAAATACTACTGTTGCTGACGCAGCGCAAACGATATTTAATACAATAAACTTGGGCTTTATGCTTTTTCTATAAACAAACAATATAAATATTGGTGGTAATACCAAAATTGCAATTTGCACTACTGAATATAAAGGAATTGTAGCGCTTGGAATAAAAGAGCTTAAAAATTTTGTGGCTTCTTTGGATACAACATTCGACGTCAGCTCAGAAACCGCCAATAATAAAAACATATATATTGCATTAGATTTTAAAACTATTGGTGCTATAAAAAATATTACAACCGATATTACAGCAAGTATTATTGTTTCATTCATTTATTTAAGCATAACATTTTTAATGTTCTAAATTAACTGTACTGCTGGCTGAGATTTTAAAATGATCTACAGAACCTGCCGGTAACTCAATAACCGTAAACGCTTTTTCTTTTGGCCCAAATGTTTTTGGATACGACGAAGGCTGAATGTTTTTGACAATGCTTACTATCCTACCGTTTTTATCAATCCATATAACATCTATTGGGAAATTCATATCTTTCATCCAAATATTCCAATAGTCCTCTTTGTCATATTTAAACACCATAGCATGTTGCCATTCCAATGACTTACGACCTGATAAACCCTTCTGCCTAGACTCCTCATTCTCTACAACTTCAGCACTGAATTTGACGCTATCAGTAATTACGAATTTTTGATTATTTGTTATTGTAATTGCAAAAATACTAGCAATAAGTAGGAAAAAACCTACTATGACCAATAGTAAATACTTATTATTAGGCGCCGATTTTATCTTTTTTATGTCTTTGTTTTGCATTTCGTTCTATGTATTCTATTATTTTTGTTGCTACATCACGGTTAGTTATTTTTTCAATACCAAACCCTGGGCTAGAATTAACCTCTAACACAAGCGGCCCTCGGTCACTTCGCATCATATCTACACCACACACTGGCAAATTCATAGATTTTGCAGCCTTAACGGCAGTTTTAACCTCTTCATCGGTTAACTTAATCGACTTTCCTTCGCCACCTTGGTGTAAATTAGATCTAAAGTCATCATCTAGGCTCTGTCGCCTATAGCTTGCAACAACCCTATTTCCTACTACAAATGCTCTAATATCTGTACCAGCCGATTCTTTAATAAATTCTTGCACCAAAAAGTTTACACCCTCAACATAAAATGCTTGCATTACAGCTTGGGCTGCCTTTTTAGTTTCGGCTAGCACAACACCGTTGCCGTGTGTACCACGGGCTACTTTAATTATTAGGGGCGTACCACCTGCTTGCACGATAACATCTTCAAAATCGGCAGTATCACGCGCAAAAACTGTCTTAGGAATTCCAACTCCTGCTTTGGCGAGTAATTGATATGCACGCAACTTATCCCTTGATCTATTAATGGCAATTGAACTAGCTGTTGTGTATGCCCCTTGCATTTCAAACTGCCTAACAACAGCTGTTCCATACTTTGTGTAGCTTTGGGCAATCCGTGGTATCACTACATCAAACTTGTCTAGCGGGGTACCTTTGTAGTGCACTACGGGATTATTTTTTTCAACACCAACATAACATTTAGCATAGTTAATAATCTTTACATCGTGACCTCTTTCGACTGCAACTTCTTTCAAGCGTTTTGTTGAATAGTTTGCCGACCCTTTAGATAAAATTGCAATTTTCATAATTCTGCCTTTCTAGCTTCAATAATCTTCTTCTTTAGCTCGATTTCCCTTTTGCTAAAGGGCTTCCCTTTGGTTACATCTACAATAAATTTATCGAACAATAATTCTCTACCTATTAATGCAGGATATAGCATTAATGAACGATTTGCGAGAGTGAATTGAGCCTTCAAATTTTTTCCATGAACAGATACATTTAATGCAACCTTATAACGAACCTCTCTGTGGCCAAAAGAATTTATAACATTAGTTTGAGAATATTCACCTATCCCAGCATGGATACAATTACCCGTAAAATATTCAGACTTATTATCAAATAACACAAAATTTAAACCGGTTTTATCTTCTGAAATATCTGATGCCCATACCGAAGAAGATTCAGCACCCGTATCCACTTTAGCAATCACTGATACACTATTGTCATCCAAAAAAGCAATGCTTTCGGCTTGGCCAATAATTAATTTGTCGCTCATTTTTAAAATTTCCTTAAATAATCTACTAATGCATCTTCTCGCTCTTTTTTGAACGCACTTAAATTAACAAGCTCAGGGTTATAATTAACTTCCATTAGATACACTTTTTGATTTTTCTTACCTATTAATACATCAACACCAGCTATTTGTCTATTCATAGTTTTGGCTGCTTTTTTGGATATTTGAATAATGTCATCATTCAAGTCACTAATATTCACTAATGTAGCGTTTTCTCCACCTTTTGGCCTGTACATATGAGCCTTCATTTTATTCTTGTCTGGCCTTGGCATAAGTTTTCTAAATATAGCCACTTTAGCCTCTTGGCCATAAATCATAATGCGATAGTAACCATCGTTTTCAATGTAATCTTGTAGTAGCCAAATAGATAAAGGCTTAGAGTCTAAGATAGCTTCTATTTCTTTATTAGAACTTACCAAGTAGTTATCGATACCCCTATCAGCATCAGCTCGTTTAAGTACTTTTTTTTGATTATTAAAATTAATGTATCCGTTTTTTAAACCAGTTTTTATTGCTTTAGTGTGCCCTGCATATGTATCGGGAATACTCAAATTGGCTAATGCAAGTTTAGTGTACATAGATAATTTGCTTGAAGAAATTGCCATACCAACTTCCTTGTCAATATATTTAATGCTGTAATGGTTTAATATACATGCAAAAGCATAGGCAATATCAGGCCTAAGCTCATATGACTTAAAATATACGCCATCGTAATCTGTAATATTTTTACCTGTGCTGAACAGATGTGCTTCGGTATGAATTGAATTATTCTTTTCCGTAAAACTAAATAAAATGTCCTTGTAACCAGAATAATCAAATTCAAAAGAATATTCTGTAGATAATTGTTTAAAATAATTTTTAAACCTTAAGCTTTGACCATCAGATAGTATAAGTTTCATACCCTAAACCTTAAAACGTTTGGATAGATATTTTTTGCAAAGGGATTCTCTAAAACAAAGTTTATACGGCTTATTAATCTGAGTTTGATGATATTTAAAAAATTTGTCATTACATCTGTTATAGTATCACCTTTTTGGTTTTTTTGCAATATTATTGGTTAGCTTTTAGAACTCTTATATAAACTAGGCTAACCACGGCAACTAAG
>CAYZCZ010000028.1:0-9287 GCA_964477125.1 uncultured Candidatus Saccharibacteria bacterium | reverse complement strand
GCCAACTTAGTGAAATGGCCGAAAAAATGTATGGTGGTTTGGTTAAGGCTGTGGTTGATATAGAACTGAAGATAGTAGTTGTTGATGCCGAAATGCATGTTGATGAAGAACAGTTCTTGTTAGAACAGGGAAGCAAGCAGGCTAATTTGTGGGGAATAAACTTATATTCTCAAAAATATGGTAGTGATGATTTTATTGAATTTGATTCGATGATAAATATACGTCCAAGCGCCAATAATATGTCACGTTACATTAACGATGCCACAATACGTGGCAGAATCATTAAACTTATAAATGAAACTGTAAAAAATGACTAGCTACGCTGTAGACAGAAACAAATGGGCCAAAATGACCATTTTTGAACAAATGGGGAATATATACAGCGAAGTTGGTAGGTCGTTTAGTGCAAACAGGCGTGGCGACAGCGAAGCTACTGAAATGGCCGTATCCAGGGCAATAGACTTGTTTGATGCAACTACTGACGTACTGGTTTCTAGTAAATCACCCAGGACAAAAGAGGTTCTAAGGTCCAAAGACCAGTTTTTAAGCGTTATATATGGCAATAACGCCAGTGATGAACAAGCAATAGACAATTACTTTTTGCAATACGCTCTTGTAGCCAGAAGTAACCGCTAAACCAAACCCCAAAGCTCTCTTCCTCATCATTAACAAATCCTCACTTTATTCACGATCGTGAGAAAATGTGGGTATAATTGTAAATATGAAAAGGGCACTATCTAACAAGCAACTTCCAGAATCGGCAATAAAATATGTATTAGAGGGTTTGGTTCCGTATACAGATGCAAACCTAAAACTGGCATTTAAAACCACAGTATTTATGGACGATTTGGAAAAAATCATCCGCAACAAAAAGACCGTAAGCAAAAAAAGCCTGCAAAATGCATATTACAGGGCTATAAAACGTGGCTGGGTAGCAATAGACGATAACGGAACGCCCAAACTAACAGCATTAGGACGGTCCCAAATAGAGCCATACGAGCCAAGCTTGCTAGATAAAAATACAGTATTAATGGTGATATTTGATATTCCCGAGACCGAACGGCCCAAACGAGATAGGCTAAGGCTAGTGTTAAAAGATTTAGGGTTCGAGCAAGTACAAAAAAGTACCTGGACTAGCAGGCTAGACTACCGGGAACACTTAAAAGACGAGATTAAATACAGCGGATTAGAAGAATACGTTAAGGTGTACGAGGCAAAAAAAGTATAAATATCCTCACTTTATTCACGATCGTGAGAAAAGTGAGGACGGAAAGGGTGGTGGAAAAGTGGGTTGGATTTTGGGATAAACTATTTGCTTTTGGATATGGGGTTATTCATAATTAAACTTAAATTTAAATGAGAAAACGATGAAACAATTTTTAAAAAATCGACCAGTTAAAATTTTACTAATAATACTTGCCGTGGTGGCTGGTTTTGCATGCGTTGGTTGGTTATATTACGAAAGCCAAAGGCCAAACTATAATGATTTGCAAAAAGCGTATAACCAGCTAGAAATACCTAGCGACTGGAAGCTTGTATCCCAAAGTGATAACAAGGGTACTTGGGGAAAGTTTTGTTGGCAAATTGGTGGTGAATCGTGTCCTTATTTGCAAGCGGAGTTTAAGAGAAACCCCGTAACATCTCAATCTGAAGTTTCTAAGATAATTATGGATATTGGAGATACGTTAAGCGCACAGTCATACACTGTTAACACAAATAGTTATCAAAAATGCTCAGAAAAAGAATTTAACGAGCAGACCTATACATGTTCAATTTCAGGTGTGAAGAATGGAATCGAGGTCTATTATTCTATCGATGCAGTTAATTCCAAAGGGACCAAAGGTGATTTTGCTCATATATCCGTGAGCCCATATGGTGATTAATGTGAAGAAATATCCCGTAGTTATATTTATATTTCTATTTATAGTTAGTATATTCATTGGCTACATCCGGCCAGTTCGTGCTTCTTCGTGCCAAGATTTATCTATAATCTTTTCAAGAGGATCAGGGCAGAATCAAGACCATTTGGATTTAGACGATTTGCTTAACCCTCAAAGGTTTGGCAATAGAGAGAAGCAGTCATATACGTTTTTTAAGGAGGTTGATGCTAAGTTGCCGGGGTTGACGAAGGAGTTTGTTTCTTTGCATGATTTTGCCGGGAAATACAATAACTATGGGTATAAGGCAGTAAGCGTAATGCCTAGCATGGTTGAGCCGGCTAGCCATAGAAGCGACTCGGTTAATTTGTATTATGAAAGTGTAAAAGACGGCACAGAGGAACTTACCGGTTATATAAAAGATAAAATTGCCGAATGCCCAGACCAAGAACTTATATTAGGTGGATATTCGCAAGGCGCCCAAATTACAGGTGAAACATTGTTTAAACTAACGTCCCAAGAACGTAGCCATATCCGCTATACGGCATTTTATGGAGACCCAAAACTAAATGGGCATGAAGGAAGTTTTGTACTAAACAAAGGTCCTTGGTTGCGTGGTAATTCGCTAAGAATTTCTAAAGGAATATTAGGAGCCAGAGAAAAGTATATTCCGGACGACATGAAAGACAGGGTGGGAAGCTGGTGTGACTTTGCTGACCCTATTTGTTCAGGACAAAGTATTAGTATGCATGTTGATGCCCAATTGACACCTCTGAGGTTATTGGCTGATAAGTTTATGGACAGGACTCATTCAGACATTTACCAAGGTAAATGGATTCCCTCTTCTGCTAACGAAATAGCATCGAAAATATCTCCACAATCGTTTTTAGATAAAAACAATAACTATACAATTAACTATTCAGCGAACAATAGGGATAATGACATCACACTGGTTATGGATATTTCTGGATCTATGGCAGGATCACAAAGCTATATCCGTTTAAATAGGGATGCTATTGCACAGAACCTATTTAATGGAAAAAACACCCAAGTAAGATTTACTAAATATGCCAATAAATATACCGAACCTGCCTATTTTCAAGAAAATTTTGCGTATTCACCAGCCCCATTATTAGTGCAGGCTAGGGATTTATCTAATTTGCTTATGACCAATAACACGATGTCGCCACATAAAACTGGTTATTCCCCGCTTTATAACGGATTGCATCAAGCAGTTATAACTCAAAAGCAATATGGCAGAAATGTACCAACTACCAACAAAAACTTTATTGTAGTTACCAATGCCAAACCAAGTCCAGAATATGTGTTTCCAAACCCAAATATGGATAAAGAATATGTTCTTAGGGAACTGTTAGAGCTTGACCCAGTAGCGGTGAGCTTTTTGGTTTTGCCAGATGCAGTTACGGGCAATGTGCAGGCCATACCAGAATATAACGAAGTGGCAAAAGCAACCGGTGGTAATGTGGTTACGCTTAATAAGCTTGACGATATTGGCACTGGCATTCAACAGCTAACAAAACAAGTTACTAGCTCACCAATTGCAATTATTAATAGTGAATACAATGGTGAAAATACTGTTATGCTTTCGGCTGGTGATTCGTATGACACGAATAGTTATATAACAAAATATAAATGGGATTGTAACGACGATGGCATATGGGATATTGAAGATGTTCAGCCCAATGCAAGCTGTGAATATAGCACTGACTATAACGGGTTAGTTGTACTTGAGGTAGAGTCGTTTGACGGCCAAAATTCTAAGGCTATTCATGAACTTAACATAGTGCATAAACAGCAAGTAAATAATGTGGTTAAGTTCGAAAAACCCAACGTTCAGATAAAAGATATTAACAAAGATACTGTAAACTTTTTGTTAAATAACGAATATCCAGACGGAACAGTATATAAAGTTTATGATGAAGATAATAACTTACTAGATGTAACTAATAACAAAGAAATATTTATAGAAAATACGAAAGACGATGTTGATAGTAAATATGGTTTTATTGCTCAGAAAGAAACACAGGAAAGTGAAATTGCATGGGTGAATGTTGCAAAGCTGGCTAAGATAGAAACACCAATTGTTACAACCGATCTGGTTACTTTGACGATATTAACGGAACAAAAAACAATATTAGATACTACCTTAATGGTGCCGAATAATTTAGTTTCTAGCTTAATATCACCAGTTGTAAAATCGATTGAAACTAGCACAGCAACAACTATTACTAAACCAACACAAGATACTGATCGTAACGTAGCTTATGTTGATGAATTCACTGACACTAAACCGATTGGCACACCAAAGCCAGAAGGCAATGTTGCTACTACTAATACAGATGAAGTTGGGTCTACAAATGTACTGGGTGATAATCAAACAAAAATTAAATCTAACCCAGCAAAAGCCATTATTATATTTGCATTTATTATTGGTCTAATAAGCTTGGTGATTTACCTAAGTAATAGAAAATATCGCAATACCTAGGTATTTTATTTGTGAGTAACTTGGTCCTTAATGAATTTTGAGATATTTTTTTTGAAATTGTCTTCGCTAAATTCTTTTACTGAATTAGCAATTTCTTTTTCATTCCAGTTCGTTTTTAGGCCTTTATTAATTGCTTTGCATAAATCCTTAACGGTTTGACGCTTAAATAGTATGCCGTTTTCAGGCTTTACGTAGTCTGTGGCGCCTCCGTTACCGTAGGCAATCACCGGAGTACCGCTAGCCAAGGCCTCTACCGGGGCAATGCCAAAATCTTCTACACCTGGGAATAAAAACAATTGTGCTTTGGCAAGTAGCTTTGGTAGCTGGGTGTCTGACACGTTGGTTAAAAACTTTATATTTTTATGGCCTATTGCCATTTTAACTAGCTGTTCATGCATTGGGCCATTGCCAATTACTGTTAATGGAAGCTGTAGTTCAATAGAAGCCTGTATGGCAAGGTCAAATTTTTTATATGGGACTTGCCTGCCGGTTATTACCAGGCCGTTACGTTCACTTTGGCCCTTTTGCTTGAATCTTTCAATATCTACTGGTGGGTGAATAACGGTCGAGTCACGGTCGTAATATTCTTTAATTTTACCTTTTATATAGGTGCTGTTGGCAATAATGGCATTAGGGCGTTGGGCTACAAGATAGTCCCATTTGCGCATTGGTCCGCTTAGTATTTTTAGGCCACTACGGGCAATAGGGTTCAACATGCCAAAACCGGGTTCATCTAAATATTCGCTGTACCTTGCCCAGTAATAGTGAGTAGGCGAATGGCAGTATGTAATATGTATGGCACCAGGCTTAAGTTTTTGAATAGCTTTTGCCTCTGCACCACTAGAAGAAATAACAATATCATATTCCGTTAAGTCTAGCTTTTGAAATGCTTGCCTGCGTAAAACGGGTAATAATTTTCTGACTGTAGATTTTTTTGGTAAACCTTGTAGCCAAGTTGTTTTAACTTCGGCTTTTTTAAACCAGTCTATTTTATTTGGGTCGTATTGGCTGGTATAAATTGGGGCTTCTGGATAAAGCTCGTGCAAAGCAAGAACTACTCTTTCTGCTCCACCTATAGAAGTAAGCCAGTCACACACTATTGCTACTTTTTGGTTTTTTAAGTTATGTGCATGGCTGTTTTTAGTTTTTTTGGCATGGCTAGCAACATGCGGTTTATGGCTAGTTGATTTTTTGTGGTTACGTTTTTTGGCTTTATTGGTCATAAGTTAAATTGCTATTTAGCACCCCGGCCACCTAGCACGTCTATTACGGTTCGGAATAGTATTTTAATATCTAGCCAGAAGTTCCAATTTTGTACATAGTATAGGTCTAGTGCACGCCGTTCATCGAACCCAATATCGCGACGGCCAGATATTTGCGCAAGGCCCGTAAGGCCTGATTTAACGCTTAAAATAAGGTCTTTGTAGGCATAGTTGTTAAGTTCTTGTGGTACTAGTGCCCTAGGGCCTACTAGGCTGATATCGCCCTTAATTACGTTAATAAGCTGGGGAAGTTCATCTAGGCTGGTTCGGCGCAAGAAATTGCCAATTTTAGTTACGCGCGGGTCATTGGGTAGGTGGTCGCCGTTTTTACGATATTTTTCACTTAAGCCTGGTCTGCCCATTTTTTCGAATGCTTGCTCGGGGCTTAAGCCAGAATATTCCATTTTCATGGTTCGGAACTTATAAATGCCAATAGGTGTATTAAACCTACTAAGACGAGTTTGTTTAAATATGGCCGGGCCACGGTTAGATACTTTTACGGCAAGCCAAATTATTGCTAAAAATGGTGATACTAATATAAGCCCGAATAAACTGGCCGATACATCGAATAAACGTTTAATAAGGCGACCCCAGCCAGTAAGTGCAGTTTGATGTACAGACACAACCGGAAGTCCCTGGAATAGCTCAACCTCAATTTTGTTGTTAAGGATGCCGTCGTGTGTAGGGATGTATTTAAAGGCGGTGTGGTTGGCTTGTGATGAAGCTAGTATTTCATCGGCCAGTTTGTTATCGCTAGATATACCTGCAACTACAATTGTGTGAATGCCTAGTTTTGGTATTTGGGCTAAGGCTTCGCGTGGGTTATCGAACTTTTTGCCGTTAAAAGTGGGGGTGTCTTTAACGGATGCAATAGCAACAATTTTGTAACCAGTTCTAGCTGGTTTATTAATGCCTTTTATAATGCTAGCCAGTGTTTTACCATCGCCAATAAGTAAAACTCGGTTTACGCCAAAGCCTGTTTTCCATAAATGGATACGAATTGCTCGTAAAATAGTACGAACTAAAACTAACAATAAAAAGCCAATAGCTAAACCATATACTGGTACTAACCTGGCTGGAAATACCGGTTTTTGAGAAGCAAAATCAAAAGTTATGACCGCCATAATGCCTAACACGCTACCAGCAAGTAAATATATAATTTCCCGCCATCTATATTCGTATACTCGGCGCTGATAAAGCCCCAATATTGCAAAAATAATAAGCCATATAGGAATAAGGAAAATCCAAACTTTTAAATAGTCGGTTGAGCTTATTTGGTTAATTAGCGACCTGTTATCTAGCGTTACCCTAAGCACGTAAGCAATAATAAAGGCCGATAATAGGGCTATAAAGTCACCAATAAGTAGGCTAAAGGCGTAGGCAATGGAGGAGTTGTTTTTCATATAAAATTAAATACCAATAAGATAATATATCTTAGGTTTAGTATACCCTATTTAAGGAGTTTACTCAGACGTTTTTCGCCTAAAACTGCAATACCAGCCGATATTCCCATCCAAAGCCAAATGTAAACTACGTTTATGTAGCTTCCAAAAAAGAAATATTGCATCAAAAAGGCCACTAAAATTGCAACCAGTACCGAAATGGCAGAATATTGTTTTTTGGCTAAAATAACTAATTTGTACAGAGATAAAGCGAACAAAAGTATTATTCCAAACAGCCCCAATATACCTATTTCTACAAGTGCAAGAACGTAAAAAATATATACCGTAAGGTTGTTTGGTGCTGTTGGCTCGATGTTTTTAACTACAAATGGCCCTAAATTGCCTGAACCAACCCCAAATACTACATTTTTAGCATTATATGACCAAGCTTTAATTGCCAGTTGAGCATCTGTTAAACGTTCGGTAGTAGAAGCTTCTATAAGCCCTGGTGATTCAAAATCATCTGTAGGGTCATTTTGGGCCTGTGTGGTAGTTGGTACGGTTTTATCTGGTAAGTTGATTGCCCCAAGGCTAAGTTGCTCTAGCATGGTCTTTGTAGTGTTATAGGCTATATTTGGTGTGTTTCTATACGTATAGCTTGCCGAGCCTATTAACATTAGAAAACTAACCATAAAACCAAGCATAATAAAGGCCATGCTTTTTAGGGCAAATTTTACTGTTAATTTTTTGGCAATAAATAAGCTGGCATAAAAAGCTATTAAGCCTAAGGCAACGCCAGCAAATGCACCCCTGGAAAAAGTTAAACCAATTGCTAGTGAAACTAAACTTACTGCCCATATAGCTAGCTTAGTTTTGTTTAAATATATGGCGTATAAGGCAATAAAAAAGAACGGTAACAGGCTGTTGGCTAAAAACAGTGGTTCAGAGGCAAATAAATTCACCCTAGGGAACCCAAAAACGGCTTTTGTGCATTTTTCGCACAACAAACCAAAACTTTCGGTAGTAAAAGTGCTAAAAAGTAGCTGAACTATAACCAGTAATGAATAAATAATTCCAAAATACAGAGTAATTTTTAGTAACATTTTTATTTTGTTGGCCGGTAGTTCGTTTGCCACGTACCACCAGCTAGCTACACATAAAGCTAATAAAACGGCAATTGAGCCAGCTAATATCAGCCACCTTTTTGTATCTATTGCCCAAATAAATCCCATTATTAATGGAATAGATATAGAGAATAAACCAATTAGATATAATTTTTGTTTTTTGAAAAAGTCCCACTTAAAACTTACTAAACAGGTAAATATAAAAACAACAGCCAGAACTTGGTATAAGCCAATTCTAAAAGAACTAAAATTGAACATTGGCATAGCGAAAGACGGGTATTTGGATAGAGGTGCAAAAATAATTAAACCAGCAAATAGCCAAAACCGAACTTGTTTCATGCTTATATTATTATTTTTCACTAACTATAAGTTTACTTTAATTGGCAAAAAAGCACACCGTATGGCGTAAAAGTCTATCTTGTAATTTGTAAGTATTTTTTTGAATATGGTATGATTTAAGCGTAAGAACAAATTACAAACATGAAAATTAAAAAACGTACCAAAAAGTTATTGGTTGAGATTGCCGAGTATATGGTAGCCGGTGGCGCTTGGTTTTGGAGTGGTTATTTTATAATCGTATTCCTAACACCTGTAATTGGTCTTTGGTGGGCCAACCTTATTGGAAATGGCGTAGGTTTAACTGTTAATTTTATACTAGAACGTAACTGGGTTTTTAAAGCAAGTAAAAAGCGCAAAATTACCGATGTTAGCTGGAAATATGTTGTTTTTACCGGTTTTAACTTTATTTTGAACTATTTCATACTAAAAGCTCTAGTTGGGGTTGGTATACCTGTGGCTATAGGTCAATTTGTCGCTGCTGGGTTCTTCACATTTTGGAATTATCTTTGGTACAGGTTTTGGGTATTTAAGGCTACGCCACACGCAAGGAGGGTAAGACATCATGTCTGATACAGCAACAGTTATAAGGCCAACAATGCGCCAAAAACAATTGCTACAATTTATTAGTAATTTTATTGCCGAACATGGCTACAGCCCTAGTTATAGGGAAATAATGCGTGGCTGTGCCTACACATCAGTTGCAACTGTTGCGCTACATATCAATAGTTTAATATCGCGTGGGCACCTAGTAAAAAGGAGTAATTCAGCTAGGTCGTTAGAAGTTTTGGACAGGCCAA
>CAYZCZ010000027.1:0-9511 GCA_964477125.1 uncultured Candidatus Saccharibacteria bacterium | reverse complement strand
GGAGATTTGCCCAAAGAAAAACTATGGCTAGCCAAAGCCGAAGACCGAAAAAATAAAATGAACGAATATTTATGGAGTAAAAGTAAGAAATTTTACTTTGATTATAACTTTAATAAACAAGAACGTGGTGGTGTCCGTTCACTGGCGGGTTTTTATACTATGTGGGCTGGTTTAGCTTCTAAGGAGCAAGCTAAGCAAATGGTTGATAGCTTAGATAAGTTCGAGCATTCAGGTGGCCTAAGCACAACCTCTAAACCACTAATAGACATGTCTATATTTGGGTCAATTAAAACACAATGGGCCTATCCTAACGGCTGGGCACCGTTACATTACATAGTTATTACTGGTTTAGAAAACTATGGTTATCATAAGCAAGCAAGAAGAATTGCCACAAAATGGCTAAAAACCAACACCGACTGGTTTGATAATCACCATGTATTTTTGGAAAAATATAATATGGTTAAACCAAAAAAGCATCCCGTAGAGGGTGTCTATCCTGGCCAAACTGGCTTTGGCTGGACAAATTCTGTTTATGAAGTACTGTGTCAAAAATATGTTGATAAACAGTAATGACGACAAAAGCTTGCCTTGTGTCGAAAAACTGGCTTTCGATAGTAAAAAAGATGCCGAAACATCTGCATTAGTTGCTAAATATCAACACGGTACATCGCTAAAAGCCTATAAATGCCAATATTGTGGCCTTTGGCATATGTCGTCTGGTTACACTGATAGTTAATAACTGATACAATAATAGTAATATGAGTAAATTTTATATAACAACTTCTATTCCTTATGTTAACGGTGAGCCACATTTAGGGCATGCACTTGAGTTTATTTATGCCGATGTTTTGGCCCGCTATGCTCGCCAACAAGGTGTTGAAAATGTTTTATTTAGCACTGGTACCGATGAACATGGTTCCAAAATTGCTGAAAAAGCCACTCAATTAGGCATTTCGCCGTTAGAGCTAAGCACTCAAAATACAAAAACCTTTTTAGAACTACTTAAGCTACTTAATATTTCGAATGATAGGTTTATAAGAACTACTGATCAAGCCCATGAACAACGCGCCCAACTTGTTTGGAAAGATTTATCAGAGCACATTTATAAAAAGAAATATATTGGCTGGTATTGCGTTGGTTGTGAAGAGTACGTTACAGAAACTTTCGCTAAAGAAAATAACGGTGTTTGCCCAAATCATAATCGCCCTTACGAACAGTTGTCTGAAGAAAACTATTTTTTTGGCTTAAGTAAATTTAATAATTTAATAAAACAAGCAATAAGCGATGATAGTTTTAAAATTATTCCTACTACTAAAAAGAACGAAATTTTGTCTGTATTAAATGAAGGATTGGAAGATATTAGCATATCTAGGCCTTCAGATAAATTAAGCTGGGGTGTTCCAGTTCCTGGCGATGAATCTCAAGTAATGTATGTTTGGTTTGAGGCATTACTTAACTATATAACCGTACTTGGATATCCAGAATACAAAGATTTTAGTGAATACTGGCCAGCTGATGTACAGGTTATAGGCAAAGACATACTCAGGTTTCATGCAGCTATTTGGCCGGGTATATTACTAGGCTTAAAACTTCCTCTTCCAAAAGTATTATATGTTCATGGATTTGTTAACGTAGACGGCAAAAAAATGGGCAAAAGCTTAGGTAATTCTATTGCTCCAAACGAAATAATTAATAAATACGGTGTAGATGCTTTTAGGTATTACTTTATGCGCCACATACCAAGTTATAACGATGGTGATTTTAGCTGGGAAAAAATGGAAAGTACCTACAATAATGAGCTCGCAAATGAGCTAGGAAATGCGGTTGGTCGTGTATCGGCTATGTTAAGTAAATACCAGGCAGATATTGTTGGTAATATACCAGAACCAAGTCACGATATTCATGATTATCAAGAAGCGCTAGACAATTGCCAATTCGATAGGGCCCTCGACGAGGTTTGGGAGCAGGTGAGGGGAATCAACCAATATATTGATACTGAAAAACCATGGTCTATCGCAAAATCTGGTGATAGCCAACATTTGCAGGAAGTCCTTGCCTACTGCGTGGGGTGTTTATTAGAAATAGCCGATTTGCTATTGCCATTTATGCCTGAGACATCAGCAAAAATACAAACAGTGTTTAAAGACGGCCTAGTAACTCCTCTACAAGGACCTCTTTTTCCAAAAAACGAAAACTAGTAAAAAATTTCTTGGTACCTAGAAACATTATCGGTAGAGCCAGTATGCTTTGTTGGAACATCGCTTAACTTTACCGTTCCATAGCCATTGGCTTCGGTTGCCTTCATAACAATATTTAAAGGTTTAAGGCCTAGGTCATTGGTTAGTGTCGTACCCCAACCAAACACCATATTTATTTGATCTTTAAAATGGCTGTAAAGTTCAATTATTTGGTCACAGTTTAGTCCATCACTAAATACAATAGTTTTACAAAGTGGGTTTATGCCAAGACCACTGTAATACTCAATAGCTTTTTCACCGAAAACGTATGGGTCTCCAGAATCATGCCTTAAACCATTCCACTCATCAGCTCTTTTAGCACTAAAATCTTTAAAAAAGAAATCACTTCCGAAAGTGTCTGTAAGCGCTATTGATAATACTTTGCCATATTTTTTATACCAGTCGTCTAGCATTTTGCCATGTGATTCTCTAATATTTTCACCATTTTCATCAGCAAGGCCTGCATAAACCATTGGCATTTCATGGGCAAATGTACCTATTGGTTTCAATCCAAGATCTTTAGCTAATCCTATGTTAGAAGTGCCTAGAAATTGGTCTGGTATTTCCTGGGCTAAACGTTCTACCACATGGCGTTGCCACCTGTATGAAAAGTGTCTTCTTGTGCCAAAATCGCTAAAGTTTATACAGGGGTATCCTTTAAGCATATTAATTTTTTCGGTTAGACGTTGATTGCCAAGTTCGTATAGCTCATGGGGTTGAATGCCGTTTTTCAACATCATTCCCTCATAATAAAGCTCATTTAGCTCGCTTAGAACTATTGTTTCCCAAAAACTATTTACTGCCCATTTTCCTGTTGTTGTAATAGCAATATCATTTGTATAGCCATCCATGCTAACTTGGATTTCTGGCAAAGGCTGGTCGACTATGGAATTTAAGTATTCATCTGTGAAAAATCTAGTGTCATTGCTACCGATTGATGCTAAAAATTCTACTTCATTTTTTGAAAAACCATTTGCGCCAATTATATTTAATCGATTTTCTAGTATTGTTGGATCAATGTAATCTGCCAAACGTTCTTTTCCTCTGTTTTGCATAGTAAACTTTACGCTTGCTTCGGAATGTTTTTCGTGGGCAACTTGGCTCATTGTGACTTTATAAAAATCTAAGCCATTGGTTATTTGTAAAGGGAACGGCCCTTCTTTAATTGTGTTCATTTAAAACCTCTGTAGAAGTAATTAGCCGGGCCCCATTTGCTTTCATATTTTGTAATGCTTTTTCACCATCGCTAGGATTAAGATTGACCGCTTTTATACAATCAGTTAATACAAACACGGCAATTTTGCTACTATGCTTGTTTTGTAGTTCTAGAGCATCTAGAACAGTTTCTTTAACGCAATAATCTGTTGCTAGGCCACCAATATAAATTGAAATTTTTTGGAATTTGCTTAGTATATTCTCTATTATTTTTTCTATATTATCGCCATTTTCATCTAGGCCATCGAAACCCGAGTAAGCATCTTCATCTTTTAAGGTTCCTTTGCTAATTACAATATCGTTTGTTTGAACTATTAGGTTGGGGTTAAATTCTGCACCTAAAGAATTTGCTAAACAATGGACAGGCCAGGCATCAAAATGATTTGTTTCAATAGGATGCCAATCCCTAGTAAAGACAGCTGTACCATTTTGCTGTCTCACAAAATTTACTACCGCATTAAAGGGCTTTATAACCAAATCTCCGTCAGGTACAGCAAGAGTACCGCCTGGGCAAAAATCATTTTGCATATCTACGCCTATAGCTAAATTGTGGTTCATTGTGATCTCCTAACTTATTGTATAAAATACACTAACATTTATGATACTAAAATGATATTCTGAACTTAGTGTTTTGTCAACACTAAGTTTATAAAAATTCACTATGGAGGAAAAAATGAAAGAAGTATTTAAAGAATCATTATGCGGGACAAGTAGTTGGCCAGATATTAAAGAATTACATTCTAGTGATGAAAATGTAATTAAATATGTTTTTAGTAAAAATGGAAAAAACGGCGCTGTGGCAGAAGCAGTACTTTATAAATACCCAACCTACTTAGATAGGACTGTTATTTGTTGCTCTACCCAAAGTGGTTGTCCTGTTGGTTGTCGTTTTTGTGGCGCTGGTGACAACTTTGTAAGGTCTTTAACAACGGAAGAAATATTAGATCAGCCTAAGTATCTATTGGAAAGAACCGGCATTGATCCTAATGAAATAGATAAATTACAAATTATGTTTATGTCTATGGGCGAACCTTTATTAAATTTAAATAAATTAATACCCGCATTAAAACATCTTAATACCCAGTACCCTAGGGCGGCATTGCTTATTTCAACTTCTGGTCCGAAAGTTGATTATCAGCCATTAATTGATATTAGCCAGGAAATACCTCAGATTGGTCTTCAGTTTTCAGTTCATGAAAGTTTGGATTCAGCTCGTAATTTGCTTGTACCATTTATTGGTAAATTGACATTAGCTGAAATGGCAGATAAAGGAGAGGATTGGGCTAATGCAACTGGTAGACAGCCCTTTTTTAATTATTGCGTGCATGATAACAACAATAAGCAAGATGATGTGATAAGGCTCCAGGAACTTTTTAAGCCAACTCTTTGGCAAGCCACTCTCTCCGTAATTTGCGAAAGAGATGAGTCAATTGCTGGAGCAAACGAAAGACAAAGGGAGCTAACAAGCCAATTTATGTCAAAAATGCTTATGGCTGGTTACAGTACCCGTATGTTTGATCCTGCGGGTCAAGATGATATTGGTGGTGGCTGTGGCCAGCTTTGGTTTGTGCAAGATTGGATACAAAAGAACTCAGACCTTGCAAGACCAAGCATAGGTAGGGACAAGCCTATTGTTCATGCACCAAGACCACTTAATTAGTCAAATGTGCGAGCAAGTGTTTCTAGGCCGGTAGATTTAAATTTGAATAATTGAGCGGGCCTATGAGCCCCCTCTTTTAATTGTTCGTTGGTTTTTTCGATTAAGCCCAGACTTAAGTATTTCTTACGGAAATTACGTTTATCTAAATCAAAGCCAAATATAGCCTCGTAAGTATTTTGCAATTGGGTTAATGTAAATAATGGATCTAGTAAAGCAAAAACAGCATTCGTGTAGGTAATTTTTGAGGATAGTCTAGTGTGGGCATATTTTATAATTGATTCATGGTCGAATGCTAAGTTGGGAAGTTGGTTTATTGGGTAAAATTCGGGGCTTTCGGTTGTTGCAGATGCAGTAGGTATAATATCTTTTCCAAGCCCCATGTAAGCAACGCTAACTGCATGTCCACGTGGGTCACGGGCAACTGTATCGAACGTATATAGCTGTTCCAACAAGCGGAGTTGTTTTCTACCAATCCCTGCCTTTTTTTCTAAGTGTTTAATTAGTGAATCTTGTGTAGTTTCGCTGATAGAATTATATCCACCGGGTAGAGCATAGTTATTTTTAAATGGCTCATTAGCCCGATTAATTAGAAGAACGCAAAGCTTATTATTTATAATTTGGAATATTATTGCGTCGTTGGTTAAAATTGGCGGTTCGTAGGTATTCATTGTTGTTTAGTTTACACTAGACCAAATTTAGGCGCTAGGAATATCTGAGGGCATTCGCCAATCACCTCTTGGGCTTAGCGAGACTGAGCCAACCTTAGGACCATCTGGCATAACTGACCTTTTAAACTGATTTTTTGTAAATCTTTCCATAAAAATTGCTAGCCATTTTTCTATTTGTTGCGGCTTGTAGTCGTCTTTAAAGGCTTTTTTTGCTAAAAAAGCTATTTTATTTGGATCATCTCCCCAACGATGAAATTGGTACAAGAAAAAATCATGTAGTTCATATGGCCCAATAATATCCTCGGTTTTTTGGCTAATACCATGTTTGCCATCAGACACTAATTCTGGTGAAACTGGCGTATCTATAATATCGTCTAAGATATGCTTTACGCCTTGATAATTAGGTTGTTGGCTTAAATAGTTAACTAAACTTCTAACTAAGGTTTTAGGAATGGTGGCGTTAACGTTATAGTGTGATAAATGGTCGGCTCCAAAAGTGCACCAACCTAGGGCAATTTCACTTAAATCACCAGTTCCTAGAACTATTAAACCCTTGTCGTTTGCATAGTTAAAAAGTAAACTGGTCCTAACCCTAGCCTGGGTATTTTCGTATGTTGTATCCTGGTTGTTTAGGCCATGGCCAATACTTAATAACTGATTTTCTGATAGTTTAGAAATAGGTATAACAGTGTTTTTTACATTTAGCCCATTAGCAAGTAATTGAGCATTGTCTTGTGTCCGGCTACTACTGGCAAGACCAGGCATAGTTAATGTTTCAATGATATCTTTAGGCTGTTTATTTAGAATTTTAGATGCTTCACTGGCAACTAATAAGGCTAATGTTGAGTCTAGTCCACCCGAAAGCCCTAGAACGACTCCTTTATGGTTACCGGTTTTTATTCTTTGAGCTAAACCAGTTGCCTGTATGGTAATAATATCGAATAAACGTCTGTCACGTTCCTGCTGACTTTCAGAATTAGGTAGAAAGGGGTTTTTTATAATTTTTGGGTTTGGGTCAATAGAGTTTCTAACTAAAACTGTCGGAATAATTCTTTGTTCGGCCCTAGGTTGCCAGTTATTATTTTTTATTCTGTCATGAATAAGATGTGCGGTATCTATGTCGTATTGCAAGGTACGTTTTTTGTTAAATGGTTTATTTTCAGCAACAATACTACCGTTTACTGCTATTATTTGGTGTCCTCCCAAAACAGTATCCATAGTAGATTCGCTTTGGTCTGCCCCAGAATAAATATAACCAACGATAAGTCTTCCAGATGTTTGTTCGACTAGCTGTCTTCTATATTCGGTTTTACCAGTTAATTCCGGAGAAGCGGAAAGGTTAACTATAAGCAGTGCTCCCATTTCACTAAGTTTTCTACTAGGTGGGTCGGCAATCCATAGGTCTTCACATATTTCTATACCAACTTTGGTACCACCTATATCAAAGAGTAGATCTGTACCAAAGGGTACATCATGTTTATTAATTCTTATTGTTTCACGATTTTTATTGTTTTTGTATTTAGCAAACCAACGCTCTTCATAGAATTCGTTATAGTTGGGTAGGTGACTTTTTGGCACAATGCCTTTTATTTGGCCTTCTGCTAAAACAGCCGCGCAATTGAATAACTTATTGTTAAATACAAATGGCAGTCCAACAATTAAAGCACTATTTGTATCACTTGTTTCGCTGGCTAGTAATGACAATGAGTCTTTTGCTTTCGACAATATACTATTGTTCTGAACTAAATCACCTATGCTATAGCCGGTAATAGACAATTCAGGGAAAACAACCAAAGCCGAACTTTTTTGGACAGCCTCTTTATAAAGGTTGGTAATATTTTGTGTATTTTGATCAATATCAGCCAAACAAACTTCTGGCCTTGCTGTTGTTACACGAAAATAATCTTTTTGAGGGCTGTACATGATGATCTCTTACTTATTGTACATACTACACTATAATAACAAAAATACAATAGCTTTAATTTATAGCTAGGGTTTATACTAAATAAGCATGAAATTTATAGATACACATTGCCATATTCATTCGATTGACTATACAATTGAGCCTCAGCAAGCGATAAACAATGCTTTATCAATGGGTGTTAACAAGCTAATTTGCGTTGGGTGTGATGAGAATGATAGTGAGTTAGCTATTAGGTTCGCTAGCCTACATGAAAATATATGGGCTAGTGTTGGTTTGCACCCGCATGATGCTAAATTAGGGCAAGAAGCGTTTGATAAACTAGCTACTCTAGCAACTATGCCTAAAGTGGTAGCTATTGGTGAATGCGGGCTCGACTATTACTACAACCATTCGGGCAAAGAAGACCAAGAAAAAGCACTAAAATACCAAATGGAACTAGCCTTAAGCAATAACTTACCAATGATTTTTCATGTTAGGGACGCATTTGATGATTTTTGGCCAATATTTGACCAATACAAGGGCCTTAAAGGAGTTATACATAGTTTTACGTCAAATACAGTACATTTGACAGAAGCCCTTAATAGGGGCTTATACATTGGTTTAAATGGTATAATGACATTTACAAAAGATAACGAACAACTAAATATGGCTACACAGGTTCCACTAGATAGATTGTTGCTAGAAACTGATTCTCCTTTCTTGACACCAAGGCCACAACGTGGTAAAGTAAACGAGCCTAAGAACATTGTGTTAATAGCTGAATTTTTAGCCGATTTACGGCATCAAGATTTGGACGAAATAGGAGCGAGTTCTACAAGCAATGCTAAGCAGTTGTTTGGCATTTAACCTTAAATTTATAGTATATGAACCCAGAAATAGAACGATCACGATTAAATATAGATAGCTTGCCTCCAGAAGTGCAAGCTAGAATTCGAGCTATTCAAAATAGCCGATCAACTATTGAAGGTATTGTACCTATCATTCATAGAACTACAGACAAAACAAATGTATTTAGACTAGATAGTAGTGTTGTTAGTGTCAACGATTCTCCTGCTTATTCTGAAGGCACTCCGTTAAATGCCGAGGCAAATCGTGTTGCTTCTATAGCTAGACAGTATGCTGAAGAACAGTATAATAATAATCAATTTCCACTACCTGAGCACCTAAGGGACAGGGCGGCCTAGCAATGATTGGCAAGTTTCGCAGTCAAATGAAAGCGCAAGCTTCTGCCCAAAAACAGGCTAATGATTACCGTAATTTAATCAGACAAGAAGCAATTATTGGTGGGACTATTTTTGGCCCAATACCAAAAGGGCATAGACGTGAATTTTTTTGTCTTGATGAACATAGTTGGGTTTGGCACGAAGAATGGGTAGATAAAATGGGTGTTCGCCAAGTCAAAACAACCAGGTACGATGTACGTCCAACTGGAATAGTTAAAATGCAAAATGGCGTAGGTTATAGGGCAATTAGTCCAACCGAGGCTAACCATTTATTAGAAGCAGTGAAAATATACGAAAAAAGGGTCAAAAAAGAGCTTTACGGCATAACAGCCTAGTTGCTAATATACAGCCATGGGCAATATTAGCTATACCGGGTACTTTGACTACTCAGCATCAACTCCAATGAAAAAAGAAGTTATTAAGGCTATGGAGCCTTTTTTTAGTGAAAATTTTTATAATCCATCGGCTATTTACTTAAAATCTCGAGCCGTTAGGTTGGGTCTAGAAGAAGAGCGACATAAAATAGCCGAAACCATAGGGGCTAAACCTAGTGAGATTATATTTACAGCCGGTGGTACAGAGGC
>CAYZCZ010000026.1:5692-9559 GCA_964477125.1 uncultured Candidatus Saccharibacteria bacterium | reverse complement strand
CTTTATCCGTAGCCTCGCTAGCAATTAGCATTACAGAAAATGGGTGAATAATGTAAGGGGTTATCCCGCCTTTACGAGCCTGATGGCGATGAGCAGTTGCCGAAACTTTAACAGCCTGTTCCAGCCTATTAGTCAATACCATATAATCTCCAAGTTAATTCGATACTTATTTTATATTTCCTTTTAAATAGTATACCAGTATAGTGTTGAAGCTAGATTCTTTATTTGATATTTGTTTGCTAATTATGTAAAGTGTTAGCTTACAGTTATATTAATCGTCGTCTTCTTCATCTCGTTCGCGTCTTGGTGGTGTATTATTATTTTCTGGAACTGGTGTTGAAGTGGGGGTTGGAGCAATAACATTATTAGTACTAGGCGTTGTCGGTTGATTTTGAGTGGCCGTTGGCGCAGGTACGGGCTTTGGTTCCACTGGGGCTATTACAACAAAATCTTGGTAAGGAAAGCTCCTAAAGCCATTGACTGCCGCGAGCACCCTATATTTTCCGGGTACGCTAAACAAGTTACTCCATGGTGCATAAGAAACAATCTGTGTAGAATTAGGCTTAATACCAATTTCTCTTTCCTTACTTGGACAAGAACTTGCGTTTGTATTTTCTTGTATAGCCGTCCATTTTTCATTTTCCCAGCGATATACATTTAGTGGCTCACCAGGACACTCGTTTTTTATGTAAATTGCTGCATTCAAATTATTTTTTATACTAATATTAACTGGCTCTCCAACAACATATGATGAATACTCAGACTTTAATTCTATAGTACCAGCTGGCAGAGTGTAGCTTTCTATGCCTTCTGAAAACCTATATATTCCATAACCAAAACCAACCAATATAAGTGAATAAAAAATAATTAAGCCAATAAGTTTTCGATTGTTTTTAAAAATATTTATCACAAGTTTTTTGCTCTCTTAAGCCTAACTATCAGTATAATGGCTATTATTATTCCCCCTAAAACCCAAAGGAACCTTAGTAAGCCATGTGCCAAATCAGTTCCTATAAGCAATGCGTGAATAAAAACTGCTACCATTGTAAGGTAGGTTAAATAATGAATAATCCGCCACAATTTCGGCTTTTTGTTTATCCAAAATAACGATGTAAGCACGATAAATAAAACAGACCAAAATGCCACAACCCCTAAGGCAACATACAGCGAACCCACATTAAATCCTGCAATAGATACTGGCTTATAGTCAGACACAAAAGGAACAAGTAAATCGGGTATTTTAAATGGAGCAAATTTATCAAATAATAACGCCCCCATGTGTACCAATATAGCTACTATAAATGCAATACCAATCGCCCTATGGGTTGCCCAGGCTATTAGCGGATCCAGGAACTTAAAGCTATGGCCAGTAATCATGCCAATACCCGCTAGCATTAAGACAAATAATAATACTGCTGCTACTAAACCAGACCCCCTTGTAACGTACCATGGCCACGAACTCTTTGCCTTATCTGTAAGCTTTTCTGCTGCCGTTGGGCCCGGAATTGGATCTACTATAATATTCGATGAATCAGGTGCTTGGGCAGCCACTTGCATGCTAGGCACAAAAGTAAAGCCAAAAATTGCCATGAAAGCTATGAAAATTATTTTGTGAACCATATCTTAACTTTCCCCAGATATTATTTTGCTACCAAAATGCTTAACTTCCATTTGGCCATTTTCAGTAATGCATTGTAATAATAATGATTTAGCTCCTAAAGAATGTAGTTTTTTAGCTACAGAGTTTGAAGAACCTAGTACAATTGCCAGTTTAGCTAGCACATCAGCCCTTACAGTATCGTCACAACAAACCGTGGCAACTGCTACGTCGCTTTGCGCAGGCAATTGGCTCCTTGCGTCTATAATATGATGCCAGTTTGGTCCTCTTCGCTCTAAAATACTCGAACTAGCAACTGCAAACCGTTTGCTTGGCGCCAAAATAACCCAGTTTTTCAATGTTTTAGGTCTGTTTTGGGCATCTTCTATTTGAATACGCCATTTTTCACCTTTTTCGTCGTTACCATATGTAGAAATATCTCCGCCAACTGAAAGCCAATAGCCAACAATGTCTTTTGGCAAAGAATCAGCAAGTTTATCTGCTAGGTAGCCCTTGCCCAAACCGCCAAAATCTATTGCTGTTCCCCATGGAATAGTAGCCGTGTTACCTTGAATATTTAAATTTGATATATCTACCATATGGCGCTTAGAATAATCTTCTTGCCAATCGTTAGCATACTTTTTAACTTGCGATTGTTTATATCCTACTTTATGCAAAACTGGCAAAACAAACGGATTAAACAAACCTTCCGTGCTTACAGAAAACTCTTTAGCCCTTATAAGCAATTCCCTAAACTCGTCAGAAATATCAGTTTTTTGGCCTGCATTTTTGTTAAATAAACTAAGTTCGCTATTCGCCAAGAACCGGCTAAATCTTGTTTCAAACTGAAAGATTATATTCCATAAATTATCAAATAAGTTATCAATTTGATTTTTAGCATTACCAGAGACTAAGACCAAGTCAACTTTACTCCCTAATGCCATATTGGTCTGATGATAAGAATTTAACATGTTGATCCGCATGTTACTGGCGCAGGTGGGGGTGCAGGTGTTGGTGCTGGCTTAGCTACAGGTGCTGCGCCACCACTAGTGCTTGGTGAAGTATTAGCAGCCCCTGAAGTACCACTGGATCCTGAGGCCCCTGTACCTGTACTTATAGACGCATTTTTACTAGCTATGTCGTTGGCTGTAGCTGTCCCTGGTGAAATTGCCCCGTTACTTGGAGAATCTGGTAACTCATTAACAAGTTCATTTAAATCTTTTTGTCTTAAGTTAGTAGTTGAAGATTTTTCGACCCCGTTAATTTCTTCTATTAGGTCTTGTGGAGGTAATGTTTTTGCTAAATCTAGCATCATAACTGCTAAGCTAACCATTGCAAGACCAATTGCGCTGGCTATATACACATTACTTGGCCATCCCCTTGTGGGCTCAGATTTATCTTTAGCGACCTGGTTAAACGCCTCTGTAATTATTTGCGAATTAGATACATTTTTAGCAAGTAACGATTGAGTCATACCTGCCATAAAACCAGGGGGTCCACAAATGTAAAATGTATTATTGGTGTAATCATGCTTAGTAGCATTATCAAGCAATTCTGGCGTAATTCTACCGCTTTCTACAAATTGGCTGGCTATTTGGCCATTGTTACCATCGCTAAGTATAAATTTAACACTAAAGTTAGGGTTACTTTTTGCAAGGTCAATAATCTCTTCGGCAAAAGCTGCGTCAACATCTGTACGGCAACTGTATAACAATTGTATTTTTGTATCTAGTTTGTTTTCTGTAGCATGCCGAATCATACTTAAAAACGGAGTAATGCCAATACCGCCAGCCAAAAATACTGCCTTAGGTTTATTGGCAGGTAAAATAAAACTGCCAAACGGGCCACGAACATCAACAACATCGTCCGGCTCTAGGCGTTGCAAGGCTTGGGTAAATTTTCCACCAACCCTAATACCAAATTGTATAATTTCTGGGTTTCCAGGCGAACTAGCAATAGAAAAACATTTTACATAAGTAGGCCTGCCTTTACGATAAAAGCTAATAGAAGCATATTGGCCCGCCACAAAACTAAACGGTTTCATGCTGTCTTTTTTTAAAGTTAAACCAATTACCCCGGGTGTAACTTGCCTATTACTGACAACTAAATATTTATACACAAGTATTATTAATTATACCATTTTGGTGAACTTAGCCTAAATCTACTATTCATAGCCTTTAATAATTATTGCCCAAAATATTATTACATGTCAGGGTATTGCATATTTACATATAGAAAATCTTGGCCGTTTAGGGCGGTAAACCAAGGCA
>CAYZCZ010000026.1:3913-5592 GCA_964477125.1 uncultured Candidatus Saccharibacteria bacterium | reverse complement strand
TATTGCATATTTACATATAGAAAATCTTGGCCGTTTAGGGCGGTAAACCAAGGCAAATCCTGGTAGTTTTCTAGCTCTTGGTGCATTAATCCACCAATATAGTTGGCGCTTTCGTTTAGCAGTTTATACTTGGTACCCTGTGAAAGTGTACCGGGTTTAGCAACTTCATTTAGAACTGCAATTTTTTTAATAAGCTTATCTAGGTAAATAGCATATTTATTACAGTCTTGTGTTGCCAAAATATAACCAAATGTAGCTGGGCTAAATTTTTTGTTTACCATAAATTCTGCCATGTAGTTAGCAGTGTCAATATATTTATCTATATGTTCTGGTTGCTTATGCCAAATTTTACTAATAATTTGGAATCCATTTGGCTTAGCAGCTAGCAACTTAAGATCATCCATATCTATCCAATGTGCAAAACTGCCTTGGTTAGGGTTATTTTTTACTAAGGTGTCTATAATTTCAGTAATATTATCGGCTGTTACTGTTTTAATGGCTTGAAATTTTTTATTAATTTCCGGAAAAATATCCCATTTATAACTTTCGTCCCATAGTTTAACGTCACCACTGTTGCGTCGGTTAATATATTGTTGTTTATTGTCTAAATAATATTTTTTTAAAAGTATCTGGTTTATTGGCATATGCATTAGTATAACAGTTTAAATAATTGTAGGCTGATTGGTTTGTAATTGCGGGGTGTGGGGGCCAAATGTTTGGCCCCCACACACACCGCTTAGACACCGGCAGGCACATCACGAAGCTGGAGTATTTCCAGGTTATCGTAATCGAGCCAACCTGGGTCATAACCAAGCTGTTTTTTGCAAGACTCGCGGGCTTTAATGCAAATTGAAGCCTGGTCAGTCTCGTGCCTTCCCTTCTGTCGAACTTTTTCAAGCTCAGCCCTCTTTAGCTGAGCACTGTTTATTCGAACTTCAATTGGCTCCGAGTCACCCTTGATGTAAACAGAACAAATGGTCGATGGTCCCCATTTGGACAATCAAACCACCTCCTAAATGAGATCTGCTAGGTTAGTAGCATCGGGTACTTATTGTAAAACATTTTATATAATTGCACAATAGTTACTAATATATTGACTTTGCAATTTTTTGTTTCATAATAATATCAATGGAGCAAAATTCATATAGCCCTTTTTGTGCCTTTAATTATAGCCTTGAGCCAGCTGGTTTAAACAGCTTTAAAGACTTCAAGCTAAAGAAATTTATTAAACAAACTGAGCCCAACTACATCTCCCGAAATGTATTTGGGGGCATTGTTAGCACAACCATCAACTCTCCAGAAACTATACAGGCAGTGTACGAAAACTATATGAGAATTGGCCAAGAAAAAGCATCACATTTACAACATATTAAGCAGTTCGGCATAAAGTTACCACCAACATATTTTACTGCAGGTAGTAATGAACAAGGCTATCTAAACCTCTATTCTTTAACACAGCTAGTAGATGGTCCTAACTTATTAGAGTACACACATAACAATGAAATTTCCGAAGAAATACTAGAGCAAAAATATACCCATTTATTAGAATCACTGTGTAATTACTACGCACATTGCTTTAAAAAACAAAAAAGCGTTCTGTTCGATACTTTTGGCTTACAACAGTTTGTAATGTCTAGGTCTGATAACGAAATTTATCTTGTAGATACCGATAGTGAACT
>CAYZCZ010000026.1:0-3813 GCA_964477125.1 uncultured Candidatus Saccharibacteria bacterium | reverse complement strand
TTGTAATGTCTAGGTCTGATAACGAAATTTATCTTGTAGATACCGATAGTGAACTAATGGAGCCTAGCCAAAATTTAGCTAACTATTTAGTTAAACAGCTTACTAAGGCTAATAGTATCCTCGCTAGTAAATTTCAAACTGGCTCAAAACGCATGTACCAAGCAAATGAAATTATTTTCCGGCTTAACAATACAATATCTAATTAAAAAATTGTTAAGCTATAAATTTTGATCGGGTAGCATTCCACGTTCATGCAATTTTTTTAATTGCGATGGCGAAAGCGGTGTATCAGCCCAGTCTTGAAAAGATATTGTTGGCAATTCAGAATCAGGGCCAACCCTTGAACCGCATGCAATTTTAGCAAGTTCACCGACAATTTTTCCATCTTCTACAGCGCATTCCCAATCATCTAGCATAATACGTGGACCTTTGCAGGAGGTACCTATGTCACTAAAATTAGCATTATTAGAATAAGGGCAACTGTTTTTACACATATCATTACTAGTCATATGCACAAAATACTATATATGTACGCATACGTCAAATATGTTGAATTTTAATATTCTTAACCTGTCTATAAGTCTATAATATCGGCTTCTTTAATGCGTTTATTTGGCTTAACATATCGTTTCTCACGGTAAAAACTATTCGCCAAACGTATCAGTAAAAACAAACTTGCAATTATTAATACGTCGTCGGTCAAACCAAAAGGCCCAAGTATTACTTCGGGTATTAAATCTAATGGCGATACTATCCATACAATTAATAGTGGAGTCAAAGCTAAAAATATACGTAAAAATATACTACGATTTGGGTCTTCTATGTAGCGCAAACAGGCCTTAACTATCCCTACCTGAACGGTCTTTTGGTATGCATTATACATAACCATATTATAACTTCTTTTCTGCAAGAACTCTAAAACTTAGCTTTTTTAATATTTACCTGCCCATAGTATATTGATAGATATTGTCTTTTATACTATTTATGTCATAATAATGTTAATGTCCAGCAAGGAAAAAGTTCTTAAGAACTTAGAGCAAAAAAATAACGATGAAGTAGTGTGGATTCACGAAAATTACACTCCTTTGCTAAAAACCGCCAAAAAATGCTCTGCTGAAGATGTTATATACTCAAAGGCACAAGACGACTTCAGCCGGGATACCTTGACTCATCCACGGGTTAGCCATGGTTTAGTGGCGGGAATTTTTTCAAAAATGAATCAAAAACCAGAAAATGCAGGAAATTATGCTAAATTGCTTGGTAAATATCTACTACCTCTTTGCGCTATAGATTCTCCCAAACATTTAACACCCTGTGAAATTGGAGCATCACAGCAAGTATTTTGCCCAGATGCGGAAGATTATTTTGTTGAAGCGATTTACCAAGTTAATACAAATACCTACTACGGTCAGCCTAGGTTAAGTGTTTACCATAATGAAAGCGGTGTACCAATTGCGTTAAGAAAAAGCACCCAAGAATCTAGTGCTTTGCTACTTCAAGATACCAATATGGATAATTTATACATACCAAAAGGTACTTATATCGACATATTCAAAGATGACAGAGTCACGCTTAGCGGTCATAAAACTGTAAGCGACGGTAATGACACCTGGCAACTTGAAAGCTATTGTATAGAAAATGGTTTTACAATTGCACCTGGGCGCCTAAGCCCATGGGCATATAGTTCGGCCATTGATCGAAAATTATTTGGCGTTCAAAAATACCGAAACGTAACCATATATGATAGTGCTAGGGCTAAACAATGCTCTGAATACAACCTAAGCTCATTCAGAAAAGTATCTAAAAAAATACTCCAGCAAATTGGAATATAAAGCACAGTACCAATTAACCGGAGTATAATTATTAATACAATAGGAGGTCTTTTATGGATTTACCAAATACTTATACAAAAATTAACGAAACGGGTTGTTGTGCAGTACCAGATATAAATAGTTGGGATGGCGAAATTTTTACATTTAACGACCAACATTTTATTAGAATGTACACTAATAGTTTTTTATACATGCCAATAAATATGGCAAAAATTATGAAACAGCTAAACGAAACTGCCGAAAAAGCTGGCGTTGTGCCACCCATGGAAAATGCAATGATACTAAGCCGGGATATTACGCCTTGGAAAGCAGAACAGTTATTTAAGGTCACTGGCCCAATAGAAAATGCCGATAATGTAGAACTTAGCGGAAATTTCTTTACAAAGGTTTTCGAAGGACCATATAAAAATTCAAAAATTTGGTATGACGAAACCGTTAAGCTTGTAGAAAAAAATGGTGAGTCAGTACAGTCATTGTACTTTTTTTATACCACCTGCCCTAAATGCGCTAAGCATTATGGCAAAAACTATGTTATTACCTTTGCTAAACTAAATTAGCTTGTTAACTTCAGTTACAATTACGTAAATGCTAAAACTTCCGTAGAACAAAAATGCCATAACCATGGCTGTTGTTCGAAATTTATTAGGCTGTATTTGTTTAGGCAAATCTTTTTTGTTTAAATACAATGTCATGCCAGTATGTACGAACATTGCAAAGGCATTTAATACTGCAGAAATTGTAAGTAGCTGTAATGGCTGTTTAAAGCCAAGGCTAAGTATTACTATACCGGCAACAATTTGTAGCCAAAGTACAGTGTAGTAAACTTTTGGAATGCTTTTTGGCTGTATTTTTTTAGGTGCTTGCAAAACAATATTTTCAGATATTATACGGCTTGTTGCGTCAAACACCGTTAGCTGGGTTCCAAACAAAGTCATGCCCGTGACAATTAAGAAAAATGTGCCAGCAATAGGTGCTATATTTTTACCAATTGCAATTGACTCGGTTATTACAAAATTAATATTTGCACTTGATCCTCCATTTAAATAAACTGTTGTATACGCTAATAAGCTTAGTAAAACTATAGTTATTGAACCAGTCAGCCAAAATACTAAAAAGTGTTCTGTGTTAATTCGGCGCCACCAGGTGTTAAAGTCTTTTTTGCTTTGGTTGTTAATGGCAAATCTAAAGCCTTCTAGACTAATATTTTCTTTTTTACCGTTAAATAAGCTAGTTATACGGCCAGCATACTTGCCCATGCCAAAACCTTTTTCTTTAACATAAAAAGATTGGGCCAAGTTTAAATTACCCCCTGCACCTGCATAGGCTAACGCCGCCAAAAATGCCGCCAAAGAAATACCGGCCGGCAAGAACCAAAAACCATCGCCATTACCAACTATTCCCTGTGCAGCTGCCGCCCAGTCAGATTTGCTGGCTAAAAATATACTAATAATAAATATTGCAGGTACCCCTACCATAATTAGAATTTTTTGTAAGCCTTCTACAGTTTTATATAGTATTGGGCCAAAAGACAAAATGCACCCCATAGCTACTAATAATGCTATGGCAAAATATTCAGTATTTTTTATGCCTAGCACATTACCCAATAGCACTGCCGAGCTAGCAACTATACCTGGCCACATCCACGGTAAGAAGGTCGATAATATAAACCATATTGGCGCCCACTTAAATAACCGCTTATAGCCAACAAATACACTTTCACCACGGGCTAAAGCATACCGCTCTATTTCCATGTTTATAAAAAACTGAAAAGTAATACCAATTAAAGCGCCCCAAATTATACCCATGCCATAGTTAGATGCTAAATATGGCCACATTATTACTTCGCCACTACCTAGCCCAAGCCCAAGGATTATAAAGCTAGGACCTATCATTTTTCGTAGTGCTGGTGCTTTTGGTAGTTTTTTTATTGGCAACTGTTTTGAATTTTTAAACATATTTGATTATTAGTATAAGGCTTATG
>CAYZCZ010000025.1:3093-12238 GCA_964477125.1 uncultured Candidatus Saccharibacteria bacterium | reverse complement strand
TTTTATTATTACGTCTTGCATGTTGGCCATAAGGGCAGGGACTAACGTAAATTCTCCATACCTATCGTTTACTAAGTCACTAGCCCTGGCGAGTGAATTTGTGTCTAGCCGGCTGTCATCGAACAAGCCCAATTGTTCTGGCCGAAATGGTCTTAGATTAAAAACTGTTACCCCAATATTGGTGACCTTACAGGGTATTATGGCCTCGTTCAGCAATCGCTGAGCCACCAAAAATATATCTTGGGTGGAGTAAACTTCATGTTTTATTTTACGGCCCTTAGCCCAGTAAGTACGACTTTCAAAATTTAGCCACAAATGTATACCTCCAGCAATGTAGTCGGCTTTACGCATACGCCGGCCAGCCTTTTCGCACAGCTTCATAAGCAGGCGCGACAGCTCTTGGCGGTCAGTAGTTTTTTTGGCAATAGCGTACTGCTGACCAAAGCTTTTCCGGCCGTAATCTAGGTGGTCAACCTCATGTCCCCGCAAACGCAGATACCAATAGTAGCCAACCACGCTATGAAAAACCTGTTTCTTCAGTATATCCATGGGTGCATCCATAAACTGTAAAGGCGTATAAATGCCGGCTACATTTAGCCTAGCCTGGTACCGTACATTAATGCCAGGCAGGTCCAATAAACTTAGTCCGGCCAGAATTTCTCTAAGATTATTGCCATCTATTACATCTAGCCCGTCTGGTTTATGTAACCCAGCTGCCAGCTTAGCCAAAAAACGGTTTGGACCAATACCTATGTTTACCGTTACATATTCGCCAATTTCTTGTTTAATATCTTCCTTAATTTGGTAGCCAATTTCGCTTAGGCTTTTACCGCGCCTAACCGCCATTGAACCACCAAAATTCACCACAAATTCGTCAACAGATTTGGGCTTAACCTCGTTGGTATATTTTAATAACACTTTTTTGAAGCGCTGGTGGGCATCAAAATACTTGTCGGGGTCAGGCATCATAACAATAACGTCTTTGCAAAGAAGGCGCGCCTCCCGAACATTTACACCCAGTTTTATACCCAAAGCTTTAGCCTCGTAAGAGGAGGCAATAACCGCACCGCCCGGGCTATCGTAAGCTACAATAGCCACTGGTTTGTGCCTAATTAGCGGGTTGGCTTGTTGTTCCAGTATTGCAAAACAGCTATTAAGGTCTATATGCATTATTAACGGACTATTGTAGTTAATTTGTACGTCCATCACTTA
Source organism: uncultured Candidatus Saccharibacteria bacterium (assembly GCA_964477125.1). Taxonomy (GTDB): domain Bacteria; phylum Patescibacteriota; class Saccharimonadia; order Saccharimonadales; family CAIOMD01; genus DALYDK01. Next base: position 11,026 of record CAYZCZ010000025.1, on the reverse strand, counting down.
CGGCCTCCAAAACCCAATGCAAATTATTGGTATTAAAATTTAGCCTAAACCACAAGGTTTCGGCTTTATCTGCCAACTCATATATATGATGTAACACCGCGCCATCCTTTACTGTATGGTGATAACCAATTTTGCCTACCTTATATTCACGGTTTTGCCAACCAATAATATGGGGCTGAGCATGCCGTTTGCGGGCAGAATATACCATTACTACGCTAACTTCTTCGTTAATTTTTTCTCTCATATTCAAGTCCTTTTTAAGTTAATATAATAGTTACTATGTGTGGTCGCTATACTCTCCATAATATTGATAAACTTGCCAAGCATTACAATTTGGCAACGCTTGCCCCAAATATTCACGAAAACTTCAACGCCTCACCCGGGCAACAAATGCCAGTTGTCACCCAAAACCAAGAAGGCAAGACTGTGCTAGAGCTAATGAAATGGGGGCTTATTCCTGGTTGGAGCAAAGACCCCAAAATTGGCTATAAGCTCATTAATGCCAGGACTGAAAGTATTTTCGAAAAGCCTATATGGCGAAATATCATTTTAAAAAGAAGGTGTCTTATACCAGCCGACGGCTTTTACGAATGGCAAAAGCAAATGACAGGTAAAAAAGAACTTAAGCAACCCTTCTATGTGCACCCCAAACAAACTAGTTTATTTAGCTTTGCAGGTGTTTGGGAAACCTGGAAAGACGTTGAAGGCAAAGAACATAAGACATATTCAATTATTACTACCGAGCCAAATAAAGAAATGGCTGTAATTCATAACCGAATGCCTGTAATTTTGCACCCAGAAGACGAATCTTCTTGGTTGGCGCCAACAAATATGACCAGAGATAGCCTAGAGCCTCTACTGCGACCATTTGAAGACAACGGACTAAAAATATATGAGGTAAGCAGGGACGTGAACACCAGCAGAACAAATGACAAGCATTTGATATATCCACTAAGCGCCCAGTGAGTGTGCTACCCAAAGTTGTAAAAGAGTCTGCGAGTAGGAAGGTGAGAACCAGCACCCGTATAACTAACTTTATTATAGCAAAAATATTATGCTGTGTATTTTGCAATTACACTTTAGGATTAATAACCTTGGCGAGCTCGTTCGCATCTAACCATCTTAAAGTACAATTTTGACATACATCGATTATAGTGCCAGATTCTTGATAGTTAACTCTTTGCATTATATTGCCACATTTTGGGCAGTTAATTAAATTAATCCTAAGAGAACTTAAGTCTACGGTTTTCGCTAATTTAACATTAACCTCACCATCCCTAAGCTTAACTAAGTATCTGCCACTAATTAGAATTCCGTGACCTTCCGGGCATTGCTGATACCAATCTTGGTCTGCTGTCATTTCCGCCGAGCAAATTGGACATTTAAACGGCTTACCCCAATACTGCCCATACGGTGCTTCATGCTCAGCCTGCTGGCCAGACGGCAAATTGGCAATTAAATTTGGTTCTATGTATTCTACAAATTTTTGACTAATTTCTACAATGCTTTCACCATCTTGCTTACTATCGTCATCAACAATAAAATACATTTCGTCGCCAACAATTTCCCAATAATTTGACTTACAATAATCAACTACATATTCCATAACTTTTGGGTCAAAAATATACCTTAATTGTTGTTGCTGGCCTAGTGCGGCATAAAGCATGAAATAATTAACAAAGTCACCCTCGAGTTCAACTTTTTCCATGCCATGTTCTAATAAATAATTTTCAATTAAAGCCCTAGATGCTAAACCACCATTATTGCCAATGCCTATAATATGGCCCTGTGTATTAAAGGGTAGGTATAACGTAAATATAAGCTTGTTTGTATTTGCTCCGTCACTACTTTGCATTGGGCTAGTCATTAAAAGCATGTAACGCATGTCCCCAATTTTTCCACTGGACATATTATTTAGTTGTTGGCCCTTTGAATAATATGCAAGTAGCAAAGATACAGCACCCTCGGCAGGTGTCAGTGATTCTCCAGGTATTTCAGTATTATCTACAAACGGCTTTTTAAATAGGCCACCAGGTAAGAAGCGCCACAATATAGTAGCTAACACAATTAGCGCTACGACAATAGCATAGTATTTATCTAAAAATGTAATTAGCGTTTCCATCTTTTAATCATTCCAACTTATAAAATAGTTTTTGTTAATCAGAAGCCTGTTGGTTATATATTTTAGATTAGCACTTATACACATTATCAATAATATATTAGTTTGTCAGTAAAGGGTGATCACAGCGGAAATCACTTTGAGCTTTTAGGCCTAGGATTCTAGCGATCCTAAGCACAAAAAACTATATTTTACATAGGCGTATATTGGGCTATACTCCAAACACAGACATAACGATGGGAGTATACATGAGCAAAAAAATCATTTTAACACTTCTTGCAATTGTAGTTATTGCAATTGCTGGAATCGGAGTACTGCTGTACCTAGATAAAGAACCTAAAAAAGTTATTACCATCGATGCATCGAGTAATAGCAGTACTATAAAAGCAAGGCCCAGCCAACAAATTGTTATCAACCTTGAATCAAATCCCTCGACTGGTTTTTCTTGGCAACTAGCAGATAGTTATGATCAAGCAGTTGTTACAAAAGAGTCAAATACTTTTACTAAAAACAGCTCGGGCGCAATAGGCGCACCTGGTACAGAAGTCTGGACATTTAAGGCAGTAGGCAAGGGCGCTACCACCCTGAAATTTAGCTATTTACGAAGCTGGGAAACCAATACTGCCCCAGTCCAAATTAAACAATTTAATATAACAGTCAACTAGGCCCAAGATTGTAAGGAAAGTTTATTTACTGGTAAGCACCCTAAAACCAAGTAAAAAGCGCCACACATGGTGACGCCCTTTATATGGTGATCTCACCGGGAATCGCCTTATTCCGGCAAAAGAAAGTTACTTTTGCTAGAAATAACCCGAAACAGCCACTGGCTATTTCGGGCAAGGGTGCCAGGGTCTGCCACCGCAGGCAGACCCGTTCGATTCCTGACGTCAAATAATAACCATATAAAAAGCGCCACACATAGTGACGCCCTTTATATGGTGATCTCACCGGGAATCGAACCCGGATTGCCAGGATGAGAACCTGGTGTCCTAACCGTTAGACGATGAGACCATGTTGACTAACTAAAGTTTAGCATTTTGTTAAGGCATATTCACAGGCTAGGACAGCCTGGTGTCCTGCCACATCCTGTGGCCTCAAAACTTCTACTTTGAAAACAAGTTTTCAAGTGAAGGTTTTCTTGCAAACTGCCACTGGCAGTTTTCACGTTAGACGATGAGACCATGTTGACTAACTAAAGTTTAGCATTTTGTTAAGGCATATTCACAGGCTAGGACAGCCTGGTGTCCTGCCACATCCTGTGGCCTCAAAACTTCTACTTTGAAAACAAGTTTTCAAGTGAAGGTTTTCTTGCAAACTGCCACTGGCAGTTTTCACGTTAGACGATGAGACCATAAATATACACAATAGCATGGTAAATTCTACTATATAACAGATTAAAATGCTATACTGTGAAGTAAGTTTATCGGTAATAAAATAATTAGACCTGAAAGGTTTGCGCATTCTATGGTTTTGTCTGTAAATATTGGCAATAAGTCTTTTGGCGATAAAACCTTGTATCAAAACCTAAAGTTCGAGGTCCAAGACGGCGAAAAGGTTGCTTTAGTGGGCCGTAATGGTACCGGCAAAACCACTCTGCTACACATAATAACTGGTGCTGACCCAGAATATGACGGGGAAGTCCGTTTACGACGTGGGGCAATACTTATAGGTAGCCGGCAAGAACATCACGATCACGACAATATGCTAGTTTTGGATTATATTTTGGGTGATTTACCCGAATACACCAAGCTACATCATATATTAAGCACTTACCCGGAACATATGGGTGGTGATAACCATAAAATTCAAAAATATACAGACGCCCTAGAGCGTTTTGGCCAACTAGGTTATTTTGAAGTTGAATCGGAAATAACTGAAGCTCTAAAAACGTACCAAATAACTGAAGATAAAATAAATAGCCAGCTAAAACAATTGAGCGGAGGCCAAAAAAGACTAGTAGAGCTTGTTAAGGTCCAGCGCGCTAGAGCCCACCTAGCCTTAATTGATGAACCAACCAACCATATGGACTATATTGCTAAAAAAGCTTTCATAAAGTGGTTCAGAAGCGCCAAGGAAGCAATTGTAGTGATTACTCATGACCGTGACCTTTTACATAACGTTGACCGCATTATAGAAATTAAAGACGGCCAAGCATTTGCATTTGCTGGTAACTACGACGATTATCTTAAAACCAATGCTTCTAAAACCATTTCAGCCGTACACGAATACACAGTTGTTCAGCGCCGAATATCTAACTTAAAAGAAAGTATTATTAGGTTTAGAAGATTGAAAGAAAAAGCCCGAGACCCAGGCACCATACAACGCTTTAAAAGCCTTGAGATTAAATCTGTTAACGAATTAGCAACGTTAGAAAAAATGGAAGCACCATCTTTTTGGATTGACCGAGAATCGGCTGGCGAATTAAATGACAAAGTCAGCGCTTCTTACGAAAAACACAAAGCCCGCAACATAAAAGTAAGAGCCAACCAAACTGGCGAATCAACCGACAGATTACTGGTAGATGTTAGCAAGGTTAGTCTAGGTTACGATGAACCGTTATTCGAAAATATATCTTTCCAAGTACGTGAAGGTAATAAAATTCGGCTTCACGGTCGTAATGGTGCCGGTAAGTCTACGCTTGTAAATGCCATATTAGCAAAAGTAAATAATGTAGCCTCGCCAAGCATGCTTTTTGGTGGCACAATTGCCGTAGAGCGAGATTTAAAAATAGGCGTTTACGAACAAGAAATTCCAGCCGAATACCTAAAAATGACACTTGGCCAAGCAATAGAAAAAGCTTACATGGCTAAAAACATTCCAATAGGCGAAACCAAAATAAAACAGCTACTTGGCGACTATCTATTTAACCCAGCAACCGATGTAAATGTCGAAATAAACAGGTTAAGTGGTGGCCAAAAAGCTCGTTTCCAGCTCATGAACATGTTAGCTGGTCATCCTCAAATACTAGTCCTAGACGAGCCCACTAATCACCTAGACCTACCGAGTATTGAAGAACTAGAAGATGCTTTGGCCACATATACTGGAGCAATAATATACATCTCACATGATTCTTATTTCGCCAAAAACATTGGTGGCACTACTGTAGAAATTGCTTAATTAACTATGTCCTAAAATATCTTATACTCCATGCCTATCCATTTAATTGATTAGACGTGACCAATAGTAGTACAATAATAAAAATATGCTTAAGCTTCCAAGGTGGTGAAAACAACTAATGTTCGGATTAACTAAAAAAGAAACTCCCAAGGAAAACCTTGCCCAGCAGGCCGCGACTGGCGGTGTTCATAATTCTCAGGTTGTTTCTGAGGTTATTTTAAACTCAATTGCCGACGGGGTTGTTCTACTCGATGCTAATAAAAATATTTTACTTTTTAACCCTGGTGCCGAAAAAATTACTGGCTGGAAACAGGAAGATGCCAAGGGTTTACCAAGTGATGCAATATTTAAATTTGTTGATGCTAAAAATGAACCAAATAAACCAGGCGATGATCCATTTAGCAAGGCAATTGCCGAAAAAACCCTAGTCCGTGATAATGCTGCAAATATTATTTTAGGAGATGGTGGCAAAACTATTGGTATATCACTTAGCGTTAATCCATTAGTAGACCAAGCAGGAAATATTAATAGCCTGATAGTCATCTTTATTGATGTTACAGATGACCGGCAAGCCGAATCTGCCAGAGCAGAATTTATAAGTACTGCTAGCCATGAAATGCGTACACCCGTTGCGGCAATTGAAGGTTACTTAGCTTTGGCCATGAACGATAAAGTATGTCATATAGATAGCAAGGCCAAAAGCTACCTAGAAAAAGCCCATATTAGTACCCAACATCTTGGAAAATTATTCCAGGATTTACTTACCAGCGCTAAAGCCGAAGATGGCAGGCTGGTCAACCATCCTCAGCCCGTTGAAATGGGCGAATACCTAGAGCAACTAGTCGAAGGCTTACGATTTACGGCCGAAAAAAAAGGTCTGCTTATGGAGTACCAAATTGGGTCCAACCAAAATTCTGCATCATCTGGGGCAAATGGTGGCCAACGTCAAGTCAGGCCACTGTATTATGCCAATGTTGACCCAGACCGCATCAGGGAAGTGCTTACTAACCTATTCGATAACGCAATTAAATATACCGATGCAGGCAAAGTAATAATTGGTATAACTGGTGATGATAGGGTGGTTCAAATACACATCCAAGATAGTGGCCAAGGTATTCCCAAGGATGATGTTGGACATTTATTTGAAAAATTCTATCGTGTCGACAATTCTGCAACCCGCTCTATTGGTGGCACAGGTTTAGGTTTATTTATCTGCCGTAAAATAGTTGAGTTATATAACGGACGCATTTGGGTTGAAAGTGAAGTAGACAAAGGAAGTACTTTTTACATTAATTTGCCCAGGATTAGTAGCCAAAAAGCCACCGAATTACTAGCCAACCAGCCTAGCCAGGCATCACCCCTAACTACAAATACTGCTACTGGTGTAGCGTAATGCAAAAACGAATGTTACAATTAAAATTAATGCTTAAGGTAAAAAGGTAATAATATGTCAAAAATAATGCTCGTCGAAGACGATAACAACTTACGGGAAATTTATGGTGAACGGCTTATAGCCGAAGGTTACGAAATAGTATCTGCTAAAGATGGCGAAGAAGCCCTTGCAATGGCGGTCAAAGAAAAACCTGATCTTATTATTTCAGATGTCATGATGCCAAAAATTAGTGGCTTTGACATGCTAGATATTTTGCGCCAAACTCCTGAAACCAAGAATACTAAAGTTATCATGATGACCGCCTTAAGCCAGGCTGAAGATAAAGAGCGAGCCAGTAGCCTAGGAGCCGATAAGTATTTAGTTAAGTCTCAAGTTACCCTCGAAGATGTCGCAAGGGTGGTCCATGATGTATTAAATGGGCCTGAAGAACCTACCAGTGCTTTTGATACAGAGCAACAGCCTATTGTTAACCAACCTATTGAAATTTCCAGCGAACCAGTTGCCGAACCTTCCGAACAAATAGCAAATCCATCTGTTGTTGCCGAACCAGTCGTTACTGAGACAACTACAGTTGCACCAGAACCAGTTGCCGAACAACAAAATACAGTTGTTGCAGAGCCTAACCAAGTAATCGCACCTTCACCCTTGGAAGTTAAAGAAAATCCAGAACCAGAACCCATTGAACCAGCAGTTACCCAAGCACCCTCAGTTGATGCAGTTGTGCAACCAGAGATACCAATAGAACCTGTTGCAGAACAAGCTACCGACACAAGCCCCCAGCAAGTTAATCCAGTCATAAATCCAATGGTTAGTGGAGCCCCTGAAGTAGCTAATACTGAACCTACTGGTGAAGTATCATCAACAGAAACAACCGCCCAGCCAGTGTCTTCCGTAGAAGAATTAAATGAAATTAACAAACAGCTTGAAACTTTTATAGCATCCGAACCAACCACAGTTGCGCCTCATGAATCACCGTTAGTTACACCTACTGAAAGTCAAATTAACAAAGCAGAGATCGAAGATCGAAAAATCGTAAATGCAGACCCATCTGTTATCCCTCCAGCCCCCGACCCTAACGTTGCTGAATCTGCCTCAACTAGAAAAAAAGTTATTTCTCCAATAAGCGACCCTAATGTAAAAGCACCCTCTATTAACGAGCTTTACGAGAAGGAATTAGCAGAAGAAAACGCTTATTCTCCTGTTGAAAACCCTACAGCTGGTGCAAATATAGCCGTCGAACAAGAACAAGCAACAGATCCAACTACCAATCCTATGGTTGGTGAAATTCCAAGTGCGTTTTCAGC
>CAYZCZ010000025.1:0-2993 GCA_964477125.1 uncultured Candidatus Saccharibacteria bacterium | reverse complement strand
TAAAATGTATGCTTGCTTGCTGTTTATATACTAAATTCAACACCGCTAAAGGGACTAGCCATTTATAATACCTAAAAAATGTATAATATAATCTATGCGTATTAATAAATACATTGCCGAAAGGCTAGGCATTTCTCGTCGTAAGGCAGACAAGCTTATTGAAAATAGGCAGGTCTCAATAAATGGCAAGCTAGCTCAACCAGGCCAATCTATTTCAGAAAACGATATCGTTTTAGTTGACAACAAAGCCCTTCCTGAAGTACCAAAGATCACTACAATTATGCTTAATAAACCAGTGGGCTATGTATGTAGCAAGGATGGACAGGGAAGTAACACCATATATGATATATTACCCTCACAATATCAGAAACTTAACCCTATAGGTCGTTTAGATAAAGATAGCTCGGGCTTACTTTTGCTTACAAACGATGGCCATTTGCACCAAGAACTAACACACCCGAGTTACCAAAAAGAGAAGATTTATCAGGTTAGTATAAATAAACCATTAAGCTCTGAAGATAATATTAGGATCCAGCGGGGCATAGAACTAGATGATGGCATTAGTAAATTAAGCCTCCGTGCTGAAAATTCCAATGGAAAAACCTGGACAGTAACAATGCACGAAGGTAAGAACCGCCAAATACGCCGAACATTTGAAAAAGCTGGGTATAAAATAATAAACCTTCATAGAATAAATTTCGGCATTTACAAACTTGATGAATTACAGAGTGGGGAATACCTAGTTATATAAATTTACTTAGGGATTATTAATTCTTATCTATTTGCACTTCGCGATAGATGATAGCAGTGACTAATTTTTCACCTTTTTTAGGAACTTCTAAGCCACATATAGCACCAGACGATGATAAATTACCGTCAGGGCCGAAAGCTATTAGGGTATGAGGGCCATCTTTACATCGTTCTGTTTTACTAGTTATTTCATCTCTTATTGCCTGCTCCTGAGCATCATTACAAGAAAGATTTGCTTCTATCATCATAGGGTAACTCTGCTTTAATGATTCAGTTAGCTCCTCGATTTTTTCTATAGAGATTCCTAAAACCTGGGCATACTGTGTAGCTTTCTCACGAGCTTTCATTTCTCTCTCGGCATCATCCATAATTGCACTTGCTAACTCAATATCAACTTTTTGTAAAATCCTAAGCGCATTAATTTCTTCGATTTTTTCTTGAACTTTAGGACAACCAAGGCATTTAGTTGAATACTCAATAGCTTCAGGTTTTTGGTCACTTATATTTTTTTCAAATTCACGCATTATTTGATAACTTTTCTCACTTAAACTTTAAGATTTCATACCATAAAGTATTATACTATATTTGTCAATTAATATTTGTCTTCTACCCCTGTTTGTGATAAGGTTACTAGATATTATGAGTAAAAAAGTACCAATCGTAGCAATAGTCGGCCGGACTAATGTCGGAAAAAGTAGCCTATTCAACGTAATTATTGGCGAACGCGAAGCAATTGTTGCAACTGAAGCAGGCACAACCCGTGACAGTATTATGGGCAAGGCTAGTTACGCAGGTAAGGATTTTTGGTTAGTAGATACTGCTGGTATGAAAGATGCTGAAGATGACTTCGAATTCACCATTCAGGAGCAAATTGTTCAGGCTACTGATAGTGCCGACATTATTATGGTTATGGTAGAGGCTGATGTGCCCGTGAACGACGAAGACCGTCGTATTGCTAAAATTGCCCTTAAAAGTAAAAAACCAGTGTTTCTAATAATTAATAAAGCAGACAAAAACCATAAGCTTGCCATAGATGATTACCGAAAGCTTGGTGTAAAGCATATTTTTGCAACATCAACCACCCAAAGAAGTGGAGTGGAAAAGCTCTTAAATGCTCTTATAGCAGATTTACCTCAAGCTACAATCAATATTGACGATAATCGAATTAGGGTAGCTATTTTAGGCAGACCAAATGTTGGTAAAAGCCAACTATTTAACGCCCTAAGTAAAAAACAACAAGCTATAGTTGCCGACCGTGCAGGGACAACCCGCGACATAAACCGCAATGTAATTAAATATAATCAGCAAGAAATTGAACTTCTAGACACTGCCGGTATTAGGCGAAGTGGCAAAATAGAGGTTGGTATAGAAAAATTCAGCGTAATACGTAGCTTAAGTGCCATAGAAGAAGCAGATGTTTGCTTAGTATTAATGGACGTTAATGAAATTGGCACCCAGCTAGATCAAAAAATTGCCGGCTTAGTTAAAGAGGCGGGTAAGGGCTTAATACTGGTTGTCAGCAAATGGGATAGTGTCATAGATAAAGACGCCTATACTAGGGACCAAATAGCGCCACGTATACACCACGAATTCGTATTTGTTCCTTGGGCTCCACTAATTTTCACTAGCTCAGTAACTGGCCAGAATGTAACAAAAATATTTGACTTGGTAGTAGAAATAGCCAATAACCGCAAGTTAAAAATACCAACCCCAGAGCTTAACCGTTGGTTACGAAGTTGTGTGAACGAGCACCCCCCAGCTGGACTTAAAAATAGTCACCCTAAACTAAACTACATTGTACAAACCGAGGAAGATACACCAAACTTTAAAGTATTTGGTAGCCATACAAAACTGCTTCATTGGAGCTACAAACGCTTCTTAGACAGGCAATTACGTGAAAAATATGGCTTCGAAGGTACTCCATTAAAATTTTGGTTTATTCCAAAAAGTGTCGACCGTCATAAGCAGGTAGAGGATACCGAGTAGATGGCTCTGTTTCAGCGCCAACCGATTGAGCTTAGTCAAAGCTTGCCTTATACACTAAGTATTAATTCCAAGACAGTTCTGGTTATTGGGCTTGGCAACCCAGGCAAAGAATATAACCTAACAAGGCACAATATTGGTTTCTACGTTTTAGATGATTTTGCCCAGACCAACGAATTTCCTATGTTTAAAGATCACCCTAAATTCAAAGGTTTTGTAAGCGAAAAAACCCTGGGCCAAACTAAAGTTATTTTGCTAAA
>CAYZCZ010000024.1:1198-12639 GCA_964477125.1 uncultured Candidatus Saccharibacteria bacterium | reverse complement strand
TCGGCATATGCCGGAATTTATTTACCAAATAAACCCAATAATGTGGTTAAGCGTTCTGTCGCAAATGTATTTAGTGCGGAGTATTATAATGCAGTTAAAGCTAAGCTTACTATACAATCAGACGGACAGATGGCCGAGTTAAATACAACCGCCGGTATAAAGAACGATATAACTAGAGCAGATTTTGGTTTGAAATACAGTGTTTTTAACGTTGAGGGGTCTGCTATATATAGTTCTAAAGATAAAACGACCTACATCAAAATCAATGGCCTTGACCAATTATTGAATCAAGTCGTTGGTACTAGCAACAGTAAAGCATCAAATAGCTGGGTAAAAATACAGGATAAAGACTTGAGTGGGTCTGGCGCTAAGTCTGAAGACACTGACCAATTGAAATGCTTGCAGGGCTTATTAGACCTAGCAAAAACTAATGAATTTAAGAACGAATTATTGAAAACATATACTAGTAATGAATTTATCAATGCTGAAAAGGTTGGTTCCGATAAAATTGAAGATAAAAAAGCAAGTAAATATTTAATAACAATAGATGACAACAAAGCAGATCAATTTGCAAAGCAATTAGAAAATAGTAGTTTAGTTAATGACAAGCTTGCAAATATTGATCCAAAGTGCAATGAAAGTACGAAAAATTCAACTAATGGCATTTCTTCTAGCGAGAATATGAAAATTGAAAACTTTTATGTTTGGGTTAACAGTAGTAAGCAATTGGTTCAGCTAAGTTTTGACATTTCTCAGAGCAATAGCCGGGCAACCCTACAACTGAATATGTTAAAAAATAGTAATTTAGATTTTACAATTCCTACAAAGACGGTTGACGGTTTTGATAATTTATTTAGCAACCCAGAACAAACAATTAATAGTTTGTCACTATAATTTAGCAATAACTCTTGATTTTTGAATAAACCTATTCATAATAAAAGAAAACACGTTAATATAAATATAAGTTAATTACAGTGAAGAGGGAATAATATTGTGACTAAGTTTGTATTTGTTACTGGTGGTGTATTGAGTGGAGTAGGCAAGGGAGTTACCGCAGCGAGCATTGCTACATTACTGCAAGCGCGTGGCTATAGCGTTAATATTCAAAAATGTGATCCATATTTTAATGTTGACGCGGGTACTTTAAACCCGGCAGAGCACGGGGAAGTTTTTGTTACTAAAGACGGTGCAGAGACAGACCTAGACTTAGGCCATTACGAGCGATTTTTAAATGTAGAGCTAACTCAGACTAGCTCCACAATGAGTGGCCGAATATTAAGGCAAGTTATAGACGATGAAAGAGAAGGTAAGTACCTTGGTAAAACAGTACAGATAATTCCGCATGTTACAAATGCCATGCAAGAAGCTATATTAGCAGCTTCAGAAGGTTTTGATGTTCATATTGTAGAAGTAGGTGGAACCGTAGGTGATTATGAAAGTACGGCGTTTATAGAAGCCATAAGGCAATTAAAGGCAAGACTTGGAGCAGGAAACGCGATTTCTGTACACGTAGTTTACTTGCCATTTATTTCAGCAAGCCAAGAAGTGAAAAGTAAGCCTGCGCAAAATGCTGTTCGCGATCTAAGAGAGGTTGGTATAAATCCTGATATTCTAGTAGCCAGAGCTGACAGTGATATTTCGGATCATTTAATTGGGAAGCTTAGTTTAACTACTGGAGTACCGGCAAATGCAATTGTGCCAATGCCAACCGTAGAAACAATTTATCGAGTTCCACTAATCGTAGAACAATTGGGCATTGGTAGCTTGGTATGTAAACAGCTAGGCCTAAAGGACAAAACACCAGACCTTAAAGCTTGGAAAAAATTAGTTGACAGAATTACAGATAAAACATTGCCAGTTGTTAAGATTGGAATAGTTGCCAAATATTTAGACCACCAAGACACTTACGCAAGTGTAGTTGAGGCTATTAAGAGTGCATCATGGTCACAAAATAAAAAATCAGAAATTATTTGGATAGATGCTGAAAAACTAACTAAAGAAAACTGTAGAGATTTCATAGATAAAGTAGATGCAATTGTCGTGCCTGGTGGTTTTGGTGAGCGTGGAATAGAAGGAAAGATTAATGCCGCAATTTGTTGTTTGCAGAATAACAAACCTTACTTAGGTCTTTGCCTTGGCATGCAGGTTGCAGCCATTGGAGCAGCGCGTATTAGTGGTTTGACTGATGCGAATTCAGTTGAGTTTGATCCTAACACAAAACACCCAGTAATTGATATTATGGAATCGCAAAAAATGATTGCCATGAAGGGTGGAACTATGAGACTTGGCAATTACGATTGTAAAATTGAAAATGGTTCAAGAACTGCTAAGGCATATGGTATAGCAAATATTACAGAGCGTCATCGTCATCGTTACGAGTTTAACTCTGTATACGAAAAGGATTTGAATAAAGGTGGGTTAAAAATTGTGGGCAAAAATCCTCAAACTGGATTAGCTGAAATAGTTGAAGCCGAAGATCACCCGTATTTTGTAGCTACTCAGTATCACCCTGAATTTAAAAGCACGCCTCTATTCCCACACCCATTATTTGTTGAGCTAATAAAAGCTACAAAATAAGTAAAATCTCCTTTTTCAGGAGATTTTACGGGCAAAAACTAGCTATATACTACTATTCAGCCATTTCACTACCATGGACAAGTAGAGCGTATATTACTAGCGCATCTACAATTACCATAAGCACTGACCACACAGGGTAAACTGGTATAAAAGCAAAGTTTGCTAATGCGCTAACGCTAGCAAGCAGTACTCCAATAACTCGACCCCATGTTTTGCCGGCAAGTACAGCCATACCTGCAAAGATTATTATTATTCCCAATATTAAATGGGCCCAACCCCAAGTAGTAAAATCTACTAGCCATGTATTCTCTAGGCCTATGTATACTACTTCGTTTTTAAAGAGTGCCACAAGGCCAGCAATTGCCTGGAAAGATCCGAGTAGCATCATCATTACTCCTGCAAAAGCAACCCAGCCAACCCAGCCGGTTACTTCTTTGTTGCTATTTTTTGACATAGAACCTCCTTATTAGATTTATATTCTAATATTACTACCGTACATTTACCATTTACAATAGGTGTAATTTTTGGTTTTGCTTGTATAATATTCTTACATGAGTAAAGACTATATTGAGGCAGAAATAGTACAAGAACCAGCAGGCTTTAGCTACAAAGAACAATATCGTACATACAATACTGAAGCGAAGGGCATTTCAAAATTTGCTTGGTTTCTAGGAATATTATCATTGCCAATAGCATTAATACCTTTTTTTGGGTTTATTTTTGCCATAATTGCTCTAATTGTAAATATAGTTAAGAAAACGCCACCTATTTTGCCAATTATCGCGTTGTTAATTTCTGGTCTTGTTAGCTCGTTTTTTGCAATTATTATAATATTATTTTCTGCAATCTTATAATATTGTTGGTAAGCCTTGACATTAACAGATACAAACAGCTATAATGCAATGGTATATCAAAACTGTTCCTTGGTGCGCCAATAGGCAAGTCTACGCTTTTTACAGGGGTAGAAACTACCGGTCGCCAAGCATTTTTATGTAAAAAGGCGGGTTATATTCCCGTTATTTTAGAGCAATAATAACTTGCTATTTTGCAAGAGAGGAGAACTATGAAAGCTCTCATTACGAGAAAGGTAGGCATGACTAGTATCATTACAGATGATGGTAGCTTGACTCCTGTTACTTTGCTTTCCGCTAGTCCCTGTGTGGTGACACAGGTCAAAACTGCCGAAACCGATGGTTACGAAGCAGTCCAGCTTGGTTTTGAAGAAGCCAAGAAGATCGGTAAAGCCCAAGCCGGTCATTTTAGTAAATCGGGCATCACCCCGAAAATCGTTCGCGAATTTCGGCTAAATGAAGCTGATGAATCTCTTCAGCTTGGCGCAAGTGTTTCTGCAGATGTATTTGCTGTTGGCGACGCTGTGCATGTGTCTGGCATAAGTAAAGGTAAAGGCTTTGCCGGAACAATAAAAAGACATAATTTTAAAAGAGGTCGTAAAACTCATGGTGGTAACGGCAACGTCCGTAAACCAGGTTCTATCGGGTCAATGTATCCTCAAAAAATCTTTAAAGGCAAGCGTATGGCTGGACAAATGGGCAATGAGCAAGTAACAGTTCGTAATTTAAAGGTAGCTTTGGTTGACCTTGATTTACAGGTAATTGGTGTAGTTGGTGCAGTCCCTGGTCCTCGAAAAGGTATTGTAATCTTGAAAGGAGTGAACTAATTATGGCAACTCCTACATTTAACAGTAGCGGTGCTAAAGCTACTACAGCAGTCAAATTACCAACAAGCGTCTTTGCGGTAGAAGTTGATAGTCACCAGTTGCTTAAAGACGTATATGTTGCCCATATGGCTAATGGCCGTGGTAACCTAGCTAAAACATTAAAGCGTGGTGAAGTAAGCGGTGGTGGCCGTAAGCCATGGCGTCAAAAAGGCACCGGTAACGCACGTGTCGGTTCAATTCGTAGCCCAATCTGGCGTGGTGGTGGAATAACATTTGGCCCAAGTGGTAATGAGAATTACACCAAAAAAGTTAATGCCAAAGCTCGTAAGCAAGCTTTAAAGCAAGCTTTAAGCTTAGCGTCTAAAGATGGCCGTATCGTAGTCATAGATGATTTTGTTGTTAAAGATGGCAAAACTAAGACTGCCGTTAAGCTACTTGCCAAAATTAATACAACAAGCCGTGCAACAATTGTTGTTGAACAAATTAGTACAGAGTTAAGCCGTGCTTTAGCTAACGTACCAGAAGTTAATATTCTTACTTTTAGAAGCCTAAGTACTTACGATGTATTAAATGGTAACAGCTTGGTATTTACTTCGAGCGCCATTAAAGGAATAGAAACCCGTCTAGGAGGTACCAAATAATGAGTTTAGTAATCACCCCTAGGGTTAGCGAAAAGGCTTATGCCCAAGCTACAAATGACAATACCTATGTATTTTTAGTGCCTTTAGACACTAACAAGATAGAGATTAAGAAAGTTATTGAAGCAGAATATTCCGTAAAGGTTTTAGCTGTGAATATAGTTCGCCAAGATGGTAAAAAGAAGGCAGCACCACGTGGTAAGCGACAACGTCCAGGTACTGGATATCGTAATGACCACAAAAAAGCCTATGTAAAACTAGCTGAAGGCCAAACACTACCAGTATTTGCCACTCAGGAAGGGGACGATAAATAATGGCTATTAAGACATTAAAACCAACCACTCCTGGCCGACGTGGAATGACCACCCAGGATTTTGATTCTATTACTACAAAAAAGCCTATTAAAAGCCTATTAGTTATAAAAAAAGGTTCTGTTGGTCGTAATAATCAAGGCCGTATTACAACGAGACATCGCGGTGGCGGAGTACGACGATACTATCGACTAGTTAACTTTAAATTAGAAGTTGGAACTGAAGCTACAATTGAAGCAATAGAATATGATCCAAACCGATCTGCTCGTATTGCACGTCTTAAAGATCAAAATGGTAAGTACCACTACATTATTGCAGCCGAAGGCATGAAGGTTGGTAATAAACTAACTTCTAACGAGGAAGCAGGTCTGGATACTGGCAATCGACTTCCACTAAAAAATATAGCTATTGGTAGTAATATCTATGCAGTTGAATTACAGCCAGGTAAAGGCGCGCAAGTAGCACGTAGTGCTGGTAATAGTGCACAGCTTATTGCAAAAGACGAAAACTGGGCACAAGTTAAGCTACCTAGTGGTGAAGTTCGCCAGGTTTCTTTAGAATGTATGGCTCACGTTGGAATTGTAGGTAATGCACAGCATCAAAACGTAAAAATTGGTAAAGCTGGTCGTAATCGACGCCTGGGCAAGAGACCTACTGTTCGAGGCGTTGTAATGAATGCCGTAGATCATCCTCATGGTGGTGGTGACGGTGGACGTCACCGTATGGCTAAAGCTCCACGAACTCCTTGGGGTCAAAAAACCCTTGGTTTCAAGACGCGACGTCGTAAAGATACAGGTAAATTTATAATTAAAAGCCGTCATCAGGCTAAGAGGAGAGGTTAATCATGAGTCGATCACTAAAGAAAGGCCCATTTATCGACCCTAAGCTTGCTAAGAAAGTGGCGGCTGTAGGGCCCGAAGATCGTACCATTGTAAAAACATGGGCACGAGCTTCAACTATTTCACCAGATTTTGTAGGTAAGACAATTGCAGTGCACAACGGTCGAGTGCATGTACCTGTTTTTGTTACTGAAAATATGGTTGGTCATAAATTGGGTGAATTTTCACCAACCCGTAAGTTCCGCTCACATGGCGGAAAGTTAGCTAAGAAATAAGGGAGTATAAGAACATGCCTGTACAAGCAATAGCAAAAGGTGTTCGTATGAGTCCACGCAAGGTGGGTGTAGTAGCTTCCTTGGTTCGAGGCCGAACTGTAGCTGATGCGCTAGTTATTTTAGAACATACACCTAGGCGTAGTGCCGAACCAGTCTTAAAGGCTGTATCTAGTGCAAAGGCAAATGCCGAACACAACCATAACTTTAAACCAGATACTTTGAAGATTGTAGAAATTAGTGTTAGCCCTGGCCCACGTCTAAAAAGATTCCGCCCCGCTGCCCGTGGCCGAGCCCTACCTTTCCAACGTCGAACTAGCCATATACGTGTAGTTGTTGACGGTGAACTAAGAGTTGCTAAGAAAGTAAGTGAAAAAGTAGCTAAACCAGCCAAGAAGGAGACAAAATAATGGGACAAAAAGTTAATCCTATTAGCATGCGTCTACAGGTTAATAAAGATTGGCGTAGCAAGTGGTTCGCTAGTAAAAAAGACTTTCGAGCCGCTCTAACCCAAGATTTAGCCGTTAGACGACTAATAGATACTAAAATAGGTTCACGGGGAGCTATCAATCGTGTTGATATAGAGCGATCACCTAATCTTGTAACCGTTACAATCTTTACTGCAAAAGCAGGTGTTGTAATTGGACGAGGCGGTGTTGGTGCTCAAGAATTAAAAGCTGCATTTGAAAAGATTTATGGCTCACAAGTACGGGTAAATATCGAAGAAGTTAAAAAGCCTGAGCTTCATGCAAAGCTAGTAGCAGAAAATATTGCTAACCAACTTGAAAGGCGTATCGCCTTTAGGCGAGCAATTAAAAGCACATCAGGTGCTACTATGCGTGCAGGTGCCAAAGGTATCCGTATAGAAGTAGCAGGCCGTTTAAACGGAGCTGAGATGTCTCGTAGGGAAAAAGAAATTCAAGGTAGTGTTCCACTACATACCTTGCGTGCTGATATTGACTACGGCTATGTTCGAGCGAAGACTTTAGCAGGAATAATTGGCGTAAAAGTATGGATATATAAAGGGGAGGTAAGCTAATATGTTACTCCCTAACAAAATGAAGCATCGTAAGGTGTTCAAGGGCAGAATACGTGGCAAAGCTACACGCGGTGAAAATATTGCCTTTGGCCAATATGCTATTCAATCTCAAGGACATGAACGCATTACATCGCGACAAATTGAATCTGCTCGTCAGGCTATGACCCGCTATATAAAGCGTGGTGGTAAAATTTGGATTCGTATTTTCCCACACACTCCAGTAACTCGTAAACCACAAGACGTGAAGATGGGTAGTGGTAAAGGTAATCCAGAGTTTTTTGTTGCTAAGGTAAAGCCAGGAACCGTTTTATTTGAAATGGAAGGCGTTACTGAAGAAATTGCCCGGGAAGCTATGCGCCTTGCAGCCCATAAGCTACCAGTTAAAACCAAGTTTATTAAACGCGAAGGAGACGTGTAAGTATTATGGCTAAAAAACCACAAGCACCACAACCCGTCAAGACTGTCTCATATGCTGATTTGTCTGCTTTATCAAAAGCCGACCTAAGCAAAAAGGCTGTCGAAATTCGTGAAGAAATTGTTAGTTTAAAGCGTGCAACCATAGCCGGCGAAGTACAAAACTTCAAAGTAACTGGCCAAAAACGTCGCGAACTAGCACGTACATTAACCGCCCTTAGCACCAAGGGCGAGGAGGAGAAATAGTATGGCTCGCAGTATTACCGGTGTAGTATCCTCAGCTAAGGGCGATAAAACTATTGTTGTTGCCGTCCGAACGCGGAAAACTCACCCAATTTATAAAAAGCAATATTATGTGACAAGCAAATTTATGGCTCACGATGAAAAGAATGAAGCCCAGGCTGGTGATAAGGTACAAATATCTGAAACAAGGCCAATTTCAGCTCGTAAACATTTTAAGCTAGATACGGTTTTGGAAACTGCTCAGATTAAGCACGTTGAAACCGAAGAGGAAAATGCGTAATGATCCAGCAAGAATCAAGATTATCCGTATGTGACAACAGCGGTGCAAAAGAGATATTGTGCATTCGAGTTCTTGGCGGAACCCGTAAGCGCTATGCTCGTGTTGGCGATATAATTGTAGCTACCGTAAAGGCCGCCAACCCCAGCGGTAATGTGAAGAAAAAACAAGTTATTAAAGCAGTTGTTGTGCGAACAACGAATACAATCAAGCGTAAAGATGGTTCGACAATTAAGTTTGATGATAATGCCGCTGTTATTATTGGTGATGATAAATTACCAAAAGCAACTCGTATTTTTGGCCCAGTGCCCCGTGAACTTCGTGATTTGGGATATGCCAAAATAATAAGCCTTGCGCCGGAGGTCCTATAATGACAAATTCACCAAGCATATATAAGATAAGATTAAAAAAAGGTGACACCGTAGCTGTTCTTTCTGGGAAAGAAAAGGGTAAAAGTGGTGTAATCACTGCAGTTCATCCAGCAGAAAACAAGGTTACAGTTGAAGGAATCAATATTGTTAAAAAGCATGTTAAGCCTAATAGCAAGTATCCTCAGGGTGGAATTATTGAAGTTACTAAACCAATATGGGTATCTAAAGTAGGTATAGTAGAGCCAACTTCTAAAAAACCTACCCGAGTCGCCTATCAGTTGGACAAAGAAGGTAAGAAGGTGCGTGTTTTTGCAAGTAATAAGAAGGAGATCAAGTAATGGCTACTAAAACTACAGCAAGTACTGTCCGTTTCTTGGATGCATATAATACTTCTTATAAAGTTGAACTTAAGAAAGAGCTTAAACGCCCAAACGTTAATAATGTTCCAAAATTAGAAAAGATTGTTATCAATGTTGGTTTGGGTAAGGCCAAAGATGATAAAAAACTAATGGAAGTTGCTACCAATACTTTAACTAAAATATCTGGGCAAAAGCCAATCGTTACTTTATCTAAGGTGAATATAGCGAGTTTTAAATTACGTGAAGGAAACAAAATTGGGCTTAAGGTTACTCTTAGAGGTGAAAAAATGTACGAATTTGCCGATAAGCTTATAACTATTGTATTGCCTAGGCTTCGTGATTTTCGTGGAGTTTCCGCTACAGCTTTTGATAAGCAAGGAAACTATAGTTTAGGTCTAAAAGACCAAAGTGTTTTTCCTGAGCTAACTTTTGAGGAGACAACTGTGCTTCATGGTATGCAAATAAACTTTGTAATAGCTAATTCAGGATCTGTTGAAGCAAGTAAGGCACTATTAACCAAATTCGGCATGCCGTTTGAGAAAGAAAGGAAGGCGTAAGTAGTATGGCAAAGAAATCTATCATTGCACGTGATAAAAAGCGTCATGCAATGCATGCAAAATATGCTGAACAGCGAGCTGAGATGAAAAAACTTGGCGACAGCGAAGGTTTGGCTAAGTTGCCACGCAACTCAAGCCCAACTAGATTAAAAAATAGATGCAGTGAGACTGGTCGTCCTCGCGCTTACATGCGACAATTTGGCTTAAGCCGTTTGTCATTTCGTGAACATGCATCAAAAGGGGAAATCCCCGGTATAACTAAGGCCAGTTGGTAAGGAAAGGAGTAAGAAATATGGTATCTACAGACCCAATCGCAGACATGCTTACTCGTATCCGTAACGCTATAGCTGTCCAAAAGAATGAAGTGTCGTTGCCTCATAGCAATATAAAGCAAACCGTTGCTGAGGTATTGGCAAAATCAGGCTTTTTAAGTAAGGTGGAAACAAAAGGTGATAATGGCTTTAAGACTTTAGTAATTACTATTAATGAAAAAGATACTAATGCTAGGATTACCGAAATTAAAAGATTAAGCACTCCGGGACGTCGAATGTATGCACCTGCTAAAGCTATTCCTACCGTTAAGTATGGTCGTGGGATGGTGGTTGTATCAACCAGCAAAGGCATTATGAATGGCGCACAAGCAAAACAAGCTGGTCTTGGCGGTGAATTAATTTGTAAAGTTTATTAATAGGAAGAAGGAATAAAGTGAGTCGAGTAGGAAAACTACCCATCCAAATCCCCAGCGGTGTGACAATCACTGTCGACGATGCTTTGGTTACAGTTACGGGCCCTAAAGGCACCTTAACTCAAGCCATGCAACCCGGTATAAGTGTTACTCTAGAGGGTTCTGAAGTTCTCGTAAGCCGAGCAACCGACGAAAGTGAACACCGTGCTAAGCATGGTTTAATGCGTGCTTTAATAAACAATATGGTTATTGGGGTAACGACTGGTTTTGAAAAGAAGTTGGAAATTAACGGTGTTGGTTATAGGGCCAACATGGAAGGCCAAAAGCTAAAAATGCAACTTGGATTTAGCCATGATATTATTTTTCAACCACCAACAACCGTTAAAGTTGTAGCCGAACAGAATACAATTACTGTTTCGGGCATTAGCAAACAGCAAGTAGGTCAAGTTGCTGCCGAAATTAGGTCCTTTAAAAAGCCTGAACCATACAAAGGTAAGGGTATTAAATACGTTGATGAACGAATTATTCGCAAGAGCGGTAAGTCGGGTAAGGATTAATGCAGGAGTAGTATATGAATAGACTAATCAAGAAAAATCAGAATTTGGCTCTCCGTAAGAATCGTGTTCGTTCAACTGTACACGGAACAGCTAAGCGCCCAAGGTTAACGGTAAGTATTACCAATTTACACATTAGCGCTCAAATCATAGATGATGAGAAATCTTCAACTTTGGTTTCAGCTACGACAGTTGGCCAAAAACTAACTGGTAATTTAAGCGAAAAAGCCGTAGTTATAGGTACGCAAATTGCTAAAAATGCTAAGAAAGCAAAAATTAGCAAAGTTGTGTTTGACCGCAATGGTAGGCTGTATCATGGCCGTATTAAAGCGTTAGCAGATGCTGCACGCGCAGAAGGGCTGGAGTTTTAATTATGGACCGTAATAAAGATAATCGAAATCGTAATAATCGCGATCAACCTAAGGAAGAAAAACTATACGAAGAACGAGTAATCAATATTGATAGGGTTGCTCGTGTAGTTAAGGGTGGACGTCGTTTTAGGTTCCGAGCGTTAGTTGTGCTTGGTGATAAAAAAGGTAAATTAGGAATCGGTATTGCAAAGGGTGCAGATGTTACTTCAGCTGTTGCTAAAGCTGTAGATTCTGCCAAAAAGAATATGTTTGATAT
>CAYZCZ010000024.1:0-1098 GCA_964477125.1 uncultured Candidatus Saccharibacteria bacterium | reverse complement strand
TTAAGTCAGCCCCTGTTACTTCTGAACCAGTAGTAGCTACTCAAGTTGCTAAAAAGGCTCCAGCAAAAGCTAAGGTTGCTAAGGAGGCTAAATAATGAAATATCACGAATTACAAACAGATAAGAAAAAAACTCCAAAAAGAGTCGGTCGTGGTATTAGTGCCGGTCAAGGAAAAACTGCTGGTCGTGGCACAAAAGGCCAAAGTTCTCGTACGGGTGGTAAAAGACGACCTGGTTTTGAAGGTGGTCAGACTCCACTTATGATGCGTGCACCAAAACTACGTGGTTTTACAAGCCATTTACCAAAAGCTGAAAATGTTTATACAGCACAGCTAAACGATTTTAAAGGTTCGGTTGATAATTTTACTTTGTACGATAAAGGTTTAGTAACAAGCCCTTACGTAAAAGTTAAGATCGTTCTAAAAGGCGAACTAACATCTAAAGTAGATGTTGTTTTACAAGGTGCAAGTGAAAATGCTAAAGAAGCAATTCAAAAAGCCGGCGGCACTTTTACTGAAGTAGCCAGAATAGCTAGGACTAGTACTAAAACTGATAAGTAGAATATCTTATAGTAATTAAAAAATCCCGGATAATTCCGGGATTTTTTACTAGTTATACTAGAAATTAGTAACGATTTTCGCGTTGACGGAAACTTCCGCCACCACCGCCACCGTTGCCACCGCTAAAGTTTCGGCGTCCGCCTTCTTCTTTAGGTCGTGCTTCGCTAACAGATATTGAGCGTCCGCCCATATCACTGCCATTTAGCTGTTCAATAGCAGCTTTGCCTTCATCGTCGTTTTCGAATTCTACGAATCCAAAACCTTTAGATCGGCCGGTTTCGCGGTCGGTTATTACTTTTGCTGAAGCGACTGTGCCTACGACTGCAAATGCAGCTTGTAGCTCGTCGTCATTCACTGAGTAGGGTAGTCCACCTACAAATAGCTTGATTGCCATATAGCTCCTGTTTTACTGTTTACTTGAGGTATATGGCGAACCAAATAGCTGCCCCTCATAGAACGTTTAATACTTATATTGTTGACACGGCAGCATGTAACACCTTAACTATAACATAAAACAATAAAAAGCAAACATAACTTTT
>CAYZCZ010000023.1:0-13027 GCA_964477125.1 uncultured Candidatus Saccharibacteria bacterium | reverse complement strand
CAAGCTGGCCCTTACCACCATCTATTAAAAATAAATTTGGCTTCCCCCAAGCTTTTATATTTTTATCACTAAGCCTACGCTTAATAACTTCGTTCATATGTGCGAAATCATCATTCCCAGGTATACGCATTTTGAATTTCCTGTATGCCTGCTTATCACTTACGCCGTTTGTAAACACAACCATACTAGCAACCGTGTCTGTACCACTCATATGGCTAATGTCATATCCTTCAATTCTTCTTGGCGGCTTTGGTAAGGATAATAATTCAGTAACTTCATGGAGCGCGTGGTCTTTAGATAAATCTAGATTTTCACGGTCGCTAAAAATAATACGTACCTGCAAGCTTTTTAAAGCATTAAGTTGATTTCTTAACTTTGCAGCCTGCTCAAAATTTTGAGCCTTTGCTTCTACTTGCATCTCTTTTTCTAGTTGATTTGTTAGCAAAACTCGCTCGCTCCTTAAGTAAAGTATTAGCTTTTTTAAATCACTAATATATTTTGCACGGTCATAGTTAGATGTTTCAGGCCCTGGGCAAAGCCCAATATGGGTTTGTAAACAGCCTCTACTTGGAAGTGTTGTGTGGGTTGAATAAGGAAATATTTTTCTTAAATATTTAAGACTTTTTCGGACAGGTCCAGCACTTAAGAATGGGCCAAAATATTCTGCATTGTCGTCCAGTGGCCGTCTTGTCATTGTTACGCTTGGGGCACTGTCTTTTATATTAATACGTACATAACTAACACTTTTGTCATCCCTGAGTAAAATATTGTACTTAGGTTGATAACGTCGGACCATTTCGGCCTCTAAAAATAATGCCTCTGCTTCACTAGCCACTTCAATCCAGTCTGTATCAACAATTTCACCGACCAGAACTTCAGTTTTCGGGTCTCGGTATCTACTTTTCTGAAAATACTGTTTGACTCTATTCTTTAAATTTGCAGCTTTACCGACATATATAATTGCCCCAGATTTGTCTTTATGAAAATATACACCTGGCGTTTTTGGCAACTCTTTAAGTTTTAAAGTTAGTTCTTCTGTCATAAATTAGTTATAAAAACTTAATGTAAGTCAGCCTAGTTATTTGCCAGTATATACGGCTATTTTTTCTAGGCACTCTGCCTTGCAGGTATCGTCTTTGGCGTGACATGTTGCACACATAAGAACCAGATTATTGCATGGTTTATAGGCACAGTTCTCGAAATTACTAGTTTTACCACTGCACTTGGTGCATTTACCAATTGTTTTTGCACTATCACTAAACTGTAAGTCCATTCGCTTATCAAAAACGTATAAACTACCTTCCCATAATCCTTCATCAGCGTATTTTTCACCGTACTTAACAATGCCACCATCTATTTGGTAAACCTCTTTAAAACCGCGATTTTTCATTAGTGCACTTAAGGCTTCACAGCGTATACCACCGGTACAATAACTAACAATAGGTTTGTCTTTAATATCGTTATACTTAGGGTCTTCAATATCTTTAATGAAGTCGTGGCTGGTTCGAACATCTGGCACAATTGCATTTTTAAATTTGCCGATTTCAGCTTCAAAAGCATTTCGTCCATCAAAAAAAATTACGTCTTCTCCCCGCTCTTCAACTAACTTGTGGAGTTGTTCTGGTTTGAGATGCTTACCGCCACCAATAACACCATTTTTATCAACTTTAATTTCGTCTGGTGCACCAAATGCTACAAGTTCTGGTCTATGTTTTATGCTGAGTCTAGGGAAATCTTCTGCAGTGCCATCACTCCACTTGTAAGTGATCTTATTAAAATCCGTAAGATTCATTTCCTTAATATATTCTTTGAGATTTTCAACCTTGCCACCAAGAGTACCGTTAATACCGTGTTTACTAACAATAATACGGCCTTTTAGACCTAGGCGCTTGCATAGCTCTTTTTGCCAAAGTACCGTCATATCAGGGTCTATCACTGGCACAAATTTGTAATACAATATTATTTTTTCCATTGGCTGATATTATAACATTTTTAGGTAAATTACCGAAGGCACTATATATGTTTGCTATAATGAATTATCTATGAAAACAATCCCCTACAATGTAATAAAAAGAATAGCTATTCTCATGCTAGTATGTGGAGTTGTAATATTTTTATTAACAAGACATGTTGATATTGGCCTCCTGCTAGAAACGGGCGGGATTATAGCCATAGCTGCAACTATATTTGCAGAAACAGGACTGTTGATTGGTTTTTTTCTACCTGGTGACACACTACTATTTGCTGCTGGCTTTTTTGCAGCACAAGGCAAAATTAGCCTTGTAGGCAGTATTCTTGCAGTCGTACTGGGTGCAATTATTGGAAATATGGCAGGCTACGAGATAGGTCGTCGCACCGGGCCAAAAATATTCACAAAAGAAGATGCGTTGTTATTAACACCAGAAACTATTGGGCATGCTCAGAAATTTTATGAAAAACATGGTGGTAAAACAATACTTTTAGCTAGATTCGTACCCGTCGTTCGTACGCTAGCACCATTAATTGCCGGTATAGGTAAAATGGATTATAAAAAATTTATGTTTTATAACATTCTCGGAGCTTTGATTTGGGGGATAAGTGTCACAATGATTGGTTATTGGGCGGGGCGGGTTATAGGTGAGTATTTTGATATTGATAAGTACCTATTGCCGATAATATTACTTGCTACGGTACTAACATTCGGCGTCAGTTTTGCCCATGTCCTGAAAAACCCAACCCAAAGACAACTACTTAAAAAGAAATTTAAAAACTATTTTACTAATTTCTTTAAAAACTAGTCTTTGTTTGAACTATTAACATACTCGTAGGCTTTCTTTTTTTCTATTACAACCATATTAAGAATGTCTTTTTCAACATCTGCTAACTTATGAAAAAACGAATAGTTAAGCCTTAGTTGGTTATTACTATACAAAAGACCAGCAATGATTAAGGTAACGCCAACGCATAAAGCCAAAGTAATGCTGTCTCCCAGAAAAACTACAGCAGCAATCATTCCAACTGTAGGTGAAATATAATGCACATCCGCAACTCTTTCAAGTGGCAATTTTTTAGCAGCCCTATAATACATCAGCAAAGGTATCGCACCACCAAGTAACACGGTGGCTAATATTAATAGTCCCGAACCTAAGCTATTAAAATTATAATTAATATTTATGCTCAAGACCATTGCGGCAATGGCAAAAACAACAAAAGAACCAGCATATTCAAGAAATACTAGCTGTTCTGGGCCAATTTTTTTGTTTTTATTCATAAGTTTTTTAGCTATAACAAGCCCAAATGCACTAAAAACCTGGCTAAGAAGAAGTAGTAAATCTCCAACTAAATTTGATGTATTATTTCCGTTACTAGAAGTAAAGATTATTAACAGGAGCCCAAGGCTAGCTACCGAGCTACCAATAATTACACTTTTATGTATTTTTTCTTGTAAAAATATACTTGTAAAAAAATATACTAAAAAGGGAAAGCTAAGGCTTATTACGGAAGCGTGCAAAGCAGACGTTATTGAAAGTCCATACGTAAAAGCAATTATTGGAATGATTCCATCAAAAAGAATAAACGCTAGTACCAGTGCAATTGATTTACGATTAATTTTTGTAAACTTCTTGTGTTCGGCAAGATATATTAATAATGCTCCCACAAAATAGCGTACTAGTAGGAGCCCTATAATACCGGCAATTAGTATCGATTTTTTATAGAGTATAGGGGAAAACCCCCAAAACGTTCCGGCAAGAATTAATAACTTGTAGTTGGAGCTAAATTTTTTATTTTTATTTATCATTTACGATAAATATAATTATACTCTTATCGTAATAGCTTTGCTAGAAACTGACCAGTGTAGCTTTTTGTAATTTTGGTTATTTCTGCCGGGGTGCCAGTAGCTACTATTTGGCCTCCTGCTTCGCCACCTTCTGGGCCCATATCAATAATATAATCAGCTGTTTTTATAACATCTAGGTTATGTTCAATAATAATCATGGAATTACCGGTATCTACTAAAGCTTCCAGTACATGTAAAAGTTTGTCTACGTCAGCCATATGTAAACCAGTAGTAGGTTCATCTAGTATGTATAGTGTCTTGCCTGTTGCGCGTTTCGATAATTCACTAGCCAGCTTAATTCTCTGTGCCTCACCACCGCTAAGCGTGGTAGCCGATTGTCCAAGTTTTATGTATCCCAAACCAACATCTACTAACGTTTTTAACTTCTTAGCGATAGAAGGAATGTTTTCAAAAAAATCATAAGCTTGTTCGCAGGTCATTTCTAAAACATCGCTAATAGTTTTACCTTTATAGTGTATTTCTAAAGCTTCTCTGTTATATCTCCTACCCTTACAGTCTTCACACTGCACATAAACATCGGGCAAGAAATGCATTTCAATTTTAATAATTCCGTCTCCTGAACAGTTTTCACAGCGACCACCGCGAACATTAAAACTAAACCTTCCTGGTCCATAACCTCGTATTTTTGCCTCTGGCGTTGAAGCAAACAATTCTCTAATCGGTGTAAATAAGCCTGTATAGGTAGCTGGGTTACTTCGTGGTGTTCTACCAATTGGAGATTGATCGATGATAATAATTTTATCTAAATTTTCTATACCCGTTACCTCATCGTGCCTACCCGGTACAACACTAGCCCTATTCAGGCGAGATGAAAGTTCTTTCGCCAAAATATCATTTATTAAGCTAGACTTACCAGATCCACTTACCCCACTTACTACAACCAACATTCCCAAAGGTATGGTTACGTCTACGTTTTTCAAATTATTTTCACGAGCACCCTTGATAACAATTTGCTTACCACTACCCTTGCGATGTTTTGTTTTAGATTTTATAGATTTTTTGCCATTTAAATATTGACCCGTAATACTTTTAGGATTTTTTATAACTTGGGCAGGTGTCCCTTCAGCAATAATTTCACCACCATGAATGCCAGCTCCCGGGCCAATATCAAGTAAATAATCAGCTGTTCTAATAGTATCTTCATCGTGTTCTACGACAATTACTGTGTTGCCTAGGTCTCTTAGTTTTTTTAGAGTTCCAATTAACCTTTCGTTATCTCTTTGATGCAAGCCTATAGATGGTTCATCCAAAACATATAACACACCGGTTAAACCTGACCCTATTTGGGTAGCTAAACGAATACGCTGAGCCTCACCACCGCTAAGAGTAACTGCACTACGCGACAGACTTAAATAATTCAGCCCTACATCTTGTAGAAAACTTAACCTAGCTTTTATTTCTTTAAATATTTGATGAGCAATTTGCTGTTCTGTTGAACTAAGCTTTAGCTGTGACATAAAATCAAAGGCATTATCTATGGATAGATTACAAATATCCATAATAGATAAGTTGGCCACTGTTACTGCTAAAACTTCGGGTTTAAGTCGCTGGCCCATACAGGCATGGCATGGTCGCTCTTGCATAAACTTTTCAATATCACGTCTAATAAAATCACTATCTGTTTCCTTGTGCCGACGTTCCAAATTAGGAATCACACCTTCGTAAACCGTTTCGTAGCTACGGCCTGGTCCGAGTGGAATTTTATATGTTTGCTTTCCGGTGCCATATAGAACTTTATTTATATCGTCCTGACTAAGTTGACCAGTTGGAACATGAACGCTAAAACCATGTTCAACGGCCATTACTTCCATTTTCTTCAAATAAAAGCTATCAACTCTTAACCTGTTAAATGGTCGTATCGCACCTTCGGCAATAGTCAACCTACCATTAGGAATAACAAGCTCTGGGTCTACTTCTAGCCTATTACCTAAACCAGTACAAACTGGGCAAGCACCATGAGGAGAGTTAAAACTAAAGTTCCGTGGCTCCAACTCAGGTATTAAAACGTCAGGGTGATCAATACAGGCATACATCATTGAATAATTATTTTCTAAATTATCTTCAGCATTTAATATAGTAACCTTCCCATCAGCAATTTCTAATGACTGTTCAATAGATTGTGATAATCTCCCCTTATTTGAATCATCTGGGACAATCCGATCCACCACAAGTTCAATATTATGCTTTTTAGCTTTGTCTAGGTCAGGAAATTCATCCAGTGCAAAGACAACCCCATCTACCCTTGCTCTTGCAAAACCAGCGCGCAAAAACTGTTCAGAAATATGCTCAAAAGCTCCTTTCTTATCAACAACAATTGGCGCTAAGACCATGATTTTTTTACCAACAGTTTGTGAATAAACTTGGTCAACTATAGCAGTTGGACTTTGTTTAGAAACAGTTTTACCGCAAACCGGGCAATGAGGAATTCCAATACGAGCGTACAATAACCTTAAATAATCATAAATTTCAGTGACAGTCGCCACAGTTGACCGCGGATTTCGACTAGTAGACTTTTGGTCAATAGAAATTGCTGGCGATAAGCCATCAATCTGATCAACATCTGGCTTTTCCATTAACCCCAAAAACTGCCTAGCATAAGAACTGAGGCTCTCTACGTAACGTCTTTGGCCTTCTGCATAAATGGTATCGAAAGCAAGACTGGACTTACCCGAGCCACTTAATCCGGTAATAACCACTAAACTATCTCGCGGTATTTCTACGCTTATATTTTTTAGGTTATGTTCACGAGCACCCTTAACGCGTATAAAATCTTGCATGTAACAGTGTATTCTACGCTAAAATGAAGTATTTTTCTAGTCCCTAACAGTGTATGTGTAAAAATCTCTAGCTATTTACTGATTATACATACTCTAATTCCTGGACTCTAACCAACCTACCGTTTTTATCGAACCGATGCTTGCCAAGGCTATCAGCCTGATCTTTAATACCAAAATGATTTGGTCGTCGTTGGCGAAGAGCTACTTTAAACCCCCCAAAAATAATTAACTCTGGAATAGGTTCTTTGCTATTAATCTTATAGGCTTTATCTAAATTGCTATGAATTGCTTCTCTAATAAAATAGTTCGGGTCTTCTAGCAAACCTTGTAATTGATCGCTTGTTACCATATTTCTACTAATGTTTGCTACGGCTAAATCAGGCTGAGCAGGCTCTGCTAATTCATCAATTTCACTATTTGATAAAGTATCTACTTTTAGATAGTCCATAACTTTACGTTTGATATACAACCTGTCGTTGGCATAAGACTCGTTCGAATCACTGAACATAGCAATTAGCTGATCATTTTCACTATCAACACAAAAAGGCTCGTGTTTATCCTGAACTTCCAAGGCCATCAGCTCAACGGCATTATCTTTATTAATTTCATCTTCAATATACTGTAGTTTTTCATGGTCAATATAATAGTTTCGGCCTTTTCTAATGCCCAATGAGTTTTTAAGAGATTCCGATCCTAAAATCCTCAAACTAATATGGCCAACTTTCATTGGATTAACTACACCCCTAGTAGTTTTTTCAACTAAATCTAAACTATTTTTTAACTCTCTTGATACTGATGTATCAATTTCACGACTTATAACTACATCTAAATCGCTAGCATCTTCAAAGTTTTGCACTCCACCATTTCTTTTATTTCGTAGCATTGTAGTCCTTCCTAACTTCACATTGCAAAATAGTTTTATAGTTTTTGTGTCTATACCCTACCCATAATTTATTCCTGATTTTGTAAAATGTAAACATAAAGTTGTTAATTTGACCAAAATAGTATTGTTCGCTGATCGGTTTTTTCAAACTTACCCCTATTATGAGATAATAAATCCAATGAAAAAACATTTTAGGCGATATTTAACAGATTTTGTTGGAATATTGCTACTTATTGGTGCTTTATTACTAGGTTGGATACCTGGACCAGGAGGAATACCGCTACTTTTAGCTGGTCTTGGTTTACTAGCAATTAATAATAAATGGGCAGAAAATATACTAATTAAGCTAAGAGATAAAGGCGAAGATCTTGCAAAAATTATATTTCCAACAAATGGCAAGATTCAGATTATACATGATTTTATGTCGGTCCTATTAGCCACTTTAGGCATGTATTTAGTAATAGATAAGCCTAATAAAATTTTAATGTATTTGGGGTTCCCGCTAATTATTTTAGGTATTACGGAATTTCTTTTTAATCGCAATCGTATCTATAAAATTCAACATATAACGCTAAAGCTAACAAAAAATATTATTGCTTTTTTTAAAAATTTGTTTTAATGTAATAGCATAATAAGACAGAGGTTTTTACATGTGGTGGCTTTTTAGTTTACTTAATTTTTCTATACCAATTTTTAATTTGTACGAAAGATTTTCATACTATAATTTCGAAAAAGAATTGATAGGATTATTCGTTCTGGGCGTTATTCCGGGAACCTCGATTCAATTGAACTATTATCAACTATATATATTCATGCTTTTTGTATTTGGGCTATTAATATTCTACAAAGTTATGAAATATAGTAAAAAACAATTAGCGTCAGCATATAAAAAGAAGCTTTCTGAACATTTGAAACTAATATCTATATAAATCTTTTGTTATTAATAATCTTCTGGCAAAATACTTTGGCCGTAAAGTTGTAGTTCTTCTAGTAAATATACTTTTTCAGGGTCCGAATGATTAATTTCAGCCAGTTCTTCTAGCCGTTTAAAATATTTTTCAGCCTTTGATTTACCCTTACTGCCACCAAGGAGTTTGAATTTGCAAAAATCACGCCACGTGGCTTCTTCTTCTGGGTTTAAACTATTGGCGAACTGCCTAGCTTTATACAATGTTAATAATCCGCTAAGTCGCGGATCAGTAAAGTCCAAATTAAGATCTGCTAGTTGCTCGGCATTTGAACTTCTTACAACCCGCATTTTGGTTTTATCAGGTCCATTAAAAAATCCATCATATAACTGGCTATCTACTTCTGTATTATCCGTTATAAATTTTGCTTGCGTAGCTTCTGCAGATTTTACAAAAACATCACCAAGCTTATCTCCAAAACCAGGATTAGCTTGTAACTGCTGATAATTTTTTTCTATTACCTCCAAGTCTATTGACAATTTCTGTTTATTTTCATTATTTAATACATTTAATGGCGCCACACTTGGACACTTATTGCTATGCAACAATTTAAATGGCAATCTATCGCTATCTTTTGAAAATCTGTTTTCATACATTTCCAACAGCTCATTGACTTGCATATCGACTATTTTAGAGGGATCGTATCTTAAATCATATACTATGAAGGTTCCTTGTTGATTAGGATGCTGGCCTACTGCTACTGCAACAGTTGTTTT
Organism: uncultured Candidatus Saccharibacteria bacterium; assembly: GCA_964477125.1. Lineage (GTDB taxonomy): Bacteria > Patescibacteriota > Saccharimonadia > Saccharimonadales > CAIOMD01 > DALYDK01. Next base: position 3,845 of record CAYZCZ010000023.1, on the reverse strand, counting down.
TTCATATGCGTTATCATACATGCCCGAGGTATAAACAAACGGTTGTCCAGTTGATACTAGGTTTTCTACCGAATTTTTACTCCGCATGTTATACAAATATTCAAAAAGTTTTGGTTGTTTCTGCTTAACCAGTTTAGCTACAGCAATAGTAGCAATCACGTCACTTACAGCATCATGGGCATTTTCATGTTGCAAGTTATTTAGTTCTGTTAGTAGTTCAAGCTTGTTGACAGGTTTTCCTTCGCTATTAAAAGGCCATTTAATACCATCTGGTCTTAGCGCTCTGGTCATACGTACTACGTCTAAAACATCCCATTTTCCCCTGTTGTCACTCCATTGCCACTCATAAGCATCATAAAAATTACGATAATTTAAAAATCGCATAAATTCGTCGTCGAAACGAATAGTATTAAAACCAGTAAAAACGGTACCAGGTTTGGCGATATTTTCGTAAAAATAGTTTAAAAACTCAACTTCGCTAATTCCATCTTGCAAAGTTTTTTGTGGAGTAATTCCGGTCACCATTACAGCATCTGGACTTGGTAAAATATCTGGGGTTAGCTTAATGAAAATATTATCTGGTTCGCCAATAGGTTCTAGGTCTTTGGTTGTACGCTGGCCGGCAAATTGCATTATTCTGTCTTCCCGAGCCGACAAGCCAGTTGTCTCTAAATCGTAAAAATAAAATTCATTATTAGTTTTTTCCATATTTTAGAAGCTTATTTCTCCGACTTTTGGGTTGCCAATAATTATTTTAACTTCAGGATCAATTTTTCGCTTTTCTAGCTCCCTCATAATACCCATTTTCTTCATAATATCCCTTAACCTAGCTATGCCGTGTTCATTATCAAAGTCTGTCCTACGAGCAAATTTTTCAATTTTATGACCAGTTACAATCCAGCGGTCACCCTCTTGTTTAATTTTCCACTTATCAGGGTTTTCTTTAAGTTTTATTACAGTATCAACTTTTTCTGCCTTTTTCTTGTTTGTGACCTTATTTTGCTTAGCAACTAGCTGAAACAATTCGGCTAATAATTCTTTAGTAAGTATGTGGGCCTGTGAAGAGATTGAATATATAGGAACCTTTTTAGCTACTTTTAATAATTGCTCTTTTTGATAATCCGCGATGTCGGAATCTATTAAATCAACTTTAGCAAGAGCTATAATTTCAGGTTTCTTAGCGAGTACTTTGCTATAGTTGGCTAGTTCTTTCCTAATAACTTTATAGTCCGAAGCTACATCATCGCCAGTCGAATCAATTAGGTGTAATAAAACCTTACACCTAGACACGTGCCTTAAAAAATCATCCCCTAGACCCTTTCCCTGACTGGCACCTTCTATTAAGCCTGGTATATCAGCAATGAGTAGTGAATTGTCCCTACCTAGGTCCACTACGCCTAAATTTGGCTTGAGTGTTGTGAAAGGGTAGTTGGCAATTTCTGGGCGAGCATTGCTAACAACACTTAAAAAAGTACTTTTACCAGCATTTGGTAAACCAACTAAGCCAACATCGGCAATCATTCTTAACTCTAGGGTAACTTCTAGCTCATCACCAGGCTCACCTTTTTCGGCAACTTTAGGAGCCTGCCTAACAGACGAAGTAAAATGAGCATTACCATAGCCTCCGTCACCTCCTTTAGCAATAATTACCTGGCTATCATCTTCGGATAAATCAGCAATAATTTCAGCATCTTTTAAAATAACCGTGCCGACCGGTACCTTAATAATTAAATCTTGACCATTTTTACCATGCTTATTTTGCTTACTGCCAGCCTGGCCATCTTTGGCACTCAGTCGTTTTTTATACCTAAAAGTAGCTAGGGTGTTTTCGTTACGGCTAGCTACAACTACTACGTTACCGCCACGACCACCATCGCCACCATCTGGGCCACCTTTATCAACATATATTTCATGCCTAAAACTAACAACACCGTTGCCACCGTTACCGGCTTTTAATATAACTTGGACTTTATCTACAAACATTAAGTAACATTATACGGGCTAACAGAGGTAAATACTAGGTGCTTACCTAGACACAACTTTTTGCACTATTTTTACAACCTTATACTTAATTTTATGAACTGGTTTTTCCCATGTTCCTAAAGTGATAATATCTTCGCCACCTAATGACCTTTTAAACTTACTAAGCCCATACCATTTATGATTTTTGTCGGCATCTATGGGTGCTACTCCAAAATAATCTAAGCTAACTAAGCCTTGTGCTTGGGCATCTTTTTGCAAATACATCACAAGAGTCGCGTTTAAAGCCACCTTAAGATCTCTCATTTTATCGAAGGATCCAGCGTAAAGGTAATATCTCCGTTTGGCCTCAACATCATCAACATATAAAGTCCCCACCATTCGTTCGCCGTTGTGAAGGCCGTAGACCACCCCTGCACGCTTTTTTGGCCCCAACTGCTGAATCATACTTGTGTAATATGACATTGATGGGAAACGTGCTCCAGTACGGTCTGATGTTTGGCGCATCATATCCGCAAAATCAGCAATATCCTTAGAATCATATGTTTTCTCAAAACTTATTTTATCTCGTTCCAGATAGCGCCACTGATATCTATTGGTTTTAGACATACCCAATAGCACTTCATCCCAGGGTTTAGATAAATCAGTAATCAAAGTTAGCTCGGGTTGCCTAGGGCTAGTTAGCTTTTTATAGCCAACCATTGCATTATCGATAGATGTATAGTTACCTATGCAATATGGTTCGACAACAATTTGATCAGCTTTTTCTTCTTTCGCTAAAGAATCGATATCTGCTAACGCATGTTTTAAAGATTCTAAGTTATCAAAAGTGGGACCGTATGGCAAGAATACACATTTTAAGTATTTGGCAACTCTACCGGGGTTAGGACCTATCAGTGCTTGATAAGACCACCCATTACCCTGCCTGGATACTATTTTTTTACCCAAAGCCTGTTGGAATTCACCCCAGTCGGAACTTTGCAAATAGTGTCTTTGTTTCAAATTTAATGCCATAAATATATTGTTGATTATTGTAGCATGCAAGTCGACACGTGATTGAATTTAACGGTAGATGTAGTTTGGATAAGCGGATGCTGGCACTCTTCCAGATCCAACTCTACCAAATCCTGAGAATCCGTTCATATCAGAAACAGTAATTGTTCCATCGCCATGCACTTCTTCTACGATACCTACATGTCCAGCCCAGCCAGCATCAGTTTGGAATATAGCACCTGCAACAGGTACAGAGCTTACAGTCCAGCCACTTGCTCTTGCACGGTTATCCCAAGTATTAGCATTTCCCCAGTTAGAAGGAATAGAAACTCTTGATGCAGCGTAGTAAGTACAGTAACCAGGTACATATCCATTGCCACCATACCGAGCGATAAAACCATATGTCGATGAAGATGATGTAGGCGTTGAAGATGCAGTTGCAGTCCTACGTGTAGAAGTTGCAACAGGAACTGGATCAGCAGGCTTTTTACCGTCAGGTATGAGAATATTCTCACCAACAGGTAATTTTCCAGCAATTTCAATATCATTAAATGCAATTATTTGTTCTTTAGATGCGCTGTATGTTGATGCAAGTGTGTCAACGGTATCACCAGCCTTAACTTGATAAACAATTCCATTACGAGGTGGTATGGTTAATTCTTTGGTAGCATTTACTGTATCTGTAGTTATACCATTTGACCATTTAATAGTATCGGCATTAACACCAAATTTTTCGGCAATTGTAGCTATACTTTCACCACTTTGGGCGGTATATTTTTGTATATCTTGACGTGATTTTGTGCCACCTGCTACTAATTGTGGCTTATCTACAACGGCCTCAACAGCTGTTGCTTGAGTAATTTGAGCATTGA
>CAYZCZ010000022.1:0-14267 GCA_964477125.1 uncultured Candidatus Saccharibacteria bacterium | reverse complement strand
CATGAAAGCACCAAACAAAAACACCCACACTGAGGTGGGTGACTTTGTTTGGTGATCCCGCGGGGAATCGAACCCCGGTTGCCAGGATGAAAACCTGGTGTCCTAACCGTTAGACGACGGGACCATAACTTATATTGTAGGTGAAATGTGCTATCTGGCAACCTGCCAGGATGGATTAAAATTTTGTTTATGCAAGCATAAACAAGCTGGTGCCGAATCGTATGGACGACAGGACTATCAAGGATTAAAATTGAACTACTTGAATATATCATAACAGGGGTAATTTGTCTATATTAAAATATAAAAATATTGACTTTTAATTGCCAAAAGCGCATAATTAGTATCATTAATTGTCAAAATAAAGAGTTTTAAAACTGACATGTACTTGGCAAAATAGCAAATAAAGTAAGATACAAAAATGTGTAATTGTATCTGATGAGGAGTGTAAATGGTTTTAAAACCAGAGAGTTTAGTAGTTGTTAGAACTGATGAGATAGAGCCTTTGATTGAGTTAGCAAGCAATGACCAAATATTACGTCAACGACTTGGTGAATATGCAAATGAAGATATTGTTTGTTGTATGGGTATCTACCAAGGCGACCAAAAAGATTTAGAAAAAGGTTCAGTAGATATACTAGGTGGTATAGTACTAGCCAGAGATGGATATGAAGATTTAAGGGCTGAAGAAATATTTGTTACGGAGGCAGTAGGTATTGAAGATCCAAGCTTAGTAGGAAGTGTAGAAAAGCCATTATTAGATGCAAGTAAGAATTTAGTAGGTTTAATGTTCCGAAAATTAAGAATAAGTAAACAAGAAATAGGTGAGTCTGATAAAGAAACCTTAGAGCCAATGCTTAGAAAAGATAGCGAGAATCCCAATGATTTAGTTTGGGAAGATAATGGTTGGCCTTCAGAAGCGCAAAAAAATCTTCAAATAGTTAAATTAGCGTAATAGAACATAGCCTAATATTATCTACAAAAACAGATAGTTATTATTAATTTATTTATTGTAAATAGAAGTATCAAATTTGTTTATTTTGATAATAGTTTACAAATGTCTATAAATTAATAAATTGAGCTATGATCACATTAAGCCGTAAATGGATTATGCAATTTAAGTGATGGGTCAAGGGCTTCAAGACGAAGGAGTTCGTTGTATTTAGCAATTCTTTCACTCCGGGATAAACTACCGGTTTTTATTTGCCCAGCACCGGTTCCTATAGCAATATGTACTATGGTTACGTCTTCAGTTTCGCCCGAACGGTGTGAAACAATTGTGTTCCAACCATTATTTTTTGCAAGCTGAATTGCCCTAATCGTTTCAGTTAAAGTACCGATTTGGTTGGGTTTTATCAGTATAGCGTTGGCTACATCTTGTTCTATGGCATGTTGCAACCTTTTCGTATTGGTGACTAGCAAATCATCACCAACTAGTTGGGTATTTGGTAGGGAGTTGCGTAAAAGCTTCCAGCCATTCCAGTCATCTTCAGCCATACCGTCTTCGATTGAAATGATAGGGTATGTTTCTGACATTAGTTTGTACCAGGACACTAACTCGTCGGCTTTATATTTTTTATTTTCGGAATCAAAACAGTATAAATCTTCTTTGTACAGCTCGCTAGATGCAACGTCAACGGCTAGGGAAATATCTTGTCCTGGCGCATATCCTGCATTTCGGATAGCCTCAATAAGCAGACTAAAAGCTTCGGCATTGCCATTTTCTACACTAGGCGCAAACCCACCTTCGTCACCAACCGTAGTAGAGTAGTGTTTTGAGCGTAATAATGTTTTTAATTCTTGGAATACTTCTGTGCTCATTTGCATTGCCTGTGCGAATGTTTTAGCCCCTAGGGGTATTATCATAGATTCTTGAATATCAGTTGAGCCATCTGCGTGCTTACCACCGTTAAGTACGTTCATCATGGGCATTGGTAGTAGTTTTTCAGCCGGTTGGGCAATATCGGCTATGTGGTTATATAGTAAAATTCCACGTGCATTTGCAGCTGCATGAGCATTAGCAAGTGAAACTGCTAGTATTGCATTCGCACCAAGGCTTTCCTTGTTTTCGGTGCCATCTAAGTCAATCATTAGTTGGTCAACTTTAAATTGGTCATCTGCTTTAATCCCGCTTAAAACTGGAAGTATTCTCGTATGGACATTGTTTACAGCTTCAAAGACAGATTGTCCGTGAAATGCCTTATCTCCATCACGCAGTTCGTGAGCTTCATGAATTCCGGTTGAGGCTCCAGACGGAACGGCTGCTCGACCCATGATTCCATTCGTAAGTATTACATCTGCTTCTACGGTTGGTACGCCACGCGAATCAAATATTTGCCTGGCTATAATATTTTTAATTTCCATAATAATAATCTTCTCATAAAGCTAGTGTTTATGCCATAATAGTTGGCAATGGCACTAATATATTTTTACGACACAACAGAATTAGATAAACAACAAATAACTAACGCTCTGTCCGAAACAGATCATCATTGGGAATATGTAGACGAACAACTATCCATAGAAAATATTAATCCGGACACTGAAGTTTTATCAGTTTTTGTCACAAGTACGGTAACTGCAGAAATAATTGAAGCTTTACCAAAGCTTAGGTTAATTGCTTGCCGTTCTACGGGCTTTAATAACGTAGATTTGCAGGCTACAGCACAGAGAAATATTATAGTTGAAAATGTACCTACCTATGGAGAACAAACAGTTGCCGAGTTTGCGTTTACGCTATTACTAGCTTTGTCGCGTAAGCTACCCGAGTCTATAGAGTCTTTCGATAAAGACACCCCAACAGAAAATATGCGTGGCTGGGATTTAAAAGGTAAAAAACTAGGCATTATTGGAACTGGGCATATTGGCCAGTGTGCCATAAAAATTGGCAAAGGTTTTAGCATGGATGTAATTGCATATGATCCATTCCCAAATGATACAGTAGCCAAAGAACTTGGCTATACATATGTTTCATTAGATGAACTTTTTTCTCAAAGCGACGCCATAAGTATTCATGCTCCATATTTTCCATCCAACCATCATTTAGTAAACGCCGAAAAACTAGCCTTAATGAAACCGACTGCAGTGCTAGTAAATACAGCCAGGGGTGAACTTATTGATACAAAAGCTCTTACGGAAGCTATGTCACAGAAAAAACTTGCTGGAGTTGCGCTTGATGTAATAGAAGGCGAGCAACTAATGCACCTTGATGAAGAAGTCGCTTTACTAAGAGGTATAAATAGACCAAAAACAGAACTATTACAACATAGCCTAGAACTTATGGCTCTACACAAAATGCCAAATGTCATACTTGCCCCTCATAATGCTTTTAATACTGTTGAAGCAATTGGCAGAATTAACTCTGTAACATGTGAAAATATTATAAAGTTTTGGTTTAATGAAACTCCCAATATAGTCAAACAGCCTCCTAAGCCAACAGGTAAGCTAATAATTATTCGTCATAGTGAATCTGAGTGGAACGCTACTGGCCAATGGACTGGAATAACAGATGTGCATTTAAGTGAAAAAGGTTTTCATGATGCTGGCTTACTTGGCCGTGAAGTGGCAAACCAGAATTTGGTTTTTGATAAAGCTTATTGCTCGCAACAAATTAGAACATTAGAAACACTTGAGGGAGTTTTAGATGCTTCTGGGCAATTTGACGTGCCTTTTGAACGGGTGGGTGAAATTAACGAACGTGATTATGGCGATTATACTGGTAAAAATAAATGGGAAGTCCGTGATTTAATTGGCGAAGAGCAATTCCAAAATATTCGACGTGGATGGGACGCCCCTATACCAAATGGTGAAACCTTAAAAACCGTTTATGAACGTGTAGTGCCTTTTTACAAAAAAACTATACTGCCCCAGCTACTTGAAGGTAAAAATATCCTTATAGTTTCCCATGGAAACGGTATTCGCTCGCTAGTTAAGTATTTAGAATCTGTTGAAGACAAGGACATAGATAAAGTTGAAATGATATTTAATACCATTTTGGTATATGACGTAGACGAAAAAGGTAAAATGCTATCTAAAAAAGTTAGCACGGTTGATGAAAAATAAAAATTCTTAATAAGTATTTACTTTAGACAACAGTTGATTTGGCGAACAATTCATTTAGAATTGCGTTCTTAACTTCATCCCGCGACATTGACCCGTCTATTTCTATTAATAAACCTTTATTGCGGTAATAATCTATGACAGGCATGACTTTTTGGTGATAACTATCTAATCTTGTTTGTAATACTTCGCGATTATCATCGGCTCTATCTCCTCTATCATGTTCTTTTTGAGAGGCATCAAAACGATTCCACACCTCTTCGTCGGTTAATGATAGTAATATAACTGCCTTTTGTGGATGACCGGTTGCAATAGTAGCCTGCTCTATAACTATCTGCTCACCTTCCAATCTGCCAACCTCGCTTAATATCAGTGGCTTGTTTTTAAATTCATCTTTTCCCAGGTAAGGCACCACAATTTCTTCCCATAATGAACTTGGGATAATTTCTCCAGCCGCCATAATTCTTTGTAATTCAGCGTTATCTTTATTGTGCCGGAGTATATCACCTCCTGACATTAATATGCCACCGAATAAATCGGCTAGCACAAGACCTTGGGTATCTTTTCCTGCAAAGGGTAGCCCAAAAATGTTAATTGACCCAGTGCCTAGCCATGTTGAAATAGTATTTATTTTTTGTTCCATTTAGCAATTATAGCATTATGAATTATTGTTTTATCCACAGGTACACCAACCCAGATAAAAATTTTAAAGCATTAGTGTTATTATAGAAATGAATAATAATAAATAAGGTGGAATAATGTACAAATATCTAAAATTTTTTGAGGAAATATCAATTGATGATATACCACAAGTGGGGGGCAAAAATGCTTCGCTTGGTGAGATGTATCATCACCTAAGACCGCAGGGTGTAAGCTTACCTAATGGTGTAGCAACAACAGCTGATGCTTACCGTTATTTTTTGGAACAAGCTGGTCTTAGCCAACAAATTTCTGACAGTCTTCAAGGGCTCGACGTAAGCAATGTCCGTGACCTTGAAGCTCGTGGAACATATATCCGTGAACTAATTGTCAATGCTCAGTTACCTGAAGACTTTAAAGAAGAAATAAGGCGTGGCTATCGTGAATTATGCCAAAAATGTGGACATGATGGCGATATGGTTGTTGCTATACGTTCTTCTGCGACCGCCGAAGACTTGCCAAACGCTTCATTCGCCGGCCAACAAGCAACATTTCTAAATATCAAGGGTGAGAACGAGGTTGTTCAGTCAGTTAAGGAATGTATTGCTTCACTATTTACTGATCGTGCAATTGTTTATCGTGTTACAAATGGTTTTGACCATATGCGCGTAGCGTTATCTGTTGGTATTCAACAAATGGTTGCCGTAAGGTCAGAATGTGCCGGAGTAATGTTTACTATTGATACAGAATCTGGTTTTAAAAATGCCGTTATTGTTAGTTCAATTTATGGTCTTGGTGAAAATATTGTGCAGGGACATGTTAGCCCAGATGACTTTATTGTGTTTAAGCCTACTATGGCTATTTTGAAACATCGTCTTGGCACTAAAAAAATGAAAATGATACCAACCACCGGTAATCATACAAAAAATATTCGTGTATCTGTAGCAGATCAAAATCGTTATTCAATAAACGATGACCAAGTTAAGACTTTAGCACATTGGGGCATGTTAATTGAGCAACACTACGGCCATCCAATGGATATTGAATGGGCATTAGATGAGGACGATGGGCAACTATATATAGTTCAAGCTCGTGCCGAAACTGTTCAATCACGACGTGATACTAATGTTATTGAAGAATATCGCCTAACCCAAGAAGGTAATGTAATAGTAAGAGGCACAAGTGTAGGAAATAGAATTGGTGTTGGCAAGGCTAACCGAGTTATGAGCGTTAAAGATATTAACGACTTCAGGGAAGGTGATGTTCTTGTTACTGAAATGACTGACCCAGATTGGGTCCCAATTATGCAAATAGCAAGCGCAATTGTTACCGATAAGGGTGGACGTACTTGCCATGCAGCCATTGTTTCTAGGGAGCTTGGTATACCATGTGTTGTTGGAACAGGTAATGCATCTGAGATTATTCATGATGGCCAAGAAATTACCGTTAGTTGTGGCGGTGGTGGTGATGAAGGCGCAGTGTACGAAGGAATTCTTGATTATGTAGTCGACCAAACAGACGTAAAAGATCTTGTTCGCCCAAAAACAAAGATTATGATGAATATTGGTTCACCAGACCATGCCTTCTCATACTCACAAATTCCTAATGATGGTGTAGGTTTAGCCCGAGAAGAATTTATTATTGATTCTCATATTAAAATACACCCGTTAGCACTTTTACGATTTAATGAAATTAAAGACAAAGCCGTAAGAGCAGAAATAAACGAACTAACTAGAGGTTACGAAGACAAGGCTCAGTACTTTATCGACAAACTAGCGGAAGGAGTATCAATAATTGGTGCTTCATTTTATCCGAACGATGTCATCATTCGTTTTAGTGACTTTAAGACAAACGAGTACGCTAACTTAATTGGTGGAAAACAATTCGAACCAGAAGAAAACAATCCAATGATTGGTTGGCGAGGTGCAAGCCGATATTATAGTGAAGATTTTCGACCAGCATTCGAACTAGAATGTCATGCTCTAAAAAAAGTTCGTGACGAAATGGGCATAACAAACATTAAGGCAATGGTACCATTCTGCCGTGATTTAGAAGAAGCTCGTAAAGTTCTAGAAATAATGGAAAGTTGCGGTCTAAGACGTGGTGAAAACGGTTTCGAAGTATATGTAATGATAGAGATACCATCTAACGTACTTCTTGCTAGAGAATTTGCTAAATTGTTTGACGGATTTTCAATTGGTTCGAACGACTTAACCCAACTTACGCTTGGTGTTGACCGTGACAACCATAACGTTGCCCATGTATATAACGAAAATAACGATGCCGTTAAACTATTGATTAAAAATGTCATTCAAGTAGCAAAAGAAACCCATACTAAAATTGGTTTATGTGGTCAAGCTCCATCTGACTATCCTGAGTTTGCCCGATTCTTAGTTGAGGCTGGTATTGATAGTATTTCACTTGCTCCAGATACAATAATCAAAACTACAATTGATATTAAGAAAACTGAAGAAGCTCTTGGTCGCTAGCACAATATACCTTTTTGGATATAGTACTGCTTAATTTAATTTATTAAGCAGTACTGGTTATGTTTAAATCTGATACAATGTAAGAAGTAGAATTCTGAAATAAGGTGGATACAAACATAGTGAATAATGTCGATTCAATACAAACTTTAGACAAGTATAAAAGAACAAAAATTATTGCCTCACTTGATCTGTCAAATATTGATTATGAGCATATAGTACGGATGATTGAAAGTGGTGTAGACGGTATTAGGCTTAATTTCAGCCAGGGCAATCATAACGAGTACCTGACAGCCATTAAGCATATCCGAAAAGCAAGTCGAAGCCTTGTTAAGCCTGTATCGATTATTCAGGATTTAAAAGGTCCAAAAGTTTGTCTAGGCAGTTTTGACGGAGTTATTCCAGTTGAAAAAGGCCAAACAATCAGGCTAAGATACGGAGCAGATTACATTCGTGAAGGCATAGTACCTATAAATTATGATTTATCCAAAAAGGCTAAGCGTGGCGAAAAGTTATATATTTATGATGGACAAATAAAATCAACTATCACAAGCGTTAAAGATAAAACATTAAGCATCACCATTGAAAACAATGGTATTTTGTTGCCACATAAAGGCATTAATTTACCGGAAACTAACTTTGATGGAGATATAATAACTGCCAAAGATAAAAAAGATATTGTCTTTGGGCTAGAGAATGATATAGATTACGTTGCTTTTGGTTTTATTCAGGCCCACACAGATGTATTAAGAATGAAACGTCATCTAAAAAATCTTGGTTCAACCGCTAAAATTATTTCTAAAATTGAAACTAAGTTTTCCCTTGATGATATAGAAAAAATCGTAGAATGTAGTGATGCCGTTATGATAGCAAGGGATGATTTAGCTATTGAAACAGAACCAGAGACAGTTCCAATTGCTGGTCGTATAATAGTTGGTCTTGGCCATAAATACTCAAAACCTACCATTATAGTTACTCATATGATGGTAAATATTGGCGAGAATCCTGAACCTACTAAGGTTGAAGTAGGAGATGTTGCAACGGCTGTGATAATAGGGGCAGATGCAGTTATGTTAAGCGACGAATCCACTAGTGGTAAATATCCGATGCAAGCTATTGAATTTATGAATAAAGTAATCACATATACCGAGCAGAACTCGCCACTTACGGCAGTCTATGAACATGAATACGCTGATTCCAAAACAAAAGCCGGAGCCATATCAAATTCAATTTTGTCATTAGCTAACTCAATAGGAGCTAATGCAATTATTACCGAAACAAAAAGTGGTTCTACAGCTTTCAATATTTCTGGGCATAGGCCCAAACAAATAATAATTGGAGTTACTGCCAGTGAAAAAGTATATCGACAAATGGCTATTTTGTACGGTTGCATAGGTTATATCAGGCAAGATGAGCAACACCAGGGATTTAATATGGCATCTGCGCTGTTAAAAAAGAAATTATTTAATAGTGGAGATATTGTGGTTATAACGTCTGGCATACATCCTGGAGTAGTAGGTACAACTGATACTATAAAAGTTAGAGTTTTAGAATAATTATATAAATGGTGGGTAAATAAGTGTTTACAAAGCAAACAATCAGGGATATTCAAAATATAAACGGAAAGAAAGTATTGGTTCGGGTAGATTTTAATGTACCAATTAACGAATTTGGGGTAATAACAGATGATTACCGTATAAGGCAGGCTTTGCCAACCATAGAGCATCTTAGGGCTTTAGGGGCAAAAATAGTACTAATCTCACATCTTGGTCGCCCTTCTGGCCCTAGTGATATAGCAAATAGCCTAGAACCTATTGCTCACCGTTTGAAAGATCTTTTACACTTGCCGGTTAAATTTGTTGATGATTGCCAGGGTAGTAAGCCAAAAGAGGCTATTAAAAAAATGAAAAATGGTGATATTATTTTGCTCGAAAACCTACGATTCTATAAAGAAGAAGAAGCCAATGATGAGCTATTTGCCAAAGAACTTGCAAGTTATGCTGACATATTTGTCCAAGATGGTTTTGGGGTAGTTCACAGAGCGCATGCTAGTACCGACTCTGTTGCAAAGCTTCTACCTAGTTATGCAGGAGTATTACTAGAAAAAGAGGTAGATACTATAACAAGCACTATGCAAAAACCCGAAAAACCACTAGTTGTAATAATTGGTGGCGCTAAAGTATCTGACAAAATTGACTTGTTAAAGATTTTTATTGAAAAAGCAGATTTTATTGCTGTTGTTGGCGCTATGGCCAATACATTTTTATTGGCAAGTGGCATAGATGTTGGCAAGAGTTTGGTAGAAAAAGACTCAATTAAAACTGCTAAGGAAATATTGGAACTTGCTAATAAAAAAATGAAAAAACAGAAGTTTACTTTTTATTTACCAGAAGATGTTGTGGTGGCTAAAACAAAAGATACTATCGTGCCAACAAGAGTCGTTGATATTGCTAATCATACCTGGGCAGATATAAGTGCCTATCCAAAACAGCCATTAAAATCTTCCTACACGGTTGCAGAAAACGAGCTAATATTAGATATTGGCCCAATGTCTGCTAATTTAATTGCTGGGGCAATAAAAATGTCAAATACGGCAATTTGGAATGGCACTGCTGGCATTACAGAAGTAGCAGGCTTCCACGGCGCGGCAGCACCGTTTTGCCACGGTACCAGAATAATTACCCAGGCTTTAATAGGCCAAAATTCAGGAGATAAAAACCACCCATTTACAGTTGTAGGTGGGGGCGATACGGTAGGATATGTAGAGTCCGTAGATGGCTTACGTGAGAGGCTAGGACACGTTTCGACTGGCGGAGGAGCAAGCATGGACCTTATGGCTGGGAAAAAACTACCTGGTGTTGAGGCATTATTAAGCAAGAAATAGTGTTAATATAGACATAAGCAATAATAAATAGGTATATTTATGACAAAACAATTTTTAATAGCCGGAAACTGGAAAATGAACTTGAATGTCACACAAGCTAGTTTGCTAGTTCAAAGACTTTCCGAGAAAATCCCTAACCATAAAGACATTGAAGTTGTGTTGGCTCCATCAATGCTGGCCTTACAACCTATCAGCGTTCAATTAGATCATCGTAAATTTAAGTTAGCATCCCAAGATGCTTTCTTTAAAGACGAAGGCGCTTATACTGGCCAAGTTTCATTTACAATGTTAAAAAACCTAGTTAAATATGGCATTATTGGTCATTCTGAACGTCGTCATGTTTTTAATGAATCTTTAGACGATGTTACTAAAAAGGTGGCCGCCGCCTACAGAAATAATATTATTCCAATATTATGTGTTGGTGAAACAAAGACAGAAAAACTAGCCGGCGAAACAAACCAAGTGATTCACGATCAACTTGTAACGGCTTTGGCTAATGTAACTAGCGAAGACATTGCAGAATTAGTAATTGCATATGAACCAGTCTGGGCTATAGGAACAGGCGATATTGCTACTCCTGACCAAGCAAGTGCAATCGCCAAACTAATTAGAAATGATATAAGCGAATTATATGGTGCAAATGTTGCCAAGCAAGTGCGTATTTTATATGGTGGCAGTGTTAAAGCAGATGTTGCCAGTGGTTTTTTAAGAGCTCCTGGTATTAATGGTTTATTGGTAGGCGGAGCTAGTTTAAACTATCAGCAATTTGCCGACATAGTTGCCACTACTTATCGAGTAGCCCATAACTTGCACAACAAGGCTGACAAATAATGCCCAATAAGGATAGGGTTGCTAATAAAATATCTGATATTAAACCTGTTAAAGTAGGTGTTAACGGCGCCGATCATTTGCTAGATGATACTGAAAATCAGAATCTTGATAAGCCGATTGCCAATGAGGGAGAAGATACCCCAGACTTACCGCTTGATAGCCAGCATGAAGCAGAAGAAACTAATGCTGAGCCTAATATACCTGATAAGGATGAACCGGTAAAAAATGTTGCTGGGACTAAGATAATAGCGCCTCTAGAAAAAACAGATGCCGAAATTGAAAAAGCAAACAATACACCCGTAGAAGTCGTAACTACCCAATTGGCAGAAAATAATGATATAAATTATGGGCATCCAGATTCTAGCCAAAAAATGACCTCCAACTTATCTGAAAATATGCAATCACCAAAGTTTTTTGACACCAAGGAGTATCATTTGCCAATTTCTCAGAGTAAGCACAGCCATGGGTTCTTGTTAGGAAGTATAGTAGCCGGTATATTATTTGCAGTGGTTGTTGCAGGTGTGGCACTTGTTGTTTTAACTAACCTTAATAAATAAACACAACAATTATTTTTATGTACAGCTGGTACAATACTATGCAGTGCAAGACTATTTACTAGAAAATTTAAACGATGAACAAAAAAAAGCAGTGGTCACTACCGAAGGGCCACTATTAATTTTGGCTGGAGCTGGAAGTGGCAAAACCAAGACATTAACCCATAGAATTGCATATTTATTACATAATAGTTTAGCTACGCAATATGAAATACTAGCTGTAACATTTACAAATAAGGCAGCCGGAGAAATGCGCCACAGAGTTGCCCAGTTACTTGGTCAAAGTACGGATAACAGAAGTTTTATGCCCTACATGGGAACTTTTCATAGTATTTGTGTTCGCTTACTTCGCAAAGAAGGCGAAGCTATTGGTTTAGCATCCAATTTTGTTATTTATGATGAGTCCGATAGACAAGCTTTAATAAAACAAATTATGAAGCAACAGTTAATAGATGATAAAAAAAATGTGCCACGTTCTGTAGCTAGCATGATAAGCGGGGCCAAAAATGAACTTGTTAGCCCTAGTGAGTTTGCAGGCTCTGCAGGAACTCCAACCCAAAAAATTGCAGCTAAGGTTTACCCACTGTATGAACAAGGCCTAAGAGCCCAGAATGCACTTGATTTTGACGATTTGATAGGCCGAGCAGTAAATTTATTCGCTAATCATGCCAATGTCCGTGAAAAATGGCAAAACCAGTTTAAATACATAATGATTGATGAATACCAGGATACAAATGCAGCCCAATATAAATTGATCAAACTACTAACCAATAAAAATAATAATATTAGTGTTGTTGGTGATGATTGGCAAAGTATTTATAGTTGGCGAGGTGCTGACTTTAGAAATATATTAAATTTTGAAAAAGATCATCCTAGCGCAACGGTTATTTTGTTAGAGCAAAACTATCGGAGTACCAAAAATATTTTAGATGCTGCTCATGCCGTAATCACTAAAAATTCTAAAAGGTCCGATAAAAAACTTTGGACTGCAATTGGCGAAGGTAATCCAGTCCAAATAATAAGTACATTAAATGAGCGAGTAGAAGCCGAGACAATAATTAGACGCATTAAAACTAATGTGGATATGGGTATTCGCAAGTATTCTGACTTTGCAGTTTTATATCGTACAAATGCGCAAAGTAGAAGTTTGGAAGAGCAGTTTGTTCGCTATGGCTTGCCTTATAAAATTGTAGGGGGCGTACGCTTTTACGATAGAGCTGAAATTAAAGACATAATGGCCTATCTTAAGCTAATTTATCAACCAGAAGATGTAGTTAGTTTTATGCGATCTGTAAATGTACCGGCCCGTGGTATTGGTATTAAATCATTACAAAACTTTTTAGATTGGCGTGCAGAAATCGGTATTTCACTACAGGAAGCATTAGATAATTGCGAAAAAGCACCCATTACACCAAGAGCTAGGCAAGCTCTGGGAAATTTTGCCGATATCATTAGAACTTTTCGCGATTCAAGCGAGGAAATGACTGTGGCGGTTTTAATAGAAAAGCTACTTAAGAGAATAGATTTTTGGAAGCATTTAGATGATGGTAGTTTGCAAGCTGAGGCTAGAACCGAGAATGTTAAAGAGTTGTTAAGTGTTGCAAAAGCTTATAGCGAAGTAGGCTTAACAAGCTTTTTGGAAGAAGTTGCCTTGGTTAGCGACCTAGATATGGTTAAGGAAGGCGCCCCGGCTGTAACTTTAATGACCTTGCATGCAGCAAAAGGTTTGGAGTTCCCGGTGGTTTTTTTGCCAGGCATGGAAGAAACTATATTTCCACATTCACGGGCATTATATGACCAGTCGGAAATGGAAGAAGAGCGCCGTTTATGTTATGTTGGCATGACTCGGGCAAAGCAGGAACTTTATTTAATCAGTGCTCAGTCAAGGGTTCTATTCGGTAGCATTCAAAGCAACCCACCGTCTAGATTTATTGGTGAAATAGATGGTAAGAATGTAAAAAATGACTATCCTAGTTACGACTACAGTGGTGCTTCCTTAGCGCCAGATCCTAATAAATTTTTATCTTCAGAACCCAGATATGTACCTGAATTAAGTGAAGGCGATGATGTAAGGCATCAGGTTTTCGGAGTAGGTAAAGTTTTAGAAATTGATGGTGACAACATAGCCGTATACTTTAAGGGCAAAGGAGTCAAAAAACTTAACACGTCATTTGCTCCAATAGATAAAATATAGATGTTTTGGGGGATAATCGGCCAAATCATTTATGTCATAAGTTACCCGGTATTATTTATGATACTTAGGGGCTCAAAACGGGCATATGTAATTATTATCTTTGAAAGTAAGGTATTGGTAACAAAAAATTGGTTAGGCTTTAATCGTACATGGCGTTTACCAGGTGGAGGCGCCAAAACAGGTGAAAGTTACTTACAAACTGCCATTCGTGAGGTTAAAGAAGAGGTAGGAATAGACTTGAGTAGAAACAATATAAAGAAAATAGGAGAACCAGTTAAACACAAAAAAGGGTTTTATTTTCAAACCTTTATCACGGAACTAACTGTAGCCCCCAGAATTGTTGCTGAATTCCCAGAAATATGGAAGGCAGAATTCGTAGACATCAATCTTTTAAGAGATGATGAAATAAATTTGCAGTTAAAGGATGCCATTAGTAAATTAGGCAAAAATACATAAATTTGTTAAAATAAGTGAATCGATTTGGAAAGAAACGCTACTTAAATTATTAATAGCAAATATAGGTTAAGTTAAGATACTTAACCAAAAATCAAATCGTTTTTTTATGACAAAAGATACTTCTAGTTTTTATAATTTTATACATAAACACGCCTTTTTCACAGGTG
>CAYZCZ010000021.1:0-15286 GCA_964477125.1 uncultured Candidatus Saccharibacteria bacterium | reverse complement strand
GGAATATTACATAAATATTTTCTAAAAACACCACTAATGAGTTTTCATATGGTAGGTTATTTGGGGCCGGCAATTTGTTTGAACTGCTTTTCTATACTGCTTTGTATTTCGGCAAATGGTGTTTCTAAAAACTTATCGTCGAATACAGTAATAATAATGTCTTGGTTGGTTAAGTATTTAGGTGCAGTATGGCGGACAGCTTCGTAAACCCGCCGGCGTATACGGTTGCGTTTAGGGGCAAGTTTGGCGACTTTTTTACTAACAACTACTGCTACACGGTATGTTTCTAACCTGTTAAGGGATGTTTTGATGCCGAAACTTTGGCTCCGGTAAGAAACACCCTTACGATAGGTGTAGTTCAGGCTACCTAGGCCGTGGAATCGGTGTTTTTTTGAAAGCAAATATTGTCCTTATTTTAGTTACTACTAATAATTGTACTGTATGTACTTATTGTAAAAAATATTCTAAGCGGAAAAATATAAAAACTAGTAGCTTATTGCTTTACGGCCTTTTTGGCGTCGGCGCTTAAGCATTAGTTTTCCAGCCCGGCTAGACATACGCTTTAAAAAGCCATGTCGTTTGCTGGCTTTGCGCTTCTTTGGTTGAAAAGTTCGTTTAGGCATAATTCAGTTGTCTACCTTACCATACTTAGCCTGTTAACCGCAAGCATAAGGCTGTTTATAGTTTTTGTAAGAATGTAAAATTAACACTTAATTTTGCGGTTACCTAGCTGTTTTATCCACACTATTTTATTAGTTATACACCCCCTTAACAGATGTATTTTTTGCCTGTGGAAAATTCGCACCCCAGTTTAAGTAAATAGCAAAATAAAACTAAAAAATTATCAACAAGCTGTGGAAAACTTTCCAATACTTTTGTATAGTTAATGTAACGGTTTTATAAAAATAGTGAGGGTACAAACTAAATGGATAAAAAGTCTGCTGTTAGCGACACTGCATTATGGCAAACCATTTTAGGTGAAATAGAACTTACCTTAAGTCATGGTAGTTTTGTTACTTGGTTTAAAAACACCAGGGTTTTAAGACAAGAAGAAAATACACTTACTATTGGCGTGCCAAACATTTTTACTAAAACTCAATTAGAAGCAAAATATAAGCCACTACTACAAGAAATGCTAGATAAAAATAACGCTAGTGATGTAGTTTTAGAATTTAAAATTCATTCATCTACCGCAACCCCCCGCAAAAACCCACAACAAAGCGAAGAAGACATTGTAATTGTAGAAGATGTAGGTAGTAGCGCACAACAACGCCCTTCGCAATCTAGCCTACAAGTGAACAACTCTGGTTCGGTTACTCATTCTTATAGGCAGGGTCTAAATGACCTATATACATTCGATAATTTTATAGTTGGTGGTGGCAACGACTTGGCCTACGCGGCTTGCCAGGCAATAAGCACAAACCCAGGAACAAAATACAATCCATTATTTATATACGGCGATAGTGGTTTGGGTAAAACCCATATTATTCAGGCAGTTGGAAATGCAGTTTTAGCTAATTACCCTAAAAGTAGTGTTGTATACGTAGCAAGTGAACAGTTTGTTCAGGAATTTTTAGATGCCATTAGGTATAAACAAATTTCCGACTTTACCAAACATTACCGAAGCGCAGATGTATTAATAGTAGATGATATACAGTTTTTTGCAGGTAAAGAGAAAACACAAGAAGAGTTTTTTCATACATTTAACGCCCTAAAACAAGCTAATAAACAAATAATAATCACCAGCGATAAACCACCAAAATCTATACCAAACCTAGAAGAGCGTTTAAGAAGCCGTTTTGAATGGGGTATGTCGGTAGATATTAGCGCCCCTGACTTTGAAACACGCTGTGCTATTGTCCAAAACAAAGCCAGCCAGCACCAAGCAGACCTCGACCAAAACTTGGTTGAATTTTTGGCTAAAAAAGTACAAACCAACGTTCGTGAACTAGAAGGCGAACTGAACCAATTATTAGCTTTTTGTGAAATGCGGGGCATTAGCCCCACTGTAGATGTAGCAACTGCCCTATTTGGTGCTCAGCATGCTAGGCCAAAACATATAACAGCTAAACAAATAATTGAAAAAACAGCCAAGTATTACCAGGTAAGCGTAGAAGAAGTGCTAAGCCCAAGGCGTGACAAAGCAATAGTTGTCCCGCGGCAAGTTTCTATGTATTTATTAAGAAGCGAATTACATATGAGTTTTCCTAAAATTGCCCAGGAACTTGGTCGTAAAGATCATACAACTGCTATGCATTCTGTAGAAAAAATGACAAAAGAATTGCAGTTCGATGCGTTACTAAAAGACCAAATAAAAGAAATAATGGACGGTTTGTATGTTTAAAACCTACCCCAAAATAGTGGAAATGTATGTGGATAAAATGTTCATTAAACTTACAAGTTTTACACATAGTAAACAACCGGCTGTGGTTAATAAAAGTTATTCACAAATTGTGCACATAAATATAGCTAATATTCACAGCCTTATGCACACATTATTTATGCTTTTTCAATCTGTTAATAGTTACTTTACACACAATATACACACGGCCTATAGAAACTACTATAAATACATATTAATTAGTAAGGAGTATTAATAATGAAGCTTCAAGTAACACAAGAAAATTTAAGTAAAGCACTTAGCAATGTAGCTAAAATTGCTATGGCAAATAAAAACCCATTACCAATACTTAATAATGTAATTTTAAAAACTGAAGACAATAGACTAAGTATTTCAGCAACTAACCTAGAAATAGCTATTACCGAAAAAGTAGGTTCAAAAGTTAAAACCGAAGGTTCAATTACAGTTCCAGCAAGGTTAATGCAAGAATACATAACTAGCCTACCTAGTGGAGTTATAGACCTAGAATTAGATGAACATAAACTCCATATAATGACAGATCATTACAAATCTACTATAAACGGAGTTGTTTCCGATGATTTTCCAGACATCCCTGCAGTGTCCGATGGTGTGGAATGGTCTATTCCTGCTAAAGAGTTTAAAAAAGGCTTACAGCAGGTTGTATTCGCGGCCAGTAGTGATGAAGCACGCCCAGTACTTACTGGTGTTTACTTAAAAAATCAAAATGGTAAACTTTTTGCTGCATCTACCGATAGTTATCGTTTAGCTGAAAAAGAACTTATTAAAACCAAGCAAGAAATATCATTACTTGTTCCCGCAACTGCTTTACAAGAATTACTAAGGATTATTCCAGATACAGCGGTAAATGTAGAAGTTTTTGCCGATAACCAGCAAGTTTTGTTTAGAGTTGGTGACATAGAGCTAGTATCTAAACTAATAGATGTTCCCTACCCAGACTATAGAAAATTAATTCCAACTAATTTTGAAGTAACTGCAACACTGCCCCGCGAAGAATTTATAGCTATAACTAAAGTTTCTAGCTTGTTTGCCAGGGAAAGTGCTGGAAGTATTTCTATAAAAGTAGATGAAGAAAATAAGAATATCAGCATTACATCCATTGCTAGCCAATTAGGTGAAAATAATTCTAAAGCAGAAGCTAAAGTTAAGGGTGATGGTGAAGTTACGTTAAATTCTAGATATTTGCTTGATGCTCTAAACGCCCTAAGCGCTAACGAAGTTACGTTTAGTTTTAATGGCAAACTTGACCCATGCTTAATTACGTCTAGTGAAGCCCCCGACCAAACTTATTTGGTTATGCCACTAAAGAGTTAGACCTTAGATTATAGACTTTAGATGTTGGTATGAAACAAAACTTCTGTCATTCTGAACTTGATTCAGAATCCAGTAAAATAAATATATAAATGATTTATTACGTTTATATACTATCCAGTCAAAAGAACGGTACCCTATATATCGGAGTTACAAATAATCTACAACGTAGAATATATGAGCACCAAAATATCCTAGTTGATGGGTTTACTAAAAAATACAAAATACATAATTTAGTTTATTACGAACAGACAGATAGTGTTGAATCTGCAATAATACGTGAGAAACAGTTAAAAAACTGGAAGCGAGAATGGAAAGTTAAATTGATTGAAGGAAATAATATAGCTTGGCGCGATTTAAGTCTAGAATGGATGGATTCTGAATCAAGTTCAGAATGACATAATTGCAATAAAGGTAAATAATTAATGACTAAAATTACACCCGAAGATTCAAGCTTAAATGGTCTATCGTCTGAACGAACAATAAGTTCGTTGCGTTTACAGAACTACAGATCTTATAGTGATTTTGCGGTGGAGCTTTCACCCGGTGTAAATATAGTTGTAGGCCAAAATGCTAGCGGTAAAACTAACTTATTAGAAGCTATTTTACTTATATGCGGTGACAAACCTTACCGAGCAAGTATTGTTGATACTGTAAAATATGGCCAAGATTGGGCAAGAATCGATAGCCAATCACAAGGAAATTCACGAGTCTTAAAAATTATAAAGAACCAAGATATAGTTGATAAAACCTTTGATTTGAACGGCAAAATTAAAAAACGTTTAAACTTTGAAGAGAAATTGCCAGTAGTATTGTTTGAACCAGAGCACATGCGCCTATTAACTGGCTCGCCAGAGCTACGTAGAACCTTTGTAGACGATATACTAGCCGAAACTGACCCAGTTTATGGATCTTTGCTAGCAAGCTACAAAAGAACCTTAATTCAACGAAACAAATTATTGAAACAGCCGTTAAACATTGCCAAACAGCAAATATTTGTTTGGAATGTGCGTTTAAGTGAACTTGCCGGGTTGGTTGTTGAAAAAAGATTAGTCTTAATTAAACAACTTAACGAACAAGCAAGTGATATATACAGCCAAATTGCCAACCATAAAACAGTAGTTAAATTAGTTTATGAAACTAAGGTTAATACTAAAAACTACCAAACAGATATATTACATAAACTAGAAAAAAATATCGACCAAGATTTTATGAGAGGTTTTACTGGTTATGGGCCACACCGTGAAGATATTATTGTGTATATTCGTAACCAACCTGCTAGTATTTCAGCCTCTCGTGGAGAAACTAGAACCCTGGTTTTAACTCTTAAGATTTTAGAGAAAAAATTAATAGAAAAGTACCGAAACGTAAAACCAATAATTCTATTAGATGACGTATTTAGCGAACTAGATGGTGCTCGTCGTAAAAGCTTAACAGGCTATTTAAAAGATTATCAAACAATTATTACCACCACCGATGCCGACCTAATAAGTAAAAACTTTGCTCAACACACCAACCTAATTAGCTTGGTTTAATTATCGCGTGTAATATTATTTAGTTCTTCTAGAACACTTGCTGGAATATCAGGGTATACATCTTTACTTAGTGATATATTAGGTACCGTTACTAATTCCCATTTTCCGTTATTTTTGTGCAATACAACCTGGAGCTTGTCTGCTTCTGAATCTTTACTATTTACTAATTTACCACCAAACCAGTCACCAGTTATGTATAATTTTCCATATTTTATCTCATAACTATTCATTTGGGAGGGATATTTTTGTTTCATGGAACTTGTTATGGCTGGCAATTCAGAAACTAGCATTTCTTGGAGCTTTTTGTCGTTATAGCTTTTATATTCAATATTTATTTTAGCTGACTCTTTAGTTAAGGAAACATTTACGTTCACGTCTGCATATTTTTGATCAGCTGGTTTGGCAGAGTATGTGTAATCGCCTTTTCTTAAACCATAGCTACCAGACTTAGTAAAAGTGTAAGATTTATCTTTTTTTATTCCTTCGTCACCAACTATTCTGTAAAAATCTATAGTTGAACCACTGGGCATATTAATAACTAATTTTTGAAATTTTGATTGATAGTTAGCCCAAAAAGACCAAGCTATTATTAATACTAATAAAATAGCTATTCCGATAAATATTTTTTTCCTATTCATGTTATTGATTTTCCTTAATAGCAAAAGGGTTAGTAAAATCTTCAAATATTATTTCCACGTCTGATGGATTAATACCTAATTGAGAATTAATATTGTATAGTGCCAATTCTCTTTCAGGCTTACCTTTTGCCTGTACATATAGCGCAATTGCATTTTTAGCTGTGTTACTACTAGAAGGAACACCATAACCAATAGTGTAAATAGAGCCATTATCCAAGTTTAACTTACTAATAAATGGATATTTTTCTAACTTTAATTGGCCGTTAGTGTACGATACCAACCCCCCTATTTCTTCAATTTCTTTCTGGTATTCAATATTGTCCCTTAGTAATTTATAGCCAGTTTCATTAGAAGGTTTAAGTGCAACACCTAGCTCTTTGGTGTCTGTATCAAAATCAAAAGACTCTGTTTTGAATCCCTCAAGCTCAGCCTTGAATATATGTTTCCCTTGTTTAAGATATACGGTACCATTCTTATACTCTTTATCATCAATAGTTACGGTAGCAATAGATGGAGCATAGCGTAATTCAATTTTCTCTTTGCCCTGGTTTTGTAAAAAAAATATACCAACCAAGAGACCGAGTAATATGAATAGGATCGGGATTATTATTTTAACTATTTTACTCTGTACCATGAAAAGCCTCCACCAATTCCAGCCTCTGTTGTTGCTCTTGGCATTTTACCACATTCACTTGCTGCGGCTGTGTTACCTTCCCAGTTACTTTCCTTGCCTATATAAATATAGGTGTGTTGTGGGTTTACGGCAATATCACCCATTTTTAGTTTGTCTGTGCTGACGTCAACGCCTAATTTTTCGTACTTCTCGGGATGTTTATCCATAAAATCTTGTTGAGTACTTGTAGGGCCACCTTTTGGGGCAAAATTGTACTCTTTTGATGCACCACTATTGCGCATAGCTCTAGTAACAAAAGCACCACAATCTTCACCCCATAGTTGTGTCTCTTTGCATCCGCCAACATATTCACCTTTCGCTTTAGCTTCGGCTGTTGCTTTGGTATAAGCTGGTTTTGCCTCGTGTCCATCACGCCCATCCTCCCATGCATAACTCCGAATAGTTCCCATTAAATCACCCGAAATACTGCCACAATCTCCAGCTTCTTTTCCTAAAACGTTTTCTTGTAGCCATTTTGCTAGTTCGCTATTACCTTCCTCGTCTGGCGAAGCTTTGCCTGTTGTTTGTCCTATGGCAACAGCATAGTCTTTGCCATTAGAACCTTTGACTATTCCCATTTGGCGAGTTTCTGAACCCGAAGGTCCCCAACCTGGCTTATATGCACTGGCACCTATAGTACCTAGCCCCCATTTTTGCGATGGTTTCATTTTAGAAATTATGTACTTAGAAGAATCCTTGTCTACTACAGTACCTTTGCTTAATGCTGACATAAAATTAACCTGATTGGCCATACTCCACATAGTCTGTCCTTCTTTCGTAGCCGAACCCTCACCCATTTGCGTAGCTATATTAGTGTCTTTATCACCTATTGAACGAAGTATTTTTGTCATTGCATCAGGCATAGTGGCATCGCCTCCACCAGCGTTATAAACTGCAATTATGGCTTCGTTATTAGAGTCTCGTAGTGCAGTAGTGATATTTCCATCTTGGTCACCCGCTGTACGTTTCAAAGAAAGGTAGGCTGCAGTTACAAGTACTTTCGATGTAGACCAAGCTTTCATGGTTTGAGCTTTACCGTAAACTGTTGGTTTACCACCAACCTCTGCCCAAGCTACTGATTTATTTTCACCAAACTTTTTAATAAATTCTGACTCGGGTGGTAGGTTTGCTGGTGCTGTAGATGTACTAGCTGCTGGGTCTGGGCAAGTACAAGCATTATCCGATCCAGTAATGCCCGCATATTTTTTTAAAAACCTTTTTGCATCAGCAACCCGTTCTGCTATACCGGCTGCATTGTCACCAGATGACTCATATCCAGGAAAGTCATATTTTGGTATTGTTCCTGTAGATTCAGTTGTTGGACCATGCCAAATATACGTAGCCTCTTGGGGGTCTTGTGTAGCCCGTAATTTTTTCATCATATCGGCATAATCTCTTTCAGCTGTTTTCTTAAGCCAATCTAACTGAAACTGAAAATCATTAATATCTTTTCCTAGTTTGCTTGCTTCAGTCTCTATCGCAATACGTCTGGGGCCCGTCCATTGGGCTATACCAAAGCCACCACCACCACCTGCCTCAACAGTTGCAGGCTTGAAGCCACTGGATTCTTGGTTTAGGTTACCCATTACGCCCGCTGCTTGAGCAGGCTGTAGTGACATACCGCTAGAACTTGTTAAGAATAGCCAGGCTTTTTTTTCATTTGATTCATCACCTCCGCCGGACGTCTCTTCGGTTGTTGGCGTTGGACTTGTGTATTTACCCATGGTATCTACAAATAACTTCGATAGCACCCTATAACCTTTATCTGTAGGATGTACACCAGCACTTAAACCGCTACGGTCCTTAGAAAATTCTGCATACCAATCAATAACCGTAATACCGTATTTTGTTGCAACATCTTTAAGTAGTTTATTTTGAGATTGTAAGTAGCTATCTGGAGCATTTTGGCTAATATAACCTATTGTCATCCAATATACTTTTATGGTTGGATTAACGGTTTTAAGCTTATCCATAAACTTTGGTATATCTTCATTACCACCATTTGTACCTAGGAAAACAGTCATCGATCCTGAGGCTGCAATTTTTTCTTTATCTTTGTCCAGTGCTTGCATGGCTGATACGCCACTATCACCTGCTTTTAAGACTTGACCAGCATTATCCTCGTTTTTACCAGCCACTTCATAGCCAGCATCTTTTAAATCTTTTGTAAGAGTAGAGTCAATTCCAATAGAATAAGAATCTCCCACTATATAAACTTTATTATTAGATACACCATTGGAAGCAGTACTATCAACAGAGCAGTCTTTTTCTTCTAGGTATCTTGTCCATCCACCCTTAATTGATGACCTGGATTCAGCTGGTGTTCCGGCTAAAGCGGGAATGGAATTAAATAGCATTAATAAAGATAAGAAAATTAGTGAAGGTATTTTAAATAAGGGTGACCTAATCATCATTGATAGACCTTTCAATATACCTTGAATTAAATACTAATAAACTTTGGTTAATAGAATTGTTGGTTAAATATTTTTTTACTTCCTGTATGCAACTATTTTCTGCTCCTTTTATATTTGTTGTTATATGTATTGTTGGCTTAGAAAAGTTAACAAGATTAAAAGTACATCCATTAACTATTTTAGGGAATAGCCCGGTTAAATCATCTTTTAATGAAGTTTCTTTACTATTTGTTATATTTACACGCTGTATATAGTAACTATTTGAGTCTTTGTGTGGTGTTTGGATATATAAATACTTGCCACTATCGTCCTTAGACAAATAAGATATTGGCTCACCGTCTAAGCTAGCGGTTAATACTTGTGATGAGTTATCGTCTATTGCATACTCAACTAGATTGTCCTGTACTCCATAGGCAATTCGGTTGTCATCCAACCAAATAATACTTATAACATTTGCATCTGGAAGTTTGGCTACTTGTTGCAGGCTGACAGTGTCTAGTATTGTACTAGAATTGTCATTGGTAATAGCAATATATTTTCCACTTGGGCTAATTGCTATTTCATATAATTCTACTCCTTCTTTTGACAATAATTTTTTGTTAGAGTCTAGGACCACCACTTTGCTTTCTTTTTCTAATTTAATACTATTTTGTTCTCTTGTTGTGATTATAGTTTTTTCATTTTCAGCAATAACTTTGTTGATTTTTTCACCAGCATCTACACTATATATTTTACTTAAGACATTATTTTTCTGTAAGTAAACATTATTTTCATTCCAAATGTATAAATTTCCGTTTTTTGATACTGAATAATCGTATACGCTGTTAGTTATTTCAGAAGGCAGGTTAATTGGTTTTAAATTTTTTCCTGTTATTTCGTATAGGAAGTTATTTTCACTTTTTGCTATGCCCTTCTCTGCATTAATCCACCTAGCTTTAGTAAAAATATTACTACTTAAAAGTGTATCTAAATTGGTACTATCAATAAATTTTATTTGATTGTTTGTGTCAAGGTATATTAACCTAGAACTATTAGAAGCTATTGACGAGGCACTGTCATTAATGACATATTCAACCGTACTAGTTTTATTTAAACTAGTACTGACGTTTGATATTTTGAATGCACTCACATGAACGGGTTTTGTTGTAGCATACAAACCATTGCTTATTTTTACAAAATACTCACCCTTACTAATTATTTTAGATACGCCACCCAATCCTTCATACACAACCGTATTACCTTTGTCAGATTTTCCTATTTTGTAAATTGTTACTTTATCTAGCTTAGAATTTGTTGCAACATTAATTTTTCCATGAGTAAAAATATAAAATACTACAAAAACAAAAACAATAATTAAGATTATAAACACAACTGTTTTAATAGTTTTCCTTAAAGAAATATTTTGGATACTATTCTTAAAATTATCCATTACCATTTTGGCCAGTCTGACGGAAGTTTACAGGTTTTATTTGCCCCGGGGTTTGGCGCACCACCTTTTCCACCTAATTTTTTTAATAACTCATGGAAATTTTCACCGTAAGCCGTTTGGTCGCCTTCGTTATAACAAGTATGTGCAACTGCCCAGGTGCCGTTACCTTCAGCCCACCCAGTTTCGTTATAAGGGAATTGGTTTGTAGTTAATTCACAAACTACTGTGTTGGTGTCGACTTTATCTTTAACTTTAACCTTAGGTTTACAGCTTTCTGCAACGAATACCATTTTATCTTTGGCTGGTCCGTCTGTTAGCTTGTAGCTTAAGAAATTCCCTCCCGGCCAACCGGCATTACCGTCAAAGGACTCTACTACAACACCATTTCCAAGCGCGTATACGGGCCCAGTACCTCCAAAGTCAACACCCATATCTACTCGCATTGGTTCATAATCTTTAATATCACGATGTGGGTCTTTATATTCTCCAGAGGTTGTAGAACAACTTGTGGCACCAGAAGTACCTGAAGAATTACCACCACCTTCTTTACCTATTTCTAGAGCCCAAGCAGGCGTAACTGTTGTCCCAAGACTACTCGTGTCCTTATCGTTACCCAATCCGTCACCGCCTGCAAAAAATGCCTTGACTTGATTTGCTGCACCATCCGCCATTTCTTTATCACCGATAGCTAATGCATGTATGTGTGCCCCCCAGTTTCCTTCAGCTGTTGTTCGGTGCCAGGCAGCAAATCCAGACCTTCTTAAAGCTTCTACTGTTTTGTCTATCTTGTCGCTACTGAGTCCATTAACACTTACGTCGATTGCGCCACCTCCATCGTGAGTGCCACCACTGGCGGCAACCCCACCTGGGTTATAACTACCCTGGGTAATATCAATTTTTCCACCAAATATTTTTTCGGCATTATCAAGCATGAACTTAGTTCGATTACTAATTGTGTTATTTCCTACCTTAACTTTTTCATAATCTTCTGGTGGTTTTTCGCCTGTTGTAGATGAAGAATTTTCACAATCGTCGGTTTTTGTATTTCCGCTACCATCATCGAAAGCACATTGCCAGTTGTCATCGTCTGGGTCTAAACAGTCAGACTGTTTGGCATTAAATGCTATGCCGGCGGAGATATTTCTGTCTAAATAATTAGCCAGGTAGTTTTTGATATCATCTTTATCTATAGCTGTACATCTATCCTTTAATTTTTCCTCATCCTCTTCTGATAAAGGTAAACCCTCTCCTAAATAGCCATCGCCACCTTCTTTAGGGTGACATTCACCGACCCAGCTTTGGTAATCTTCTACTTTGTCATTATCTTTAATCCATTTTTCAGCTTCAATAACGTCAGGTAAGCTATCTATATCTTCGTCGCTCATTGAATAGTTTGCTATGCCCATTTGGTCATACACCATAGCAATACCATTCAACTCATTGGCGGCATGAGCTTTTTTGGAAAGTAATTGTATTGGGTTTAGTAAACTTGCCGTGTTTCTGATAGTAGATTTAAACGCTTGGGTTGGGGTGTTTGGCATACGCATTAATGTTGCAAATGCAACAGAATCAGGGTTACTTATTGCTAAATATTTGTTGTAGGCACTTTCATTTTTTAGATCTTCTTTCTTCTCCAAGGCTATTATATTTTCTATAGCAGATGCTTGCTTTACATCTTTGGGTATACCGCCAATTTTATATCTGTCCGTGCTGGCAGAAATTGCAGAACCACCCGCCAGAGCATCACCTACCTTATCACCGCTCTCATAACCATTTATTATATTCCCTGCAATAGCATTTATTAATAAAGGTTTTACAAGCTCGCCTACAACCCCTGTTATTAAACTTGCTACAAGGCTACCGGCAATATTTTTTGCTAAATTAGCCTGACCTACTCCGTCTGGTATCACAGCGGATATAACGCCGACGACTATTGAACCAGCTTGGAACCAACCATTTCTAGATAATTTACAGTATTCTGTGCCACCTGAAATACCTGCAATCTTATCGGCTGTTTCATTTAATTTATTTAATACGCCACCTGCACCACTGTTAAATTTAAGTGCGTATCTATCTGTATTTTTAATTTTAGCAGTATCATTACCAGAAAGTAGTTGCATTGCACCAGAAGATCCAATTCCGTCTGTTCCAGATTGGCCTGGCTCAACTTTTCTGTTTAGTATTTTCATAATTCCGCTAACTTGTTCGCCCGTTACACCTTTACCCGTTTTCATTTGGTGAGATGCAACTAGTATTGGTGTGGCATATTCAATTAAAGCTCGATAACGGTATGCTTTTGCGCCAAGTTCGACTGCTTTTCCATAAGCTTTTATCTCACAGGCCGCATCGGCGGCACCGTTAATTTTTAATGCATTTGCAGTAGCTCCTGGCGCACTACCAATCACAGCTTTCCCGGCAGCCGCTGCATCTATTTTAGAAATACCATCCATTACCGAATCCGTATTTATTTTTACGGCGCTAGGGTCAATTTCTGGATTGTATTTTGGGTCTTGTAGCTTTTGAGCTTGCTCACTTGCTTGGCTGTTTATATCTTCAGAATCTAAGCCAGGTATATTTGTTGTTGTACCATCTGTATTCTCAACCGTGTGATCACCGTCTTTTGTTGCGCTACTGTTAGAAACACCACCCCCACTGGGTTTTACTTTTTCTCGAATTCTTTTTATATATTCTAGTTCCCAGTTATCAATTTTTTCTTTGGTATTTTCAAAAAATACTCTTTTAATTCCAAATGTTTTATAGGTTGCTACTGACCTGCGATTACGTTTAACAAAACCATCATCCGGGTATTGTTCACGTAGTATGGTACTTATTTTATTTCTTCTGTCGGAAATTTTACCAGTCATAACCTCACCGTTAAGGCTTAATTTGCCGTCCTTACCAACGCTAATGTCATAGCCTTTTGATTTTAGGTCGGCTACAATTTTTTCAGGCTTCATTTCGCTGTACATGTTAGTCACACGGCCGAATCCAGTTTTATTGTAATATCCCCTACCTTCTTCATCAAAAATTATTTGGTAGTGCTTTAGTGCACGACGGTTTAATATTCGGCGAGTTTGTCCATTAAACTTTAGGTCTAGCATTTCGCCTAAATGTATTAACTGGAAACCAGCCAGGGCATTAAACATAATAATTACAGTAAAAACAGCAGCTACGGCCCCGCCGCCAAAAAGTGCTACCTTTTTTGTGCCGGTAAGTTGGGTAACTTTTCCAACTAGCTTACCCTTTAAACCGCCTGTCGGCAGGTCTGGCTTAAAAAAGCTTTTTTCAGATTCAAGACTACTGTTATTAGATTGGGCTTTGTCGTATTGGTTTTCGCCGTTGGCCAATGATTCGTTATTATTTGTTGGAGTAGTTGGTTTATTTATACTATCAGGGCTTCCATCGTTAGACGGATTAAAACTTATGTCATGGTTTTTTGGATCTATTTGTGTTGGCACCTATTTTTTCCCTGATATTCTTAGCTATATTTTAGCATAAAAGCCAGGTTAAATAAATAAGCATAAGCAAAGCTAAAAAGCCAATTTTTTATTAATGTATATACAATATATTACAAATTTTGATGTATGAACTATTTTTCAAAAAAGCTATTTATTAGCTGTTGCATTATATGCAGCAATGGCTTTATCTTCACTATTGACTATTGTTTGGTATACATCTATGTAGTCAGCAATTTGTTGTTCAGTGTATTGCCCATTAAATTTTCCTGAGCGCATTTCATTTATCGAATTTTGGAATGGTTCTGTTGTCATACTAGTCCACTTTTCTATGCCGTATTCATCAATTAGTTTTTGAGGAGCTCCGTCAATATGAACTACTATATCTGCTAGCTCAGCATCCACTGAACTTGCAGGAATTATATTTGGTAACTTATCGTATACACCATTATCTTTCAAAAATTTTACATAATCCGCACCATAGGCATAGCCGTTATTTATTCCACTAGCCATACCTATTGTTGCACGATGCGAACCGGTTAATTTACTGGCATCAATTGTGCCAGCTTCGGCATAGTCGAGCAATGCCTTGCTTATACCTAATTGTTCTAGTGTTTGTGCAGACTTATTAGGATCGCTACTAGCGGAGGTTAATGCATCAAAAAATTGTTCTTTACCCGGTACAATGCCACCACCACTACTTTCAATAACAGCGTTAAATGAAGCAATTAAGTTATCTGCATTAAAACTAACAACTACTTCACTATTATTCGAAGTCTGTTCACCACTGTTAGCTGGAGCCTCTGCTACTGGTTGGTTGGTGTTTGGGCTACTTTCTTCGTTTCCGCCTTTTAGAACAAATATTCCACCAACAAGTGCAATTGCTGCTGCACCCGCTCCTGCGAAAATAAACCACTTTTTCTTACTATTATTAGTACTAGATTCTTCTTGGCTGTCTGCGTTTAACGGTAGTTGCTCGTAAGTATCAGTATTATTGTCGTTATCTTGTGGGTTTATGGCGTTTTTGTTTAGTTGATTTGATAATTCACTCATAGTTTATGATCCTCTTTAATTGGCTTTTATTACTATAGATAAATTTTTATTATTAAATATAATATAATACAAATTAAATAAAGTCAAAACATGATTATTCTAAATCTAATATTAAGTCTTATATGGGTTGATGCCTAAAGCAGGCCTCGTCTGCTCATTTCTTGAGCGACTTCGCTGGCAACCTGTCGTTCGGCGTTTGTTGTTGCTCCGCCACGGTCTTTATGCCATTTTTCGTTCCTAGCATGTGACCATAAATCTTCTAGTTCTTGGTCGTTAAGTTGCCTAGTACCGGTTCTTACATCTCCACCTATACCGGATAGGTCTTGTTGTATTTGCTGAGCATTGGCTGGGCGACCAGAATTAGTATAGTTAATTCGTCCAGGTCCAGCAGGACCACC
>CAYZCZ010000020.1:2611-15661 GCA_964477125.1 uncultured Candidatus Saccharibacteria bacterium | reverse complement strand
AACGCTTAACCACATTATTGGGTTTATTTGGTAAATAAATTCCGGCATATGCCGATACAGAGACAACACATACTAATATCGTCACGGCAAAAATAATTACCGCCAACTTAAGTTTGTTATATGACTTTTTTAGTCTGGGCTCTATAGGGGTTGCTACATTATTCTCTAGATTATTTTGCACAGGTAAAATAGAAGGTTGGGTCGTAGTGACATACGGCTGTTCTACGTTATCTGGAATATTGTTTATAGGTAAAGTATAGTTATTGCTTGCTATATCTTCAGCTGGCTTTTCTTCAAATTCAGTATCTTTTTCGCTAGTAATTTCACTTACAATATTTTTTGCAGCCTGATTAATGTCATGCTCAATAATCAATTCACCATCTGGATTTTGGATTTCTTCAATTTCTTCGTTTTTGTTTTCAGGATTCGTTGGATTCATAATTAACCTATGTTTAGAACAAATCCTATTGGTGCTATAAAACTAAGGACTGTTGCAATAAGCAATACAACGTATTCAATTTTACGATCAATTTTAAAATGGTCATGCGTGGCAAATACTATACCAACGAAAAGCCCAACAGGTACAGGTAACCCAGGGTTCGAGCCAACGTTAACCCACATACAGCCTAGCAAAAAGAACATTACAATCTTTAACAGATATATTCCATCCATTTCATCTTGTTTTATTTTTTTATTTTTTATTGCCATTGATATTAATTAAAGCATAAGCTCACCTGTTATTGCAATAAATATATTCATTTATATTTTTTTAGTTAGCAATCGACTATATTGATCTAACATGGCATTACTGTTGCTATATCTGATAGTTAATATTGTATATATTTTATTTTTGTTATTTAATATACTTATGAGTCGGCTTTGTCAAAATTCACTGTATAAAAATCCAAAGCAGAGTTATGCAAGAGCTTGTAGCTTTGAATATGACAGGATCCATGGCAATGATGATATTTTCCCATATTATGTTAAAGAAACAGGTTGGATTTACCCAACTCCCATAATAGATGACCACCTGTCGGCTGAAGTTTCTGAATACGACACTCGACAACAACTGAATGAAATAATTGCAAATGTACAGCAAATGCTTTTAGTTGCTGGTGTTACAGAAGATAAGTTCCCAGAAGAACAACAAGATGTTATTGCAACTACGCTAGTTAGTACTATGTCAAAAAGCGTTAGGCTGTACTTAAAAGAAACTAAATTAAGAAATATAGATGATTTGGGCATCTCCGAGTATATTGCCGGAGACATGATGGCTAGAATGGATGGAAATGAACAGCTTATATCAAAAGGTTTAAAATTACTTTCCGAAGTAGACCCAGTCATACATATACTGTTAGACAAAAGTGATGCAGAAGATTTACGTAAGCTAACAAATAAGGCAAGGATTATTAATTTAAATGATTCCGAGCTTGAGAATGAAAGGTTTTCAAATGAGTTCAAATTTAGTGAATATGCTCGCGATTATTTGAAAACCAATTTCGGAGTACACTCTGACTTAGATGAAATTGCCGTATTCGTAGCTACGGTAGTAACAAGCAATTACGAAGATATTCCCGGTAAAATTACAACCGAATCTATTCCAAAATCTAAAAACCATACGCCTAGCGCAATTATTTTTGCTGTCACCGAATTACAAAAATATATAAGTTACTAAAAAGCTCTCAGTATAAAGAGAGCTTTTTAGTAACTAATTTGCCGTGTTACATTTTTATTTCGGCATCACAGCCAGCCGGCAATGATAGGTTCATAAGACTATCTATTGTTTTTGGTGTAGCGTTGGTAATGTCTATAAGTCGTTTGTGAACGCGCATTTCGAACTGTTCACGACCTTTCTTGTAGACATGGGGGCTCTTAACAACTGTGTAAGTTGTTTTACGGGTAGGTAGTGGAATTGGGCCGGCAATAGTAGCGCCCGTTCTAAGTGCGGTATCTACAATTTGCTTTGCAGATTGGTCAATAACTTTGTGGTCGTATGCCTTTAGGCGAATACGAATTCTTTGTTGTGGGTTTGTGGCATCAGCCATTTTATTATCTCCTTTGTCGATAATTAGGTTCTCGGTTATCGATGTTGGGTTTTAGAAAAACTAATACCTAGCATCTTAAGCCTGTAACCTAGCGTGGTGTAACATCCTTGCAGAAGTTATTTAAGAACTTTGCAATGACTTTTATTCACCACAATTAATATTACATCTGTTAATATAACATAAATTACAAATATTACAAAATAGGCTATAATTTCAAATATATGGAAAAAATTAGACAACTATTAGGCGTTATTATCGCGAGTGTTGCTGTTGCGGTAGTATATTACCTATTTGAAACATCAGTACATAATTCTATTAATTTTATTTGGTTAAATATATTTAATACAGACACTACCAGGTTATTGGTAGTACCGCTTTGTATATCATTAACTTTGGTATTTTTTGGCTTACAACACCTTTTAGATAAAAAAAGTGAGTCACATGAAGCTCATGGCTTAGGTGGAGGCAAAATAGATACTAGTTTTAAAAAGCTAGGAACAATACTGCTAATTGGTTTCTTTTCTTTGGTTGCCGGGGCATCTCTTGGCCCGGAAGCAGTGCTTGTTCCAGCCTGCATAGTTGTCGGAGGAATTATTGGAAATAGACTGTTCAAAGGAGATAAAAAGTCCATTGGTGCTATGGCTGGCGCTTCCATAATCGCCCTGTTTGCAGCTTTTTTTCATTCGTTTTTCGTAGGTTTACTGGGTATATTTTTAATTACTAAGCAAGCTAAGACCAAAATAAATGCAGAAATCCTAGTGGTAGCTATTATTGCTTCCGCTACAAGTTATTACACCCTGAAATTAATTGACCCCAAAACTCAGTTTTTTAACTGGCCTGTTTACGACTGGAAAATTAAACTAATTGACCTGGCAATTGCCTTAGCTTTAGTGGCTGTAGGTTACGCTACTACTTTTGCAATAAAAACATCTCATAATGTTTTCGAGAACATACGCGAGCTTACCAATAAGTATGATTGGTGGGCTAAGGCATTGCTCGCCGGTGTAGGGCTTAGTAGCCTTTACCTGATGGGCGGTCCACTGGTGCAATTTACTGGTAACGAAAGCATCGCCCCAATGCTTAAACAAGCCACTAGCTTAGGCTTTGTAGGTTTATCGTGGATATTTATAATAAAAGTTATGGCTATTGCTTGGTCTAAATCTATGGGCTATAGGGGTGGCCTAATATTCCCGACTATTTTCGTAGCCAACATACTAGTAGCTATTGCAACGCTGTTTTATAAAGACACTAACTTTATGCTAGCACTTATAGGCGCAATGGCTGGTGTAATATTGGCAGATAAAAAAGTCAAAATACTTTTTTAAATACTCCATAATTTAGCTACAAAAAAGAGCCCTTTTCCAGGCTCTTTTCTATATTCTAAAATCTATTATCTAAATTTTAGTTTATTTGGTGACTTTTGTAACAACACCAGCACCAACGGTACGGCCACCTTCACGGATAGCAAAGCGCAAGCCTTGTTCCATAGCAATGGGGGCAAGTAGTTTAACCTTGAAAGTGATTGTATCACCAGGCATAACCATTTCTTTGTCGGCTGGAAGTTCAACTTCACCAGTTACATCAGTTGTACGGAAGTAGAACTGAGGTTTGTAACCCTTAAAGAATGGAGTATGTCGTCCACCTTCTTCTTTAGTAAGGATATAAACTTCAGCATCAAACTCTGTATGTGGGGTAATGCTACCTGGCTTACAAAGTACTTGACCACGCTCGATATCATCACGCTCTACGCCACGTAATAGTAGACCAACGTTATCACCTGATTGACCTTGGTCTAGATTTTTCTTAAACATTTCAACGCCAGTTACAACAACTTTACGGGTGTCTTTAAGTCCAACAATTTCAACTTCTTCATTGATTTTTACAACACCGGTTTCAATACGACCAGTTGCAACAGTACCACGACCCTTGATAGAAAAGACATCTTCAATAGGCATTAGGAAAGGTTTGTCTAATTCTCGCTTAGGTTCAGGGATGAAACTATCCATAGCATCAACTAGTTCCATAATTTGATCCATAGCTTCTTCATCGCCGTCAATTGCCTTAGTAGCAGATCCTTTGATGATAGGAGCATTTTCGTCGTAACCATTCTTTGCTAGTAGTTCACGAATGTCCATTTCGACAAGTTCTACTAGTTCTGGGTCAGAAAGATCCATTTTATTTAAGAAGACAAGAATGCTTGGAACACCAACTTGCTTAGCAAGCAAAACGTGTTCACGAGTTTGTGGTAATGGACCATCATTGGCTGCAACCACCAAAATAGCACCATCAATTTGGGCAGCACCTGTAATCATATTCTTTACGTAGTCGGCGTGACCTGGCATATCTACGTGAGCATAATGCCTTTTTGGACTTTCATATTCTTGGTGAGAAGTAGCAATGGTAATACCACGTTGCTTTTCTTCTGGTGCATTATCAATTTGGTCGTAGTTAACTGGTTTGTTAACATCACTTGGCAATCGCTTTGCAAGTGTCATTGTAATTGCAGCTGTTAATGAGGTTTTACCATGGTCAACGTGACCCATAGTTCCTACGTTCACGTGAGGCTTGGTTCGATCAAAATCTGCCATTAATTTATTCTCCTTAAATTAATTTATTTAAATTCTATTGCGCTTTTAATATTAAGCTTACTTGAGCAATACCGTAAAACGCGCATACCGGTATATTGTATCTGAAAACTGAGTAGTTTGCAAAGACATTTATTTTATATTTTTTGCAACATTAGCTAAAGCACTTAAAGCTATCACCGCGGTTTCGGAAATTGTAGATTCGGCTATTTCCTTAATGCTTTTAAAATCAAACGAAATTGTATTTTATGGTATTTAACTTAGTAATCTGTAGGATATAAACTATCAGTTAAGTTAGGATTTTCCATTTTTTGCTATGATTGCTTCAGTTACATGATTTGGCACATCTGCGTAATGATCTAGCTCCATACTAGAGCTTGCTCGGCCCTTTGTATTTGAACGCAAATTAGTTGTATAGCCAAACATTTCACCAAGAGGAACAAAAGCTGTAATTTCTTTAATACCAGCCGGTAAATCTTCCATACTTTCAATACGACCACGCTTACTGTTCAAGTCACCAATTACGTCACCCATAAATTCTTCAGGAGTGACAACAACTACCTTCATAACAGGCTCAAGTAGTACTGGGTTGGCCATTTTGACACCTTCTCTTAATGCCATAGAACCGGCAATTTTGAAGGCCATTTCATTTGAGTCAACATCATGATAACTACCAAAATAAAGTTCAGCCTTGATGTCAACAACTGGATAACCAGCTAAAACACCATTTGACATCGCTTCTTCTATACCAGCTTTAACAGGGTTTATGTATTCACTTGGAATAACTCCACCCTTAATGCTGTTAATAAACTCAAAG
This sequence comes from uncultured Candidatus Saccharibacteria bacterium, assembly GCA_964477125.1. GTDB lineage: Bacteria > Patescibacteriota > Saccharimonadia > Saccharimonadales > CAIOMD01 > DALYDK01. The sequence goes on along the minus strand of CAYZCZ010000020.1, from coordinate 10,214 downwards.
CCTTTGCCTGCTTCGTTTTGGCTTAATCGCAACCATACGTCACCATATTGACCACGACCACCACTTTGGCGAATAAACTTACCCTGAACTTCAACAGCATCTTTACGAATAGTTTCACGGTAAGCTACTTGAGGAGCACCAATGTTAGCTTCAACGTTAAATTCTCTCTTCATTCGATCAACAATAATTTCTAGGTGAAGCTCACCCATACCGCTAATGATAGTTTGTCCAGTTTCGTGATCAACCTTAACCCTAAATGTTGGGTCTTCTTCAGCTAATCTTTGGAGGGCAAGACTCATTTTTTCTTGGTCGGCCTTAGTAGCTGGTTCGATGGCAATACTAACTGGTGGTTCTGGGAATGTAATGCTTTCCAAAATAATTGGATTGTTTAAATCACATAGTGTATTACCTGTTGTTGTGCCTTTTAGGCCAACAATGGCAGCAATATCACCTGCTTCAACAGATGTTACATCCTCGCGCTTGTCAGCTTGCATACGAACAATACGACCAATTCGCTCTTTTTCACCCGTGGAACTGTTCATAATGTATGAACCAGACTCAACTTTTCCAGAATATACACGGAAATAGGCTAGTTTACCAACAAATGGATCAGTAGCAATTTTAAATGCAAGTGCAGAAAATGGTTCACTAGCAACTGGTTTACGTTCTATTTCATCGCCTGTTTTAGGATGTGTTCCCCATGAACTGCCCCTATTATCAGGGCTTGGCATTAGGTCTACAACAAGGTCAAGAACTTTCTCTACAATTACACCCCGACCGTCACCACCAGTGACAGCGAAGAAATTACCACTTAAGGTAGCCATACGAATAGCATGTTTTATTTCATCTACCGTTAAGCCGTCTTCCCCAACTTCCAAATATTTTTCTAACATTGGTTCGTCTTCAGCTACAGCATTTTCAATAAGTAAGCTACGATATTTTTTTGCTGTTTCAAGCATATCAGCAGGAATTTCACCCTCTATTAATTCGTGGTCAGTAAACTCTTTATAGGAATAAGCTTTCATTGTTATTAGGTCCACAACACCGTTAATGGCTTGCTCAAAACCTATAGGTAAATGAATTGGGAAAGCGTGCTTATTAAGGCGATTGTGAATAGATTCTAGACTTTTATAAAAATCACCACCAGTTTGATTAATCTTATTAATGAAGCACATTCGTGGAACACCATATTTATCAGCTTGGCGCCAAACAGTTTCAGACTGGCTTTCTACACCCATTTTGCCATCAAATACTACAACAGCACCGTCTAAGACACGAAGTGATCTTTCTACTTCAACGGTAAAGTCTATATGTCCTGGCGTATCGATGATATTAATTTGATGATTTTTCCAATAACAGGTCACAGCAGCAGAAACAATAGTAATACCACGTTCTCGCTCTTGAGCCATCCAGTCAGTAGTAGTTTCACCTTCATGTACTGCACCAATTTTGTGCTTTAGACCTGTTCGGTACAAAATACCTTCAGTAGTTGTTGTTTTACCGGCATCAATATGAGCAATAATTCCAATATTGCGCATTTTATCCATAGTAACTTTTTTTCCTGCCATTATTTTCCTCGTTAATTTAAATGAACTTATTAGGTAATTGCTTATTCTTTGTTAGGTTTTTCGACTAAATTTTGCAAGCCCAATTTTCCTCTTACTCTAGTGGATTCAACATCCACCCATGCTTGCTCTACGTCACTATCGCTACTAAATTCACGACCTAAGTTTTTGTAACTTTCAGGGATAGGAATCATTAGTTTCTTCCAAAGTGAGCAAATGCACGGTTTGCTTCGGCCATTTTGTGGGCATCTTCGCGTTTTTTAACAGCAGCACCAGTACCGTTATAGGCATCGGTTAATTCTGCAGCTAAACGATCGGCCATTGGCATGCCTTTACGTGCCCTTGCAGCAGCTACAAACCACATTAAAGTTAAATGACTTTGGCGTTGGCCCTTAACTTCAAAAGGAATTTGATAGTTTGCTCCACCGACACGTCGAGAACGAGTTTCTACTGAAGGCTTAACATTATCAAGTGCTTTATTAAACACTTCTAATGGATCTTCTACCTTTAGCTTAACGGCTGACTTATCCATAGCTTCGTAAACAAGACGTTCTGCAAGTTGTTTCTTACCGTTTAACATTACACGGTTAATTAAGCGTTGGACTCGTTCTGAGTTATATTTTCGGTCTGGCGCAATATCGCGAACCAAACTCTTGGTTTTCTTTCGTGGCATTTCTGTACTCCTTTTCTATAAATACTTCTGTGTGTTCCCAACATATTTGTTGGACGGTCACTGAAGCCACATTATTTAATTAACTCTATTCTAAAAGATACTATTTGGTATCTTTTTTGGCGCCGTATTTACTACGACCACGCTTGCGATTAGCAACACCCTGAAGGTCTAAACTACCGCGAACAACATGGTAACGTACACCAGGTAAATCTGGTACACGACCGCCACGGATTAGGACCACAGCATGCTCTTGCAAGTTGTGACCTTCACCACCAATATAAGCCCACACTTCATAGCCGTTATTAAGGCGCACACGTGCAACCTTACGTAAGGCTGAGTTTGGTTTCTTTGGTGTCTTAGTGGTTACCTTTACACATACTCCACGCTTAAAAGGCGCGGACTTTTCGTAAGACTTTGTCTTAAGACTGTTTGTAACCTTATGCAAAGCCGGAGACTTGCTCTTGGGCTTGCTAGTGCTACGATTCTTACGAACTAATTGATTAATTGTTGGCATACTTGTTTCCTATTTAAACAGATTTATTCTTCTTCGTCAACTTCGTTGGCTGGCGTATAGCCAGTTCCAACTGGGATCTTACGACCCAAGATAACATTTTCCTTTAGGCCATATAAGTGGTCGACCTTGCCACTTGTTGCCGCTGCAATCAGCACCCTAGTAGTATCTTGGAAGCTAGCAGCACTTAGGAAGCTATCTGCCCATGTTGATACTTTAGTAATACCTAATAGTAACTGAATAAACTCAGCTGGCTTTTTACCTTCAGAGGCCAAATGTTGATTGGCTTCTAAGACAGCCGCCTTGCTTACTATATCTCCAGTTACAAAATCACTGTCGCCAGGTTCTTCAATTGAAACACGACTAAACATTTGCCTAATGACAATTTCAAGATGCTTATCAGAAATATTCTGACCCTGTGCAGCAAATATCTTACTAATATCATTTAAGATATACCGTTGAGTTTCAATGACACCCTTAAGGTTCATTAAGTCATGAAGATTAACAGAACCAGTTGTCAATTTGTCGCCCGCACCTACTAAGTCTCCGTCTTTAACTACTAGTTGCTTAAAGCCAGGAATTTCGTAACGAACAACAGTTTGAGTAGTCGGAGTTAAGACAATCTTACCGTCAACAAGTTCAGCAGAACCAGTTATTGGTGATACTAGAGGACTTTCTCCACCTTCAAGTGATGCTACTACATCCCCAACGACAACCTCTTGACCATTAGCGATAGTAACCATTCGATCACCAACTTTGAGGACCACTTCTTCCTCTTCCTTGCCAGATACTTGAACAACGTAGTGTTCACCTTCTTCGCGAACACTAACTTCGCCGGCAATTTCAGAAATGAAGGCTTGACCCTTAGGACTTCGTACTTCAAATAGTTCGTCAACACGGTTTAGGCCTTGTGCAGTTTCGTCAGCTAATACAGCTCCGGAACGGTGCTTACTGTCTAGGCTCAACTGTGTACCAGGCTCACCAATACTTTGGGCAGCAATAACACCAACCGGGTGTCTATTAACAACCAGTTTTCCGGTTGCTGGGTCAACACCGTAGCTCTTTTGGCTTACGCCACGTAAGGTGCCACATGTTAAGGCGCTCATAATCTTGATGACTTCAAGATCAGATGCCTCAATAGTTGCAGCTAAGGTTCTTGTAATTAATTCGCCCTTAGGAACAACTGTTTCTTTACCTATAACAATGTCTTCGGCTGCATATCTGCCTTCTAACCTTGAAGCTAGTGGAACTCCAGTTTCTTCAACATCTGAACGATAAATTGGGAATCCTGGGTCAGTTGCTTCTTCGTCAACAATAAAGACATCTTGGCTAACATCTACTAGACGCCTAGTCATATAACCAGAGTCAGCAGTTTTTAGGGCAATGTCAATTAGAGCCTTACGTACACCCCTTGTACCAGTAAAGTATTCAAGCTGGTTTAAACCATGCTTATAGCCAGATTTTACAGGAAGTTCAATGGCTCGACCACTAGTGTCTGAAAGCACACCGAGCATACCAACAGACTGTTTCATCTGGCCGATATTACCACGAGCACCAGAGTTTACAGCAATCGACATAGAATTGTCTTGAGTTGCTAACTGGGTTGCCAATAAAGCTTGTACCTTAGAATCAATTTTTGTCCAATTTTCAACAGTCAAGCGATATCGCTCATCGTTTGTCATGAAGCCAGCTTCATACTGATCGTTTATTTCCTTGGCACGGTTTTCACCTTCTGCAATAAGCTTATCTATACCTATTACATCAGGGAAATCTTCCATACCCATAGAAAGACCAGAAACAGTAGCGTATTCAAAAGCTAAATCTTTAAGATCATCAGCAATTTCAGCAGTTTTATCTTGGCCGTACATTTCATAAACTTGGGCCATAACTTTTTGAATCTTCTTCTTAGTCATAGCTTCGTTTTGGTATGGGAAATCTTCTGGTAGAAGCTCGTTAAATAGCACCCTACCAAGTGTGGTAACAATTTTCTCACCACGGAAGGTAAGTGATATTGGAGTCTGTAGTTTTATTACTCCTTCATCTAGGGCCATTAATGCTTCGTTAACATCGCTAAATGGAACTTGTTTATCGTTTGGAAGCTTATCGTAAGTTATGTAGTAAGCACCAAGTACAATATCTTGTTCGATATGAAGCACTGGCGTACCGTCAGCAGGCTTTAGAATATTCTTAGCGCTAGCCATAATATCCCTTGCTTCTGCCTGAGCCTTATCTGAAAGAGGCAAATGAACGGCCATTTGGTCACCATCGAAGTCAGCGTTGAATCCTTTACATACAAGTGGATGTAGCTGAATGGCTTTACCTTCAATCAACCTAGGCTGGAAAGCTTGGATACCTAACCTATGTAATGTAGGAGCACGGTTCAATAAAACATATTTGCCCTTAATTACTTCGTCTAAGGCGTCCCAAACAATATACTCACCTGATTCGATTAAACGAGTTGCTGAACGTATATTGTGAGCATGGTCGTTAGTGATAAGGTAGCCAATTACAAACGGCTTGAATAACTCTAAAGCCATCATCTTAGGCAATCCACATTCACTAATTTTTAGTTCTGGACCAGCAACAATTACTGAACGGCCAGAATAATCTACACGCTTACCGAGTAGGTTTTGGCGGAAGCGACCCTGCTTACCCTTAAGCATATCGCTTAAGCTCTTTAGTCGCCTTCTTTGGCCAGTACTACTTACAGCTCGGCCACTTCTGGCTGCATTATTATCAATCAAAGCATCAACAGCTTCTTGCAACATACGCATTTCGTTACGTCGAATAACTTCTGGTGCATTTAGGTCAATTAGCTTTTTTAATCGATTATTACGATTAATGACACGCCTATATAGGTCGTTTAAGTCACTGGTTGCAAAACGGCCTCCAGTAAGCTGTACCATTGGGCGAAGATCTGGAGGAATAACCGGAAGGACACTTATACACATACTAGATGGTTTAATACCGGCACGAAGCATACTCTCAAGAATTCTTAAGCGCTTCATAATCTTCTTTTTACGCATCCCCTTGGCAGTTTCGACTTCTTCACTCAATTGGGCAATAAGCTCTTCTAGATCTACTTTTTCAAGCATTTTTTGGATAGCTTCACCACCCATAGAAACGGTTGTTATATCCTGCAAATCATCAGGAAGATTACGATAATCATTTTCACTAATTAAAGCATTAATCTGGAGTGAGTCTAGCTGGGCTTTCAGTTGTTCCCAACCTGCGACTAATTCGTCAATCTCTTTTGTACGAGCTTCTGCAAGCACCTTAACATCTGCGCCTTCTTCACTTGCCATTTGTTCGTATCTGGCTTCAATAGCAACCTTAGCAGCTGCAGTTTCGGCTTCTTTATCAGCAAGCATTTGGTCACGCTTTGCCTCATCAACATCTAATATTACATATGAAGCAAAATAAGCAATTCGCTCCAAGTTCTTTACTGTCATATTTAGAACAAGACCCTTAGCACTTGGCGTACCACGTAGGAACCAAATATGTGTAACTGGACTTGCAAGGCTTATATGTCCCATTCGTTCACGCCTAACTATAGACTTGGTGACAATTTCACCTTTCTTATCTACAGCGGCTTCACGCGAACGAAGACCTTTGTATTTAGCATCGTGAGGATTTATATCTTTAACTGGTCCAAAAATCTTTTCACAGAACAAGCCATCTCGCTCTGGTTTTTGAGTTCGGTAGTTAATAGTTTCTGGTTTTGTTACCTCGCCATAGCTCCACTCTAAAATGTCGCTAGGGTTAGCAATAGCAAGCCGTACGGCATCAAAATCGGCAATATTTGTACCATGTGAGTATTTACGCATTATTTTGCCTCCTTATCTTCTTCATCGTTCGGTGCATCTTCTTCGCTTTCAGTTTCTACAGTAGCAACAAGTTCATCACCCTTATCATCTAAAATCATAAACTCATCAGCAACTATATCTTCTGTTACATCAATATCGCTAATAGTATCCTGAGGTGCATCTACTGTTGCTTGGTGGTCGGATTCATCTTTAATATTTACTTCAAGTAGAGCTTCGGCATCTATTGCAGCACCCTTATGACTATCTACTAGGTCTACTTTAAGTCCAAGGCCCTGCAATTCTTTAACAAGTACGTTAAAGCTTTCAGGTACTTTAGGTCCTTCTATTTCGGTACCTTTAATAATAGACTCGTAAGCCTTAGAACGTCCGTAAACATCATCTGACTTAATGGTTAACATTTCTTGTAGTGTATGTGCAGCACCGTAAGCTTCTAGTGCCCACACTTCCATCTCACCAAATCTTTGGCCACCATTTTGGGCTTTACCGCCAAGTGGTTGCTGGGTAACCATAGTATATGGACCAGTTGACCTTGCATGAATTTTATCGGCAATCATATGGTTTAGCTTAATCATGTACATTTGGCCAACAGTTGTACGTTCTTTAAATGGTTCACCTGTTCGACCATCATAAAGTTGTTGCTTTCCGTCTTCTGGTAGTCCAGCTTCTTTAAGCAAGCTTTTAATCTTGCTTAGCGGAACACCATCAAATGGTGGAGTAGCTACCTTAAAACCTAAAGCATGAGCAGCCATACCTAGGTGAGTTTCAAATAGCTGACCTAAGTTCATACGAGTAGGCACGCCAAGTGGGTTCAAAACAACATCCATTGGAGTACCATCAGCGTTATATGGCATATCTTCTTGAGGTAATACTCGGGCAATAACACCCTTGTTACCATGTCGACCAGCTAACTTATCGCCAACGGCAACTTTACGCATTTGGGCAACAAATACCTGAATTTGCATAATTACACCGGCTTTTAATTCATGGCCATTGGCTCGGCTGAAGATTTTAACACCAACAACTTTAC
>CAYZCZ010000020.1:0-2511 GCA_964477125.1 uncultured Candidatus Saccharibacteria bacterium | reverse complement strand
GCTTTTAATTCATGGCCATTGGCTCGGCTGAAGATTTTAACACCAACAACTTTACCGTGTTTTCCATTGCTCATTCGCTGTGAAGTATCGCGAACTTCTTTAGCTTTTTCACCAAAGATTGCTCGCAATAATCTTTCTTCGCTTGAAAGTTCTTGCTCGCCTTTTGGTGTAATTTTACCAACCAATATATCACCAGGATGAACTTCGGCACCAATTCGGACAATACCTTCATCATCTAAGTGCCTTAGCGCTTCTTCTGAAACATTTGGGATATCACTTGTAACTAGTTCAGGGCCTAGCTTGGTTTCACGTACTTCAGTCATGTAATCAACTATATGTACGCTAGTAAAGACATCATCTTTAACTAACCTATCACTAATAACGATTGCATCTTCAAAGTTATAACCGCCCCATGGCATAAATGCTATAAGAACATCTTTACCTAAGGCAAGCTCACCACCTTGGATACTCATTCCTTCAATTAGGACATCACCTTCTTTAACCTTATCACCAGTTTTAACAACTACCTTTTGGTTAATACTTGAACCTTCATTGCTACGAACAAAGTGCATTGGGTTATAGGTTTTCTTGGTTTTGCCATAGTCTACAGTAACTTCGTCACCAGTAGATTTAATAACTTGTCCAGTGCCCTCAGCCAAAATAATTTGGCCAGTATTTCGGGCAGCAGTTTCTTCCATTCCAGTACCAACAATTGGGGAATTAGGATTTATTAATGGAACAGCCTGTCGTTGCTGATTACTACCAATAAGACTACGAAGCACGTAGTTTTTCTCTATATATGGAACAAGCGCCGCGCTAGATCCAATAATTTGCTTAGAGGCAGCATCCATATGGGTTACTTCGTTGGAGTCTACCTCGCCGGCGATTAAACGAGCACGAGCTGAAACACGATCACTTACAAAATAACCATCATCATCTACTTCGCTACCACTACCGGCAATGACAGCTTTTTCTTCTTCACTAGCATCTAGATAAATAATCTCGCTAGTTACTTTTGCTTTAATAGGCCAAGTTGCCTTTGATTTAACCGTAGCTAATTTTTTAGCATTATCGGCTGTAATCTTGGCTCCTTTTTTTACAATTACTTTGCCTTTTTCGTCTTCAAGGTCAACCGAAGCAGTCTCGCCAACAGCATCCTTTGCAGTTACAGCGTTAATAACTTTTCGATAAGGAGTTTCAAGGAATCCATAATCATTAATGCGAGCATAGCTCGCCATATTTAGTACAAGACCAATATTGGCGCCTTCAGGTGTTTCAACAGCACAAATACGACCGTAATGAGTAGCGTGTGCATCACGAACTTCAAAACCGGCACGTTCACGGCTTAGACCGCCAGGACCCATAGAACTTAAACGTCGTTTGTGCGCAAGTTCGGAAAGTGGATTAATCTGATCCATGAACTGACTAAGTTGTGAGCTAGCAAAAAATTCACGAACAGCAGCAACTACTGGACGAGCATTTATAAGCTGGCTAGGAGTAACAGTTTCAATCTCGCACATACTCATGCGATCTTTGGCATTTCGGTCCATTCTAAGTAAACCAATACGGAATTGTCTCTGAACTAGTTCACCGACCAATTTAATTCGTCGGTTAGCAAGACTATCTATATCATCTGCCAAGTCTTGAGTATTTGTTAAGCGAATTAATTCAGCAATAATAGCTGTTAAATCTTCAAGTCGCATTGTACGATTTTCAGACGTGTTAGGAATGTCTAAATCAAGGCGTTTGTTTATTTTGTAACGTCCAACCCTAGAAAAATCAAATCGTTTAGGATTGTAGAACATATTTTCGATAAGTGAACGAGCATTTTCAACAGTCGCCAAATCACCAGGTCGTAAACGACGATAAACTTCAATTAACGCCTCGTTAGTTCCTTTACTTGGATCCTTCTCTAAGGTTGCTTCAATGTAGCTTTTAGCTCCACTGTCAACATGCTTAAACTGCTCCTTAATGCTAGTTTCATTCATTCCTAGTGCTTTTAGCAAGGTAGTGACCGCAATTTTACGGCGACGGTCTATTTTTACAAATAAAGCACCACTGGCCGCTGTCTCAAATTCCAACCATGCACCACGGCTTGGTATAACCTTGGCTCCATATAGTTTATGCCCGCCATGGTTGCTAGAAGTAAAGAATACACCAGGGCTACGTATTAGCTGGCTTACAACTACACGTTCTGCTCCGTTTATCACAAAAGTACCCCGACCGGTCATCCACGGATAATCGCCTAGGTATATTTCTTGTTCTTTAACTTCGCCAGTAACTTTATTTATAAGTTCTACTACTGCCTTTAATGGGGCATCATAGCTAACGTTATTTTCCCTAGCCTCAAGCTCAGTAAGCTTTGGCTCTTCGAAATGATAACTCTTGAAGTTAAGTGATAATTTTGTTCCCGTATAGTCATCTATTGGGCTTATTTCTGTTAATAATTCGCCTAAACCTTCTTCAACAAACCACTGAAAACTCTTGTTTTGGTGGTCTATTAAGTTTGGT
>CAYZCZ010000019.1:0-16009 GCA_964477125.1 uncultured Candidatus Saccharibacteria bacterium | reverse complement strand
TTTTTTGGCCTAGATATTGGAACTTCGGCAATACGCCTAGTCCAGTTGAAGGGGAATGGGCCCGTAAAAGCCTTGCTCAATGTATGTTTTATATGGTTAAATAAAGCTTAAGCAGTAAAAAATAATGAACAAAGAACAAGACAACAGAAAAAACTTGGCCAATAAAGCCGAAGAACAGACTAAAAAAGGTCTAATAATTGGCGATATGAACAAAGAGACAGTAAGTAAAAAATCACTCCAACCCGCTAAAATGCAACCTAAAATAGATAAAGAAATTAATGTTAGCATAAGTAGTAGCGCTAAAAATATGCCTAAATTTACATCCAAATTTAGCAAAAAGAAAATATTTATATCATTTTTTCTTGTTTTAGTATTATTAATTGTTTGCTCATTTGGCTATATTTATTCAACCAGGCAAAACCAGGAAAAAAAGCTTGTTCAAGAAATCACAAGTTATAACAGTACTGACATTGCTAATATTGATCAAGCAATGGCAATAAAACTAACAAAAAATAAAATTAATGTACAAAAATATCCAGAGTCTGCCTATAAACAGTCCCAGGCTTTTGTATATATAAAAGATAATAAAAGTGCATTACAAATTTTATCTGAAATTCCAAACGGTGCGTATAAAAATACTGACTACTATCTTTTCTATGCACAAACCGCATATTTGGCTAATGACATAAATTTAGCAAAACAAAATTTGCAAAAATATAAAGACCTTATAAATAGCGATAGTTCACTAAACGATAGAGCAAAACATGTTTTAATGGCCAAACACAATAGCCTAATTATAGAAATGGAAAAAGGCCAAAATGAAAACTAAACTACTGTTCATCCTTCTTGGTATTTTAGGCGCTGTACTGTTTTTTAATAATGCAGCGCAGGCTGGTTCTCCCCATATATCTAGTTCTTTTCCAAACGGTAGCGTGAGCGCTCAGGGTGGTGCTGTATTGCAGATGTCAAGCCAAAATACACAATATGTAAATAGTGGAGATTCCAGAATACGAGTTTGGTTTAAAAATAACCATGGCAGTGTAAACTTAAACAATATTTATTTCTGCCCGAGTACAGATGATTACATTGAAGATCCAACAAATATTAACGGAGGTGACAATATTACCAAAATCAATCCAGTTGATTATGGTCCAGCTTATACTAGGTATGGTAAATATTCTTGTGGAGGTGATGAACGCGATAAATCTATAAATTTTGATAATATTTCCAATAAAGAACCGGGTACGGGCTATTACTACGTTGACCTAAATATTGTGGCAACAAAGGCTGATGTTGTTAATAACTATTCAGTAAGTACCAATACGCCGGGTGCATTTATTGGCTTACCAGGTTCGAATCAATTTAATGCCACTATGGAACAGACTAATGAAAGCCCTACGTATGTTGACTATAATGTTCCTTTTGGCCTACCGTGCACCCAACAGGGCAATGCAGACTTATATTTTTATCTATATGATATGGATAATAAAAATACAGATAACAGTGGTGCCCAAGTCGGTAGAGATGTTGTAGTAAAAGTTGCTGAATATAGAAAAGGCAACAACAACAACCTAGGTAATTTTATACAGTATGTCGATTTAAACCAGCACGACGGAGGTAATAGTAAAAAATGGACACCACCATCCGGAAGTAATAATTCAATATCAAATAAGTTTAATGCTAGCCCAGACAATGCCTATGTTCTAGAAATAAGAGACGTGTACTGGAATAATACAATTCAGTTCGGCTTAGGAGCATCACAAATATATTATATGCAATGCCCATCTACAGCTACATTGGATGCTAATGCAGGTGCGAGTAGTGGCGCCGTTGTTGGCCAGCCTGTACGGTTTACCAATTCTGTAAATCTAAGTGACCTTAACAGGGTAAATAATGACCAATATACTTACAAAATAACCAGTTCTGGCTTGCCACCAGCAGCAAATTTAGGTCGCACTAATAAAAAACTTAGCAATGGCGATGTTGTATCTAACTATAACTTTACGCCAACCGTTCCAGGCGAATATTGCCGAACAATCACTCTAGAACCTACCCCAAGGCCAGACTATGCTACTTATATAGATAAGTCTGCCACCCAATGTGTACATGTTTCTAGGCCAAATGGAGCTAGCAATATACCAATAAATACGACTATTGAAAAAGATAAGCCATTAAGCTTTCAGGTTGGGTTCTATATAGATTACGGCTCGGGGGGTTGCTCACCAGCCGGTTCTGGCATAATTACTAACTTGGTCGGCCGTTATCAAATAGGCTCACCAGTTAATAAAACTATTCCTATTAATATAAATATTGGTAACGGTTATTGTCCAGGTTCTATTATGGAATCTGTAGCCCTAGATTCTACCCAGAGTGATGCACTTAATAGCAAGTACCCTGGCGACTCAGTATCTTACAATACAGTCATAAATGGTGTCATAAGTTCAAACGCTAGCATTACAGTTTTCGAAGTCCCGTTCACTCGCTTCTATGGCAACGATATTTATTCTACCGACAGCACTATTAAATTTAATTCAAGAACAAACAATCCAACCAATCCATTCAATGGTCAAGGTTCTGTTGCACAATATGCTGCATTTGCACTTAGTAGTATTGTTTTAGATACTGCCGCTTACCGTTCAGGGGCACCGGTTCCACCCAATGGCTTAGACTCACCAAATTCACTATTGTCTAAAAAAAGTAGTTCTGTGTATACAGACGTTAAAAATAGTTTACCAACTAATTGCCCGGCAATTCCTAGCGGGAATTCTTTCGCCAGTCAGGCTAGCGGATGTTATACCTTGAATGCCTCTAGTCATTTTAGTGCGGCCGACGTTATTCCTGTCTTAGGCACGGGAGATACTTTTGGCCCTGGCGGTGCCACTGACTTTGACAATAGGCAAATAACTATAGTTAATACTACCGATAAAATGTTTATGATTGCAGGTGATGTTCAAACCAATAACCGGGGAGTGCTATTGATTGTATCCAAGGGTGACATTGTTATAGATAACAATGTCAAAAGAGTAGATGCCATATTGGTTACAGATGGAAATATTTATACTTGCGGTTATGCGGGATATGGACCAGGCAGATATGTGTCTCAGAATACAATAGACGAGAATTGCAGAGTACCACTAACAATTAATGGAGCCTTATCTGCAAAAACAATAGATTTTAGGCGCGTTGGAGGCAGTAGGTACTTAAGTAATGGGCTAGGAGATAGCCCTGATGGTTCTTGGAATTGTACATCATGGAAGGGAATAAAAAATTGTGGCGAACGAGGAGATATGCCCTTCAACACTGGTAAAACAGCAGAAATTATTAACTTCCCAGCCTACCTATATTGGACTAAGCCATTCTTAAAAGATGAAAGCCAAAACGGTGCTAAAGTAGATGCAATATTTAATGCACCGCCAAGACTGTAACCTACCCCATATTATTTATAAAAAATAGTTTGGCAATATAGCTCTTATGCTTTACAATTATTCTCATGAGCGTCATAAGTGGCGTCAAGGACTTTTTTGGCCTAGATATTGGAACTTCGGCAATACGCCTAGTCCAGTTGAAGGGGAGTGGGCCCGTAAAAGCATTAGCTAAGTACGCGCTTGTCCCTGTAGAGCAAAAATTAGTTTTATCTGACGCAAAAGCCGATCAACAAAAAGTTGCCCAAATAATAAAAGATTTGGTATCTAAAAGCGGGGTAACAACCCGTAATGTTGCTGTTGGTTTACCAAGTAATCGTATATTTACCACTGTGGTTGATATTGAGCGCCTTAGTGGTTCGGAACTTGGTAAAACAATACATTACCAAGCAGATACTTTAATACCAACTCCGATAGATGAAAGTAAAGTAGACTGGGCTTTATTGGGTGATAGCCCAGTAGATCAAAATAAGCTAGAGGTGCTATTAAGTAGTGTACCTAACGAATACATTGAAACAAGGCTAGATATGCTAGAAGGCATAGGTTTAAACGTAATAGCATTTGAACCAGATGCACTATCAATTGCTAGGGCACTTATTGGCAATGGCCAAACTACACCACAAATGGTAATAGATATGGGCTTAATGACAACAGATATTGTTATTTCTGTAGCTGGTGGCCCACGACTAACTAGGTCAATACCAACTGGTAGTGATGCTATCTTAAAAGCAGCAAGTCAAAACTTAAATGTAGATGAAAAACAAGCTGAGCAATTTGTGAATAAGTTTGGCTTAAGTAAAGACAAACTAGAAGGTCAAATCTATAAAAGCATCATTGGCGTAGTAGATATACTTGTTAATGAACTAGAAAAATCAATTAAGTTTTACAGTACGCGTTACCCCAATGCGCCCTTAGACCGCATAATAGTTACTGGTGCTGCAAGTACATTACCAGAATTTCCATTGTATTTGGCTAACAAGTTTGGTGTAAATATAGAAATAGGTAATGCATGGCGTAATGTGACATTCCCTGAATCACGCCAAAATGACCTAATGTCAGTATCTAGTCACTTTGGTGTGGCCGCCGGCTTAGCAGAGAGGATAGAATAATGGCTATTCAACTTAATTTATTACCAGATGTTAAGGCCCAGTACATTAAATCTGAGCGCACTAGGCGTACTGCTATAGCTATATCTTTAGTTGTTATAGTCGCTAGTTTTGGTTTGGTTGCACTAATGGCCAGTGTTGTATATGGTGCTCAAAAACTTGCATTGGCAAGTTCAAACAAAAAAATAGACCAACTTTCCAAAGAACTAAAAAACACTAAAGATATTGAAAAAATGCTAACTGTACAATCCCAACTGGGTAGTTTAGACACATTGCATAATGGTAAAAAAGTAAATAGTAGGTTGTTTACATACTTAACCCAAATCGTTCCAAGCAACGTGCAGTTATCTTCTGTGAAAGTCAATTTAGAGGATAACACTGCTATTATTACTGGTACATCAGATAATTTACAGTCTAATAACGTATTCGTAGATACCTTAAAGTTTACCAAGTATCAAGTAGAGGGTAACCAAGATCAACCTCAAGCATTCAGCGATGTGGTGTTAACTACGTTTAGCCGTGACGATAAAGGGGCAAGTTTTACTATTAACCTTAGCTATGACCCTGCATTATTTAACACTTCATCTACCGGCGTAAAATTAATACTTAAAGAAGGTGTGACCACTAGGCAGGATCAGCCAAGCACCTTATTTAATAAACCAGCAGAGGCTAAACAATAATGGCAAAATTTAACACAGATAATTTTAGGCTTTCTACTAAAAGGCTTCAAATAGAAAAATCTAATACTAAGGTTTTAATTGCTATTAGTGTTGCGGTGGTCTTTTTAGTTTTCTCGTTAGTTGCTACACAAGCGTTATATAAACAGTTAAAATACCAAAATAACGTAATTAGTTTACGTAATCAGGCTGTTGGCCAACTGAAAAAAAATATTTCAGCAACCAAAGAACTAGAGGCACAGTATATTGCATTCGATACAGCGCCAGAATCAATTACGGGTAATTCTGACCCTAATTCTAAGGTTGTACTAAACGCGTTGCCCAGTAAATATGATTTTCCTGCGCTAGCTACTAGCCTAGAGTCACTTTTAAATACTAGTGGTGTAGCAATTGAAAGTATCACCGGAACTGATGATCAGGTAAAGGCTGAACAGTCTAATATCAATCCCAAACCAATTGAAATACCGTTTACTATTAATGCCAAAGGGTCTTATGCTTCTATACAAAGTTTAGTAAAAAATATAGAGCGTTCAACCAGGCCAATAAAAATTAATGCAATAAGCTTAAAAGGCTCAGATAGTAGCATGAAAGTTAGTATAACGGCTACAACTTACTATCAGCCATTGAAAAACCTAGATTTAGAGAAGAAGATTATAACTCCCAAAGAAACCAAGAAAGCGGTAAAGACTAAGGCGGAGACTAAAAAATAATGAAAAAAAATGATATTGCAATTATAGTTGGTGTAGCAATTGTGGCTGGTGTATTTAGTTTTGTAGTTGCTAATTTTATTTTTAGCAAAGATAAGGCATATAAATTAGACGCACCAACAGTACAAGCCATTACAGCGGATTTCCAATCCCCAGATAAAAAATATTTTAATAAGGAATCACTTGACCTTACTAAAGATATTACTGTTCAAATAAATACCAATAATCAGCCGTTCAATCAAAATCCAAATCAGTAGATAAACAAGGGGGCATACCATGAGTGTATTAATGGAAAATACCCAAAAACTAGTAGAAAATTTATTAGTTAAAAATGGCCTTATTTCGGAAGAAGACCTTGTCAAGGTGCACAAATTGGCTAATGCAGATGGTGAGCCTTTTATGGCAACCCTAATTAATAGGGAATACATTAACCAAGAAGATCTTACTAAAACTATTGCTCAAGCAACGAAAGTGCCGTATGTAAATTTATCTGGTGCTAAAGTAAACCCTAAGGTATTGAGCTTATTGCCGCAGGAAGTTGCCGAGAGGTATATGGCAGTTCCGCTTGGTGAAATGGAAAAACGTTTAGTTGTTGCAATGTTAGATGCCGATAATGTGCAAGCGGTAGATTTTTTGTCTAACCGTATAGGCAGGCCACTTAAGGTTTATTTGGCCAGCCAAGATGGCATAGAACAGGTGCTAAGGCAATACAGACTAGATGTTTCTAAAGACGTTAAGGCCGCTCTTGGTGGCAAGGAAAGCACTGGTAACGCCGAGGATGATGCCGCCATAGCAGAGGCTAAAAAACAAGCAAGCAAAAAAGATACAATTAAAAGCATTGTCCAAGATTCGCCAATTAGTAAAGCTTTATCGGCAATACTTGAATATGCTGCTAAAAGTAGAGCCAGCGATATACATATAGAACCATTAGAAAAAGAATTAAAAATTCGGTGCCGAATAGATGGCGTTTTGCGTGAAATAATGAAATTACCCAAAGAAACCGAACCACCACTCATTTCTCGTATTAAAATTCTATCTAACTTAAAAATAGATGAGCATCGTATACCTCAAGATGGCCAGTTTACGGTACTAGTTGGCAACAACCCTATTGATTTGCGTATTGCCATTAGCCCCGTTGTATGGGGTGAGCAGTGCGTTATTAGGCTACTAGATAAAAGTGGTACGAGCTTAAAACTAGAAGACATGGGCTATAGTGGTAGGGCGCTTAGAACTATAAGAACAGGTATGAACAATCCAAATGGTATGATACTTACTTCTGGCCCAACTGGTTCAGGTAAAAGTACTAGCCTATATGCACTAATCCAAGAAATTAAAAGTGATGATATAAATATTGTTACCCTAGAAGACCCTGTAGAATACAAAATGGATGGCATTAATCAAATACAAGTTAATGCCGATGTTGGCTTAACTTTTGCTAGCGGATTGCGCAGTATTTTGCGCCAAGACCCCGATGTAGTTATGGTTGGTGAAATTCGTGATAAAGAAACGGCTATGCTTGCCGTACAAGCCGCATTAACAGGGCATTTAGTACTAAGCACGCTACACACTAACAGCGCAGCCGGTATTTTACCAAGGCTTCTAGATATGGACATAGAGCCATTCTTAATAGCTAGTACAGTTCGTACAGTAATTGGCCAACGCTTAGTGCGCCGTATTGGGCCGAAAAACGAACAATACGAGGCCAGCCAGGCAGATATTGAAGGCATACATAAAACTTTGGCTAATTTACTTCCAGAAACTAAAGAAGAAGCTGAAAAAGCTAAGGAAGATCTAGGTTTTAGTGGAGAAAATTTGCCAACCATAGGGCAAAGCGCTTATACTTTAACTAAGGGCTTAGATACTCCAGATACGCCAGGGGGCTATAAGGGTAGAATGGGCTTGTATGAAGTCTTTAATATAACCGAAGATATTCAAGATTTAATAATCAAACGAGCAACCAGTGCCGAAATACAAGACGCCGCCAAAGCCCAGGGCATGATAACTATGAGGCAAGACGGTTACTTAAAAGCATTAGGTGGAAAAACAACATTAAACGAGGTGAACCGAGTTGCCTCATCGGAAAGCGCATAAATAACTAGGGTGGGAAAATTAATATGAGCACACAACCAAGAATAGAAATATTATTAGAAGAAGTAGTTAAACAAAATGCTAGTGATTTGCATTTGCAGGTAAGTTTACCACCAATGCTTAGGGTAGATGGTGCATTAAAGGCCGTTAGCGGAGCGGACGTATTAACTGAAGAAGTCGTAGAATCACTAATTTTTGCTATCTTAGATGATGACCAGAAACAAATATTACTAAAAGATAAAGAATTTGACTTTAGTTTTGCCTTTGGTGACCTAGGCCGTTTTCGTGTAAATGCGTTCCACGAGCGCGGTAACTTGGCTGCCGCATTAAGGCTTATACCAACCGAAATTACAACTATCGAACAACTGGGTTTGCCACAAGTAGTTAACAAATTTGCCGAATACCCCCGTGGTTTAGTATTAGTAACTGGCCCAACAGGTTCTGGTAAGTCAACTACGCTTGCCGCACTGGTTCATAAAATTAATCACGAGCGTGCCGAGCATATTATAACTATTGAAGACCCAATAGAATTTACTCATAAAAGTGTTAAAAGCGTTATAGTACAGCGTGAGGTTCACTACGATACATTTAGTTTCTCTGCCGCGCTAAGGTCTAGCTTGCGTGAAGATCCAGACGTTGTTCTTATTGGTGAAATGCGTGACTTAGAAACAATTGCCGCCGCAATTACAATTGCCGAAACTGGTCACCTTGTGTTTGCCACGCTACACACTAACAGCGCCGCCCAAAGTATAGACCGTATGATAGATGTATTTCCACCACACCAACAGCCACAAATTCGCTCACAACTAAGTAACATTTTAATGGCAATTTGTTCACAACGCCTAATACCGTCTATTGGTGGTGGCAGGGTAGCCTCTGCGGAAATACTCATCGGTACACCTGCTGTACGTAATATTATTCGTGAGGGCAAAAGTCATCAGCTAGATGCAGTCATACAAACAGGTGGTGAATATGGCATGCAAAGTATGGATAAAACCTTAGTTAACCTTATCCATGGTGGAACAATTACGTACGATGAAGCTCGAAACTACGCAGTAGACCTCGAAGAGCTAGATAGGTTAATGAGAGGTTAATTATGCTAAGTTTTGCCTATACAGCCCGTAACCCAGCAACCGGCCAAAAAGTAAATGCAGTAGTTCAAGCCGATAGCGAACGTGCAGCAGCCAAACTTATTAAAGAGCAAGGTCTTGCACCTATAGATATTACTTTGCAAAATAAGGAAAAAACTGGCTTCTTTAAAAAGGTAAGAACTAAAGATAAAATTTTATTTGCGCGCCAGCTTAGCACTCTTATAAATGCTGGCTTACCTCTCGTACAGAGTTTACGTTCGGTACAAAAAACAACAAGTTCAAAACCAATGCAAGCTACAATTTCAGAAGTTATTGGAGATGTTGAAGCTGGAAGTGCTTTTTCTAAAGCATTAGAAAAACACCCACAAGTGTTCAATACAATTTTCATTAACTTAGTTGGCGCTGGTGAAATATCTGGTACCTTAGATGCTTCTTTAGAACGGCTAGCCAACCAACAAGAAAAAGATGCCGAAATTGTAGGCAAAGTACGGGGGGCTATGGTTTACCCAATGGTTGTAGTTGGTGTTATGGCTTTGGTAGTAGGCTTTATGCTTGTGTCTGTTTTACCACAGGTACAAGTTTTATATGATGGTTTACCTGGGGCTGAGCTACCTTTGTTAACACGTGTTTTGTTAGGTATTTCTGGGCTTATAACTAAGTATTGGTGGGTTTTAATAATATTAATTGTAATTGGCACAATATTTGGCAGTAAATGGGTCAGAACTGTTGGTGGTAAAAAATATATAGATGGCGTTAAAATGCATGCGCCAGCCATAGGGCCATTATTTATGAAAATGTACATGGCTAGGTTTACGCGAACGGGCTCTACGCTAGTAGCTAGTGGAGTACCGCTACTACAAATGTTAGAAATTACAGGCAAATCTGTAAACAATGTTCATATAGAAGCTTCAGTTAAAAGAGCAATTGTTCAAGTTAAAGGTGGCAAAAGTTTAGCAGACAGCCTAGAAGGTGACTCAAACTTTTTAGAACTAGTACCTAATATGCTACGTATTGGCGAGCAAAGTGGTTCGGTAGAAGAGATGATGAGCCGCACAGCCGACTACTATGAAAAAGAGGTAGATCAGCAAATAAAAACAATCAATACTATTATTGAACCTGCTTTAATGATTATTTTGGGTATAGTTGCCCTAATAATTGTAGCCGCTGTTTTGCTGCCTATATATAGTTTGGCAGGCAAAGATTTATCTGGTAGTCGTTAATAATTACTACTATTTGAGACAAATTGTAATATATAGTTGAGGGTCGTACATTGAGGGGCTCATAAATAATCAAATTAATGCTTGCGCTTATGGTTACTATGTAGTAACATACAGGGGTATATAGCATAACAAATATTAGGCAAATGCCTAAAGGAAAGGGCACCACAAATGCTTAAAAAATCAAACCAAAAAGGCTTCTCTATCATTGAAGTTCTTATAGTACTGGCAATTGCAGGTTTAATAATGTTAATAGTTTTCTTGGCAGTACCTGCTCTACAAAGAAACAGCCGAAACACAGCAAGGGAAGCAGATGCTTCTAAGATACTTGCGGCAGTTAATCAATGTCTATCTAATAGAAATGGTGCTACTGGGCAATGTAATTCAAATGCTTTATTAACGGCAAATGGCGGTCTTGAGATGACATCATTGAATCAGATACAAACTATTACTCTTAATAGGGCTAATGTTGGTAATGGCTTATTTAACGATCTAAATTATAGCTTTACAGCACAATGCGCCAATGATACAGCAGATATTGCCGCTAGCACTAATTCCAGGTCTTATGCTGTTGCATTTCGTATCGAAAACGGTACAGCTAATGGTATTACTAAATGCATCCAAGGATAATCTGTTAAAAACGTAGTGTTTAAATAAAAACTGTTATTCTTTAGTGAACCACAGCCCAGGATAGCCCATAACTAGCTTGAATATGTTTAAGTGAGTTATGGGCTGTTAATATTTAGAAGTATATTCTTTGGAACCAAAGTCTTGAACTGGTTAAATTAATAATATTTTTTTATCTTGTCTTTTCAGATATTTACTTACAGGTATTTATTTAATAAAGTACATTCTTTGGCAAAGTATCATTATTCTATTTCTTAAATTGAATATGAAATAGATAAATTATTGATATTAGTGCATGTTGATTGGTATGATCATAAAATTATTGTAATTATTAATTAATATTTTCATGGTATGATTTTAAGCATGATTGATTTAACAAAAATAATAATCTTTTCTTTGCTTGGTTTAATACTTGGTAGTTTTATAAATGCTTGGGTCTGGCGCCTTAGCAAACAGATAGATTCTGAAGGCGAACCAAAAAAACTTACAGCTAAGCAAAAAAAAGAACTAAGCATTGTTACCGCAAGATCTATGTGCCCAAATTGTAAACACGAGCTAGCAGTTTTAGATCTAATACCTATTTTTAGTTGGTTATTTTTAGGTGGTAAGTGTCGTTATTGTAAAAAGCCTATCAGCAAACAATACCCAACCGTAGAGCTAACCACTGCTATATTATTTGGTTTATCTACATATTTTTGGATATTTAACTACAATTGGCAATATGTAGCATTTGCTACATGGCTTGTTTGCTTAGTTGGTTTAGTAGCCTTAGCGGTTTACGATATCAAGTTCATGCTTTTACCCGACCGCATTATGTACATTATGTACGGTATAGCAGGTTTTGGGCTGGTTGTGCAGTTTGCTATAGGTAGGCCACTGGCAGATATTAAAAATGTAGTTATTTCGGTTTTAATTTGTGGAGGAATATTTTGGTTGCTCTATCAGGTAAGCAAAGGTAAGTGGATAGGTGGCGGTGACGTTAAACTTGGCTTTTTATTAGGCCTGCTTATTGCTACGCCAATGCTATCTTTCTTAATGCTATTTTTAGCATCATTTTTAGCCACAATAGTAGCTATACCATTACTTGTTAGCAAAAAAATCAAGCGGAATGCTCATATACCTTTTGGCCCATTTTTAATTGCTAGCACTATAATTACAGTTTTGTACGGCCAGTATCTACTCGACTGGTACACTAACTTAATTGTAGTTGGTACATCCTAGCTAAAAGCAGGTTCGTTCCGCTCTTGACCCGGAAAATATAACCTTGTCATTCTGAATCCAATTCAGAATCAGTTAAAAATTTTGTTTATAAAAATGCTAGCATTTTTATTGCTTATGTTATAATTAGACCATATAAATAACAGGGTAGGCTTGCCTAAAATACAGTAAAAATGTCTATAAAATTAAAACCGTTACAAAAAAAAGGCTTTACAGTGGTAGAGACCTTTATTGTTATAGCTGTTACTGGTGTACTATTTTTGTCTACAAGCTTATTGATAAGAGGACAGGTTGAACGTTATCGGTACCAAGATAGTATGCGACAGCTACAACAGCTAGTTCAAACAGCCATGAACGATGTTGATAATGGTTATTTTTCTAGTGCACTAGGTACAAACAACGATTATTTTGCAGGAAAAAGAATATTTTTCTGCACAGATAATACAGCTAACGATGATGATAGCACGAGGCAACAGTGTACGGCTGGTGCTAGTACAATGAGAGTGGAGAATATTGCAATTAATAATAGCGGGGAACTAACAACAGATACAGAAATTGCCTCAAATAAAGAATACTACCTAAACTTACCCGGTGGCCTAAAATATACAAAATTTCATAAAATGAACACTGACCTTTCAAGTACAAGCCCGCGTATATCTTCGTCAGGATTCGCAGTAATGTTTAATAATCTTATTAGTACAGACACTAGAGCCCAAGGAGTTGGCTTATATGATTCATATATAGATAATAATACAATAGGGCTTAGTAATGGTCGCGAAGATGAATGGACTGCTACTAATGTACCTAGCTATTGGGAAAAAGGTAAAATTTTTTGTTTCGAAGGACTTAAAAAAGGAAGTATAGTGATTGGCCGTAACGGAAGCATGAATGTTGAAATGAATCTAGATGACACGAGGTGTAATTAGTGAAGCGACTAAAACAATCTGGCGATACAATAATTGAGATTTTAATTGCCTTAAGTGTTCTCACCTTTGCACTAAGTATGGGGTATGCTACAGCAAATCGTAGCAGTAATGCTATGCAAGCTAATAAAGATCGATATCAGGCACAGCTATATGCTAACGAGCAAGCAGATAAAATAAGGGATAGTATAGAGGCTAATAGGGATTTTTTAAAGTCTGCACATACTCCAGCGCGCCCTCGTTGTCTATCACCGGGTGAGATAGGAACTGACCCAAAAGAAGATGCAAACTGCAAACAAAAGGGCACTACAGGGATATATGATTTTGATATTGTATGCTCAACCGGGTGTACTAACACAAGTACATTTAGCGTGTTTAAGGTGCGTGTAGAATGGGACAGCTTAATGGGCACCCGCGATAATGTGGAGTTATACTATGGTCAGTAAAAAACAGGCAGGTTTTACAGTAGTTGAGTTTCTTATTGCAATTTCTATATTTTCAACCATAATGATTTTAGCTATAACTGTTATTATGAGCATAAGCAAACTGTACCAGAAAGCTAGCTATACTAGCCAGCTAAATAGTACTTCTAGGAACTTACATCAAGAATTGGCAGTAAACTTAACTTATCATAGTCAATATGTTGTGCTAGAAGCAGGCGATAAACAAGGTTTTTGTGTGGGTAATGACGTATATTATTATGAATTATCATCAGATAGTAATATATATGAAGGGCTTTATAAAGCCCAAAAAACATCTACAGATCCATGCACTCAAGCAGTTGTTAGCACAATTTTAGCTAACGGGGTAAATTTATTACCAAAAAATGGTTTTGTTACAAAATTATCAATTATTACCGATACATCAATGAGACGGATTGAGACTTCATTCAGGGTTGGTACAGCGGACATGTTTGAAGGCGATAATGTAGGGAATAATTGTAGGTCAACACTACGTGGTGGTGATTTTTGTTCAGTGGTAGATTATAATAGTAATGTAAGATCAAGGCTATAAGGGTTAAAATGAAAAATATGTACAAAGATCAAAAGGGTTCGTCGGCAATAATGTTTACAATGTTTTTTATAATCGTTATTTCTTTAATAACAGTAGGTTTTGCTACACTTGCGCGTCGCGATGAAAGGGCTTCTCTTGATAAAACTTTGTCCAACCAAGCTAGGTATGTTGCCGAAACAGGAGTGAATAGCGTCAAGGACTATATTGATACGGTTTCTCCTCCTGAATCTAATACAACCAATTGTAGCCCTACAGTTGATCGCTACAATAAGCCAACTTTTACGGCCGGTTTAGATATAAAATGTATCAAGTGGGACAATAATCCTACTAAAGCAACCTTCACAAGAAGTCCATTTGACTCCTATTCATTTAATCAAAAAAACTTTACTGGTTTCACAAAATTGACATGGACTACCGACGGTGCCACCAATTCTTATAGTTCTACAAACGTAATGCCAGCTATTGCCGGTAACCATAAATCAATAATCAAGGTAGTGACTGTTAACAAAGGTGACATAGGTGCAGTGCCTTCTAGAGTACAAGTTTTTTATTTAGTGCCAACAACCACCGGCGATAATAACGTTAGTTTATTCTGCCCGGGTCACGGTTGCGTTGGTGCCAATGCACCTTTAATTGAGAGCGCAAATGGTAAGGTCTATAATATACCATGTAATAGTAGTGGCGAGTGTGTCGTTAATAATATAGATGGGTATCCTTGTCCTTCAGTCGGCTGCGGTAGCTTTAGTAGTGAATACAAAGACAGGCTATTTTATTTTATGCCTATAAATGCCGACCAAACTGTCCAAACCACAATTACCTATCAGTCCATGTCCGGTCCCGGTGGTGAGGCACAACCACTAGACGGCATTCAAACAAAAGTAGATGTTAACGTTATTGCTCAGGACCAATCTAAAAGGGTAGTAGCATATATTTCAAAAGATCACACCGATACTTGGCAACCTTGGTTTGCGGCTTTGGCTGACAGCTTATGTAAGGACATCAAAGTTGATGGGAATAATTCTAGTGGCATACAAAGCAGTAATGCTTGTCCCAATTAATTTTATAATTAGAATATTTTAGGTATGTATAAATATAGGTCCACCATACAATGGTGGACCTATAAAGTGATATTTTTATATTTTTTATTCGCAATTTTCTGCAATAGAAATTTTTTCAGTACTACTTATTGGGCCTAGGCCTTTGGCACTTACTTTTATTCTGTAACTAGCATCACTTGCTAGGGGTGTAGCGGTATAAATATTTGTTTCCTTTAATTTGCCATCTTTTACCTTGACTACATCTCTAGTTACGTAACGACCATTATCTTTACTTTTTGTAATACTTTTTAGAATAAATTTCGCTGGACCGTCTGTGTAGTTAATAAGTTCAACAGGAGTTTCTATAACTGCTACATTTGCTTCATTAGTTTGATCTATAGAAGGAGCTTGTGACTGATCACTAGAATTACTAGATAAACCATCTATGCTAAAGTTCATTGCAAAACTACCAACTGCGCATGTTGAATCTTCTGTATTAATCCAAGCATCAATCACTTCACCTTCGGCATTTGCCGTGTTAGGGGCTAACATTGATGTTGCAAGTAGACTTCCTGCAATCCCAGCTTTAATATTTTTATTCATATTATAATCTCCTTAAATTTAATAGTAGATGTCTTACCTTTAGGGCATTATTTGCTTTATAAAAAATACTCCAAACAGCTTAACTAAATGTTAAATTGTTTGGAGTGCTATTTTGTTAAAAGTCCATAAGCTCTTTGGCTTAATAATTATTAAACTCCAACCTGTTAACATTGTCAATATTTTTAAGCATCTTCACAAACATGTATTTATGAACATCGAAAAGAATATTATTTACTTATCATGATATTTTTCGTGAATGCTTTTTAAGTGGGGGTCTGT
>CAYZCZ010000018.1:3046-16247 GCA_964477125.1 uncultured Candidatus Saccharibacteria bacterium | reverse complement strand
CTTGGCAACACCTTCAATGGTAGCAACCAACTGTTGCAACTAGATGGTGCTGGTGCATTGCCAACCCTAAACGGCTCGGCACTAACAACCTTGAACGCTACAAATATTAGCTCCGGGACAGTAGCTGACGCAAGGTTGTCCTCGAATGTATGTATTAATGGAAGTACTGCTTGTGGGTTTATATTACTAGCTAGCGGAACTGCCCAGATAGATAGTTCAACAAATAGCAGCCTATTTATTAATAAAACAGGGGCGAGCGGTGACATTTTGACCTTACAAGATAATGGGGCAAACGTATTTAGTGTTGGAAATGATGGTGCCTTAACGATACTATCGACCAATACCGGTGCCTTAGCCATAAAAAATGCAGGTGGCACAGAATTCTTTACTGTTGATACATCTGGTGCAATAGTAAGGGTTGGCTCATCTACAATTGATGGAAACGCTACATTACTGGTGTTAGATACAAAGAATACGGCTGGCGACCCTGCTGGTGTAGATGGTGCTAGTTACTATAACTCAAATGCTGGTGCGAATAGGTGTTATGAAAACGGTATTTGGAAAAACTGTATTTCTGAAACAACAGTAGTCAAAACGGCCAACCAATCAGTTACGAACAGTGCAGTATTTGCAAACGATACCAACCTAGCATTCCCAATGGCTGCCAATAGCTACTACACATTTAAAACTGCCATAAACTACTCAAGCACTAGCCAAAATGCTGACTTTAAGTTTACGTTTACTGTCCCGGCTGGCGCTACGGTGTTTATAACCGCTAACTATCCGGTAGCCGGTACCGATGGTGCGACTACCCGAATGTGTAATATTAGCGCTAGTGGTACTACCTGTACAGTACCAATGACTGCAGCAAATTATCGTGGAACTATAATGGTGACTGGATACGTACAAACTGCAGGTACAGCTGGTAATACTCAATTCCAGTTTGCCCAAAATGTGCAAACTAATGGCCAGAGTGTAACTGTGTATCAGGGCAGTGAAATATCTTATAGACGAACAAGACCATAACTTTACCTTTAGCATAATAAATGGTAATCTGTTATTAGAAATATAGAGAAAAAAATGGGAAAAATAATTGCAGTCGTTAACCAAAAGGGTGGGGTAGGTAAAACTACTACCTCTGTTAACATAGCCTCTTTTTTAGCTAGCAAATATGGCAAAAAGGTGTTACTAGTAGACTTAGATCCACAAGGAAATGCCACAAGTGGCCTTGGTGTTGATAAAAAATTGCTTCAAGCTAGTGTATTTAATGCAATTTTAGAACAAACAGATTTTAATATTGTGCGACATACTACTAACGTTAAAAACTTAGACATTATACCAGCTAATTCAGACCTATCTTCCGCCGAAATTAACTTAGCTAAAGTAGATAATCGGGAAATTGCCCTAAAATCGTATTTAACAAAAATTGCTAATGATTATGACTATATAATAATTGATTGCCCACCAAGCCTAGGCTTATTGTTTATTAATGCTTTGGTTGCAGCGCGTTATATGATAATTGCGGTTCAAACTGAGTTTTATGCTATGGAAGGGCTAGGGTTATTAGTGGGTACAATTCAAAATATTCAAAAGAGCCTTAACCCCAGCTTATCTATACTGGGAGTGTTAATGACCATGTACGATAACCGGACAGCACTTAGCCAGCAAGTAAAAACCGAGATTGAAAAAGTATTTGGGGACTTAGTATTTAAAACAGTAATTCCACGTAACGTAAAACTAGCCGAAGCCCCAAGCCACGGATTGCCAATAATGGCATACGATAAATGGTCAAAGGGGGCAAAAGCATATAAAAATGTATCCAAGGAGGTGATTAATCGTGTCGAAGCTTAAAGGATTGGGTACAAATTTTGAGACCCTAGTACCAGTAGGGGTAGATGTTGATATTGTAGTTTCAGCTCCTGAACACAAAATTCATAAACTGGCTTTGGACGCTGTTAAACCCAAGCAAGACCAACCTAGGCAATACTTTAACCAGGCTGAGTTGGAAAAGCTTGCGCATAGTATTAAGCAACAGGGCATTCTACAACCAATAATAGTAACCGGTAATGAACAAAATAGTTATACAATAATTGCCGGCGAACGTAGGTGGCGAGCATCTAAGCTGGCTGGAGCCGAAAGTATTCCGGCAATTATAAAAAACGTCAACGAACTAGAGCATTTGCAACTAGCAGTGCTAGAGAATGTTCAACGTGCTGATCTAAGCCCGCTAGAACTTGCTAGTTCAATTCAGAAATTACATGGCGAATATCAGCAAAGCTACGAAGATATTGCTAGTAGCTTAGGTAAAGCCTATACAACCATTGTTAATTTAGTACGTTTATTACAGCTACCAGAAGTAATGCAAGAATCATTATCAAATGGCACCATTAGTGAAGGCCATGGCCGATCGCTTTTGGCATTAAGTAAAATTCCAGATTTACAAAAGAAGTTGTATTTACAAATACTGGCAAAAAACCTAAGTGTTAGACAAACAGAAGCTTTAGCATCGAACTATAAGAATGGTAAGCAAAACGTCGTACCTAAACCAGCTATAAAACAAAGCCATAAATTATCTTTAAATACAGTAGTTATTGCAAAAAAAATTGGAGCGAAAAAGATTGAGCTAAAACCTGGTAAAAAAGGTGGCAAAATTGTCATTAGCTACGCTAGTGACACAGATTTAGCTAAAATAGATCAGGCACTAAGTAACCTGTAAATTGCAGTTTAGTATTGGCGAACACTTTAAATTCGCTAAGTGGGAAATATCTAATCCATAATCGGCCCACAATGTTTTGAACAGGAACTAGACCAAGCCCACTATGGGAATCCAGTGATCCTCCAGGAGTTCGGTTATCCCCCATGACAAATAGTTCGTTTTCACCAACTGTTATATCTGTTACTTGTGTACCTGTGTCAGTTTGGGCCAGTTTATCTCCATAATCTGTACCTGCATCAGGGTCAAAACCATCAGGGTTTTCAGCATTATAAACCCTAACAGTGTTATCTTTTACGACTACACGTTCACCTGGCAGGCCTATAACTCGCTTTATTAATTGAGTACTATTGTCGCTAGGTTTTTTAAAGACAATAACTTCATTGCGGGAAGGAATATATTCTCCAGGACGGAAATTTGAAATAGTTTTGGGAAGTTTGTAAATAAATACTCGGTTTCCGCTTTGTAAGGTAGGTGTCATGCTTGAACCATCTACTATGTAACTTTGCAATACGAAAATAATCAAAAAAATAGGAAAAACAACAGCTAGTACAAAAAGTAGAACAGTATATATGGCATTTTTTCTTTCTTTTTTATTAGAGTTATTTTTTGGTACTGGCGGAGTATAAATAGGTTGAGTTGGTTGAGATTTCTGTGGTAGTGGCTGATTATTTGGCTGTGGTTGGCTTGGTGGCCGATACGGCGGAGTTTGTTGATTGTTTGGTTGCATATAGGTAAAGATTATACGCCATTATGGGAATCTAAGGAAACTATAAGCATAGTCAATATATTATTTGGTATAATGTATAAGACCTAAAAATAATGTATAAGAATTCACCTAACAACAATAATCGTAACCGTTCTGTCGATGGCTTTTTATCGACTGGTCCAAGGCGCCCAAAAACTGTACCAAAACAACCTGTTAGTCAGGCCCAACAACCTCAACAACCTACGCAAAATCGGCTAGATAATTTTAATAAAAAAGAGGGTTTTACTAGAACCAATAATCAGGGTGCTATTAATACTGATGCTAGTAGTCCAAAAAGGGTTAGACCAGCAATTGGCATTCAGCAAGCACCTAGCTTGGCACGGGGTACCGGGCGACGTGGTTCGGCAATTACCTTAGATAGCCGTAAAAAAAAGAAAACAAGCCGTAAAAAAATCTTTTTTAGAACAGCAGCATTTACTGTTTTAGCGGTAATTCTTGTAACTGGTTGGATATTTGGCAAAGCTTGGTGGAATGCCAATAAAGCCCTAGGGGGTGGTGGAGATGCAGTTGCTTTTAGTAAAGAAATTGACCCAAATAGCTTAAATGGTGAAGGTGATGGTCGAGTTAATGTACTGCTAATGGGCAAGGGTGGTGAAGACCATGAAGGTGGTGAGTTAACAGACAGTATCATGATTGCGAGCATTGATCCAATAAACAGTGGTGTTGTTTTAGTCAGTTTACCCCGGGATATGTGGGTTAAGCCCAAAGATCTTTGGCCTATGAAAATAAACGCTGTATATAACAGTGCCAAAGAACAAGCATTATATAAGAACCCTAAAGACGAAAAAGGCGCTGAAAAAGCTGGCATTGATACCATAGAAAAAACAGTAGAAGAGTATACAGGAGTAAAAATTAATTACTATGGGATGATTGATTTTACAGCTTTTCAGGAAGCTGTAGACACCTTGGGTGGCATTGATGTCACTTTAGACGAACCTTATAGTGACTCAACAATGCGTATTGGCAAAAAAGTACTAAACTTGCCTGCAGGTACAAGCCACCTCGATGGTGGAACGGCACTAGGCTATGCACGTTCTAGGTACGGTGCGGAACGTGGTGATTTTGACCGTGGTGAACATCAGCAAAAGGTAATAGTAGGCATTAAGGATAAGGCTTTATCTGTTGGTACCTTCTCTAATCCACTCAAAGTATCACAGCTATTAGATACTTTTGGTTCTAGAGTACAAACGAACTTTTCTATGAATGACCTAATGCGTTTGTATGACCTTTCTAAGCAAATTCAGGGGCAAAATATTAAAAGCGTAGATCTTGCCACCGTAGGTGAAGCTGTCGTAACTACAGGTATGGTAGGTGACCAGTCGGTTGTTTATCCTAAGGCTGGAGTTAATGATTATTCTGAAGTTAAGTTATATATTCGCTCAAAATTAACAGATGGCTTTATTATTAAAGAGAAACCAACGGTTATTGTACTTAACGGCTCTACCAGACCAGGCGTAGCTAAGAAACGGGCAGACGAATTGAAAAGTTATGGCTATAATGTACTCCAGGTTGCCGATGCACCAAATAGTGAACTTACAAGTACAACCCTAGTAGATATGACTAACGGTGTGAAGAAATACACTAAGCGTTATTTAGAACTAAGGTTTGATACTAAGGCAGTTAAAGATGTAAAGGGAATGGACTTAACGCCATATACCTCAGACTTTATCGTAGTCATTGGACCTAACGGATAAATTAAATGGTTAAATATTTAAAATACATTCGCCCAGAATCTGGTTTTACGCATTTTTTGTATATTGCAATTAATGCGTTATTGCCACTTTTAATATTAGTATTTATTAGGTTAGAGTTTGTGCCAATGGCTGTGCTATTAGTATTTTTAGCCAAATGGCGAATGTTCGCAGTAAAACCACGCTATTGGCTAGTTAATCTTAGGTCCAATTTGGTAGATATATTTGTTGGCCTATCAATAGTTTCATTTATGGCTTACACCAACAATATTATTACTCAACTGGTTTGGGTAGCCTTATATATTGGTTGGTTAGTTTGGTTGAAGCCACAATCAAAACAAGTACCTGTAATAGCCCAATCACTAATTGCCCAAACACTAACACTGGTTGCTTTTTATCAGGCATTTCCAGAAACATCTATCGCCATAGATGTAGTTGCTGTATGGTTAATTTGTTATGCATCAGCTAGGCATTTTTTGGGTGTTTTTGACGAACCGCATTTGAAACAACTTACTAATATCTGGGCTTGGTTTGGAGCTTCAATGGCTTGGGTGCTTAGTCATTGGGTAATTTTTTATATAAATATCCCACAAATTGCACTAGTGTTAACGGCACTAGGTTATGGCCTAGGCCTAATTTACTACTTATCGGCCAACAAAAAGCTAAAAAAGCCTGCTAGAACACAAATTATTGCAGTTATGGGCCTAATTTTGCTGATTATCATCGCATTCTCAGATTGGCAAGATAAAACTATATAAGCAGAAAATTTTACATTGTCATTAACAGGAGATAAATATGGAAACTAATAGTTCAAAGAAACCAGTCAAGCAACCTAAAGAAAAAAAGCAGTTGAGTCCGGAGCAGAAAACTCAAAGAAGTTTGCGTATCGGGGGTGTGTTAATAATACTAGGGGCTTTTGTTGCAGGTATATTAGGCGGTGTGTTTGGGAATAGAATTTTACCAGAACGACTAACGTCATTAGATAACACAAGTGCAGGCCAACAAATCGTATCTAGCCAAAGCGAACTAATTAGTAAAATTGCCAAAGATGTTGGTCCTAGCGTAGTATCTATAAATGTTAAAAGTGGCAGTACTGTAAACTCTTTATTTGGACAAGAATCCGGCGGCGAAGGTGCTGGTACGGGTATAATTTTATCTAGTGACGGAGTGATAATAACCAATAGACACGTTATCCCCGAGAATACTACCAGTGTTAGTGTAACTACTAGCGATGGCAAACAGTACGATAACGTTACTGTTACCGCCCGCGACCCTAGGACAAACTACGACATAGCATTTTTAAAAATTAACGGAGTTAAAGATTTAAAACCCGCCAAAATAGGTGACTCTTCGCAGATGCAGGTTGGTAGCGCCGTAGTGGCTATAGGTTACGCGCTTGGCGAGTTTAGCAACACTGTTACAAGTGGCATAATTTCTGGTACAGGGCGCCCTGTAACAGCTGGAGACGAATCCGGTAGCAGTGCCGAAAGCCTTACTAATTTGTTTCAAACAGACGCAGCCATTAACCCGGGTAATTCCGGTGGGCCATTGGTAAATATGAACGGTGAAGTTATAGGTATAAATACAGCAGTAGCTGGTAATGCCGAAAACATTGGTTTTTCTATACCGATTAATGACGTTAAGTCGCAAATAGCTAGCATATTAGATAAGGGTAAGCTTGAGATTCCATACATGGGCGTACGATACGTAATGGTAACGCCACAATTAAAGGCAAAGTATAAACTAGATAGTGAAAATGGTGCATGGTTAAAGGGTAGTGAATCTAGCTTGGCAATTCTTAATGGTAGTCCAGCCGATAAGGCAGGCCTTAAAGAAGGCGATATAATTGTAAAGGTAAATGGCGAAAAGGTTGATTCTGACAACCCACTATCATCTAGACTGGGTAAATATAAAGTCGGAGATACAATTGAAATAACATATATAAGAGATGGCAAAGAACAAACCACCAAAGCAACATTAGAAGTTGCCCCAGAAAACCCGTAAAAATAAATATTGTTAAAACAACCACTATAACGCTATAATAGCTATACAATTTAGGAGATGCGTTCTGGCTTTTGCCGGGTGAGTGGCTATCAACCACAAAGCATTGGGAAGAAAAGTATTAATACTTAATAGAACCCAACACAACGAGGCTCGTGTTAGTAGCCGTAAAGAAGAGACTTTACCACTAGTCATTCGGATGGTACCTCCGGCAATTGCCGGATCCGAAGCAGGCTAGTGGTTTTTATATTTAAAGAAAGGGCAATACATGAAGTACCAAAAAGGAACCCGCAGGCGCGCATTAGAATACGAGAAAGATTGGGCTATGCGATGGAAGCAAGATAAGACTTTCGAAAAATCGGTGGCAATGCGATCAAAAGATAACTCGTACGTCTTCTATGACGGCCCACCCTTTATATCTGGTAATCCACATCATGGAACGCTTCTGAGTAGCATAGTTAAGGATGCTGTGCCACGATACCAAACCATGAAAGGCAAACGGGTAGAACGAGTTTGGGGTTGGGATTGTCATGGTTTGCCAGCAGAACGTTACACCGAAAAGAAGTTGGGTATAAACTCTCGCCAGGAAGTCTTGGAATACGGCATAGAAAACTACATTAATGCGACTCGAGCAAATATGGTACAAACTAGCAGTGAATGGGAAGATGTAGTTGATAGAATTGGGCGTTGGGTAGATTTTAAAGGCGCTTACAAAACTATGGACAAAGAGTATATGGAGTCTGTTTGGTGGGCTTTTAAAACATTGTACGAAAAAGGCAAAATTTATGAGGGCGAAAAAGTCCTAATGTATTGTACTCTAGATGGAACACCGCTTTCTAAAGCTGAGGTCACAATGGATGCAGGTGCATACCAAGATGTTACAGACCCAAGTGTGTACGTTAAATTTAAACTACCCGATTATAAAATTCCTGGAGCACCAAATAGCAAGCCATCGTATTTATTAGCATGGACAACAACACCATGGACATTACCAGCCAATACAGCATTAGCTATTAACGAGAAGCTTGATTACACGGCCTATGAGTTTGATTCAGAGAATCTAATAGTTGCAACTGAGCTTGCAAATAAAGTATTTACTGACGAAAAACATAATGCAATTTCATTCATTGATTCATGGGCTGTAGATGCATCAGAACTTGTAGGGCAAAGTTATGAGCCTTTATTTGCAGATAGGGGCAAAAATGCTCATAAGATATGGCATGCAGACTATGTTGAAACTGACGCCGGTACGGGTATTGTTCATATTGCACCGGCATACGGTGAAGAGGACTTTGTTCTTGCCCAAGAAAAGGGCATTCCAGTTGTGCATACAATTGATCAAAATGGTATGTTTACAGAAAGTGCATGGCAAGGGAAGAATGTTTGGGAAATAAATAAGCAAATTGCAAAGGACTTAAAAGAGCAGGGTGTTGTTTGGAAAATAGACTACATTCGGCATAGCTATCCGCATTGCCATAGGTGTGGTACAAAATTAATGTATCGAGCGCACCCGAGTTGGTTTGTCGATATAGATAACCAGCGACAACAAATGTTAGAACAAAACGGTCCCATAAATTGGTTTCCAAATTATGTGAAGCATGGAAGGTTTGAAAAAACTGTTGAGCAGGCACCGGACTGGAATATTTCGCGTGACAGATTTTGGGCAACTGCAATGCCGGTCTGGAAAAGCAAATCTGGCAAGGTTAAGGTGGTTGGTAGCTACGCAGAACTAAAAGAACTCAGTGGCGTAGAACTTAATGACTATCACCGTCCGTGGGTAGACGATATTACTTTCGAAATAGATGGAGAAGTATATACGCGCATAGACAAAGTAATGGACAGTTGGTTCGAGGCTGGCTCTATGCCATTTGCCCAGTTCCATTATCCGTTCGAAAATAAGAAGAAATTTGAAGACAACTTTCCGGGTGATTTTATTGTCGAATATATTGGCCAAGTGCGAGCATGGTTTTATTATATGCATGCCATGAGTGTTGCTTTATTCGGTGACTATAGTTTTAAGAATGTTATTGTTACGGGCAATGTCGCCGGCAATGATGGCCGTAAAATGAGCAAAAGCTACGGCAACTACACAGATCCAAATGAACTTATGGATAAATTCAGTGCCGATAGCTTAAGATTTTTGCTTTTATCAAGCCCATTGCTTAATGGGGAAGATTTTGCATTGCAAGATAAAGAAGTAGGTGATGTGGCTCGTAAGCTAAGCATGATATGGAACATGTATGACTTCTTTACAATGTATGCAGAAGTTGATGGTTGGGAATATAACGGTAAGCTAGTTGACCCATTGGTGGATTGCACAAACCCGCTAGATATTTGGGTTATATCACGCATGCATCAACTGGTACAGCAAGTAGAAACCCATATGGATGTATACGATTTACCGAATGCACTTGAACCAATATTGCCGTTCTTGGACGATGCCAGCAACTGGTTTGTGCGCCGTAGTCGTCGTCGTTTCTGGAAGAGTGAAGACGATGGAGACAAGCAAATGGCCTATAAGACTCTGCATTATATATTGGTCCGACTAGCCTATGTGCTAGCGCCTTTTACACCGTTTTTAGCTGAAGAGTTATACCATAATTTAACAGGAGACAAGCAATCTATACATTTAAAAGATTGGCTACCAGCCGGTAATATTAATGAGCTTGTTATGAATGATATGGAAACGGTCCGAGCATATGTAAACCAAGGACTTAGTTTGCGTGCTAAAGCCGGTCTCAAGGTTCGTCAACCACTTGCCAGCGTAACAATACCTCAGTTAGGCGAACATGTTGATTTTGTGCCTATACTCCAAGACGAGTTAAACGTAAAAAAAGTAATTGTATCCAAGAAACCTATTAAGTTAAGCGAAGAAGATGCAAAATTGTATGGTGTGGCTGAGGCCGACGTTATTATAGACCGAGTGTTAACTCCAGAACTTAAACGTGAAGGTATGATGCGCGATGTTATACGGCAAGTGCAAGAATTTCGTAAAAAAGCTGGTTTAGACGTTAGTGATAGAATTATTTTGCAATTAACAACTACCGACAAAGAGCTAGAAAAAGCTATAAATGAGAATTCCAAAGAAATTTGTAGCGAAACTTTAGCAACTTTGCAACAAGATAAAAGCACGCCTGGCTTTGAAAATATAGCCAAAATAGATAAATCAGAAATAACAATTGGCATTACTAAAAAATAACTAGCTAATATTTGGCAGTAATAGAATATACTAATGCTATGAATAAGCTTAAAAGTATATTGATTGTTTTCAGTATTTTTATGGTTGGACTGTTGGGCTTTAATGGTTTTTCAAATGCCCAAGACACTCAGAACTTTATTATTAATAATTTTCACGCCGACTATTATTTATCAAAAGATAGTAAGGGCGTAGGGGTGATGAACGTAACCGAAACCATTACTGCCCAATTCCCAAATTATAATCAGAATCATGGCATTTTAAGGGCACTACCACTAACCTATAACAGCGTAGATTTAAAACTTAAAGATGTATCTGTGATAAACCAAACTACTGGGTCTAGTTCGTATAGCACCAGTAAACAAAACGGTAACTTAGTTTTAAAAATTGGCGATGCCGATACCTATGTACGGAACCAACAGACATACGTTATTAAATATTCTATGCAAAATGTAATAACAGAATATAGTACTAACCAAGAACTTTTTTGGAATGTTAACGGCACTCAATGGGAGCAGCCAATGGAAAGTGTAAGTGTTACGCTTTTGCTGAGCAAAGATATTTCACCCCAATTTAATAATCAACTTCGTTGTTTTACTGGACAGCAAAACTCTACTAGCCAAGCCTGTACAGTTACTAGTCAAAATAATTCAGCAACTGGCGAAACAACTATTTCCGCCAAAACAACTGGTTCGCTTTCGCCCCAAGAAAATTTGTCTATAGTTGTTGGCTTTCAGCCAAATACATTCACTATAGATAAGAATGCAGCTCTTATGGCAAAACTCAAGCTGTACGCACCTGTGGTTTTAGGTTTATTGGTACCCGTAACCTTTATATTGCTCTTAGTAATTGAATGGCTTAGGAAAGGTCGGGACCCAAAAGGCCGAGGTGTCATAATTCCACAGTATATTCCACTTAAAGAGCTTGATGTTCTTGAGGCGGATACTTTATTGCATGAGTATGTAACCCAAAAATCTATCTCCGCCCAAATAATAGAACTTGCAATAAAAAAATACATTACCATTAGCGAAGTCAATAAAAAGGGTAAAAAGGTCCTTGGACTGAATATTGGCGGTTCAAAAGACTATGAGCTTAAGCTAGACAAGCCAACAACCGACCTAAGTGAATCGGAAAAATCTGTATGTAAAATGATATTTGGTGATAACCCAATTACGGGTGATACAAAATTAACAAGTGAACTAAAAGATAAAGCCTACACTGAAGTGGCCAAAATTTCCAAAGACGTACCAAAAGATTTGTTCGCCCGCGGCTATTTTTCATCTAACCCAAGTAGCGCAATTGGTAGCTATGCAAAACCAAGCTTAATATTGGCAATTATATGGGGTGCTATAGGAGTGTTATTAATGATTGTAGGCATCCTTGAATGGCCAGCCGGAGTGGTTCCAATTTTAATAACTGCTGGCATAACAATGGTAATTACTAACATAATCGCTTCAAAAATAATGCCTTCCAAAACCATTAAAGGAGTCGATGCAAAAGAATATTTAATGGGGCTTCGGGAGTATATTAATCTAGCCGAAGCCGACAGATTAAAATATTTACAGAGCCCCGAAGGCGCTGAAAAATATGGGGACCCAAATACTAATATTGCTAAAGTAAAATTATTCGAGAAGCTGTTACCTTACGCAATTATATTTGGTTTAGAAAAACAGTGGGCAAACAGTTTCCAAGATATATACAAGCAACCACCAGATTGGTACCAAGGAAACTACAATAGCTTTACAACTGGAGCACTAATTGGTTCTTTGGCAAGTTTTGATGGCGCTAGTGCTGTATCTTTTTCGGCACCTAGTAGTTCCGGCGGAGGTAGTGGCTTTAGCGGTGGAGGCTCCGGTGGTGGCGGTGGTGGAGGTGGCGGCGGAGGCTGGTAGTCTACGCAACAATTTTAGTCTTTACCTTAAGGCCTATATCTGTTAGAATATCATCTGACTGTTTAAATTATTAGATAAGAGGAAGTAATATTAGCGTGAAAAAAGCTGTAATTGCCACCGGTGGCAAGCAATACTTAGTTACAGAAGGCCTAGAACTAGACGTAGAACTACTAAGTGAAGAAAAAACTGTATCATTTGAACCATTATTAGTTATAGATGGTGACAATATAAGCGTTGGTACACCAACTGTTAAGGGTGCCAAAGTAACTGCAGATGTAAAAGAGCAATCTATACAGGCAGACAAAGTAACCTCTATTCGTTACAAAGCAAAAAAGCGTGTTAAGACTGTACGTGGTCATCGCCAGAAACATACTCGATTAGTTATAAAGAAAATTGCTTAATTTTTTATTTAAGCTTATATAGTTGAACTAAATCTTTAGACTCAATTAATTTTAAACCAGCAGCTTCGGCCAGCTGGTTTATTTTTTTATGCTGTATTTGCAAAGACTCCATAATAACAATACCGCTAGTATTTAATTTGCTAGCAACTTGTTCAAAAAATTTAACTGTTAAGTTTAACCCATCAGCTCCGGAAAATATAGCTAAGGCTGGTTCGAATTTTACATCGCTACTAATATCAAATTCATCTGGCACATATGGTAGGTTAGCCAAAATAATATCGAATTTACCAGGCGTATTGGCAAATAAGTTAGATTTAATAAAAGCAATATCCGCTTTAAGTATCTTGGCATTTTGTTTGGCAATAGAAAGGGCTTTCATTGAAACATCGCATGCGACAACTTTGGCTTTAGGGTTCTCGAGCTTTGCAGTTATTGCTAAGCAGCCCGATCCAGTGCCAACATCTAATAATTTCAAAGTAGATTTTTTAAGAGTATGTTTTTTAAGCAGTTCTATCATGTTTTCACTATCTGGGCGGGG
>CAYZCZ010000018.1:1294-2946 GCA_964477125.1 uncultured Candidatus Saccharibacteria bacterium | reverse complement strand
GTCCAGCCATTCGCCATAATCCATCCCAGTAATTCTATCACATAACAGATGAATAAACTTGACAAATAAGCATAAGTATAGTATGTTAATAGTAACCAACAAAAACAAATAAACTAAATACGGTAATAAATAAAACAGTGAACGAAAAATTTCCGGGTTCATACCACGCAGATACAGGTGCGGGCGAACAAAACGCCGGGCGTCGTCGTGCACAAGGAATGATGCAACTAATGGAACAAGAGGATGCCTTACGAAAGTCAGACCCTGTATATGATGATTTTCTTCGTCAGCATGAAACAGCAAGTGCCGAACGTAATAAGCAACTAGCAGCAAGCGGGGCAAGTGATGCTGAATTGCTGGCATCTCTTCCTGGCTCACCAGAAGGAATAGATGAAGAGTTTGGCCCAGGTACGTCTCTTAGGCTCGCTAGGGGTGAAATAACTTGGCGCGAACTAAACTCTGAGCCTAGTTTTAACCATGCTTCAACCGGTGATCAAATGAATTTGGCTGATGTTAAAGGCCGACTTTCAAGTGCCGAAGAACAAAATGCAGAGGCACTCGGAAAAAGAATAGGTGCAAAAGCTTCCCGCATAAGAGAAGATGTTCAACAAATTAAAAGAGTAGATAGCAAAAGAGTTCATACCGAAACTATTGATGCCGAAGGAAGCCCGGTAGTTGCTGAGTCTATGGAGCTTGACTCTGATCATATTGTTGAAGCCGTATCTGATGGATCAGGTAGGTTAGTAGATGTTCGTATTATAGCCGCAGGGATTACATCAGCAGGATCAGTAGAGGAGCACTTTGTGGATGTAAGAATTGATAATAGCCCAGGACAAGAAAAAGGAGATCTTTTTGTGGACGGAGCGCCTGCGGACCCTGAAGAGTTGTCAACGGCCCAGGCAGTCATTGAGCATACAGTAGAACAGTTGGATGCCCAAGTATTAGTTTCATCAAGACCAGATCAGCTAGAACAACCTGAACAAATACAAGAGGTAGAGCAGCCAGAACAGACAAACGAATCAGTTCAATCAAATGGACCAATAAACTCTAAGGCACATGAAAAGATCTCACCTAAGCTTCAATTCACTGGACAAGCAAGGCGTTATATTAATGGAGGTATCCCCGAAAAAGTCCTCAGTGAAGTTGCTCAAGGTGCTGGTGTTGACCTCGCTGATTTTCGTGATCGACTTTCTAGCGGTGAGATAACTTTTGACAAAGAGTCATACGATGCGTTGCAACAACTACAGCGTGATGGCTTAAAACCAGGATCTCCAGAATGGAGTGTTGACCCACGAAATCCATCAGGAATTGGCGCCGTATCAAGAGAATCTCGTCAACTACTTGCAAAAATGCTACAACAGGCAAGTAGGTAGATGAGCAGTAGATCTAACATATAAAGCGAGAAGCTAATTACTGATAACAGGAGATAGGCTTTAGAACAGTTCTAAAAGGTATAAATATTTATTAACCCATAATAACGGTATACTTTAGTTATTTTGTAGCAGATGGCGTTCAGCTGTTTGGAGTTCGTCGATTAGGTCTTGAATATCACCGGCTAGAGCAGCGGGTATATTTGATCTGGAATAATTTATTCGATGGTCCGTAATTCGATCTTGAGGGAAGTTATATGTTCGTATTTTTTCACTACGGTC